>JALXEF010000001.1 GCA_027069855.1 Caldifarciminota bacterium
TTTGAAGGCCTCGGAGTACTGGATGGCTCCTTTGCGCTTCTCCACGACCTACACCTCCTTCACGATCTCCTGGGAGTTCCCCCCTCCAGAGTGTAAACATATACCAGGACGACACAGGAGCCGCTTCAGCGGCGACGCCGGCTCTTGGAGTGCGGTGCCCCGGCACCGCTTTGGAATCCCCCTCCCCTCAATCCCCGCCCGCCAGGGGCGGGGATGAGTTTTGGTTGTCGCGGCGAAAGCCGCTCCTGCATTTGCAGCCCACGGGCTGCGTCCCTCTCCTCAATCCCTTCCCGGTGGGAGGGGATGACGCCCGCCGGGCGTATAATCCCGAAAAACCGCACCGATAAGGAGGTTACGATGGAACTCGGGTTCATCGGACTGGGCCGCATGGGCGCCAACATGGTGCGCCGGCTTTTGAAACACGGCCATACCGTGGTCGTCTGGAACCGCACCTACGAGAAGGCCGAACGCATGGCCCAGGAAGGGGCCATCCCCACAAAAACCCTTCAGGAACTCGCCCAGAAACTCTCGCCGCCCCGGGTGGCGTGGATCATGGTGCCCCAGGGGAAACCCGTGGATCAGGTGCTGGCAGGCCTGGTGCCCCACCTGGAGCCCGGCGACATCGTGATCGACGGGGGCAATTCCCATTACACGGATTCCCAGCGCCGGGCCCGGGAACTCGCCGAAAAGGGGATCCGGTTCCTGGATGTGGGGGTCTCGGGCGGCGTCTGGGGCCTTGAGTACGGCTACGGCATCATGATCGGCGGCCCGGAGGATGCGTTCCGGTATGCCGAACCCGTGTTTCAGGCATTGGCCCCGGCCGAGGGCTATGCCCATCTCGGCCCGAGCGGCGCCGGCCACTTCGTGAAGATGGTGCATAACGGCATTGAGTACGGCATGCTCCAGGCCATCGGCGAAGGCTTCGCCGTGATGCAGGCCAAAACCGAGTTCAACCTGGACCTCAAGAAGATCGCCCACATCTGGCAACACGGCACCGTGATCCGCTGCTGGCTCCTGGAACTTCTGGAACGCGCCTTTGAACAGGAACCCGGCCTGGAAGACATCGTGGGCTATGTGGAGGATTCCGGCGAGGGCCGCTGGACCCTGCTGGAGGCCCTGGACCTGGATGTGCCCGTGCCGGTCATCGCCGAATCGCTCTTCGCCCGCTTTTACTCCCGCCTGGACGATTCCTTTGCCGCCCGCGTGGTGGCGGCACTGCGGAACCAGTTCGGCGGCCATCGGGTTCGCCGTCGCTCGGAAAAGGCATGAGACCCTTCCTCTTTGTGGTCTTCGGCGGCTACGGCGACCTGGCCCGGCGGAAACTCTTGCCCGCCCTTTTCCGCGTAACCCGGAAACCGGAGTTCCAGGCCTGGCGGCTCCTGGGAGTGGCCCGGAGCGACCGGTTTGACGACGAGTCGTACCGGGATTTTGTGGCTGAGGCCCTGGTGGCCGCCGGTGTCAACCGCGATGAGGCCCGGCAATGGGCCCGCAACGCCGGCTACGAGGCTCTTGGGGCCCAAACCCCCGAGGATTGGCAACGCTTCGGCCGCCGGGTGGCCGACCTGGAAGCCGCCTTTGATACCCCGCCCCTCCGGGTCTTTTACCTGGCCCTGCCGCCGGCCGCCTTTGCTCCCGTGGCCGAGGAACTGGGCCGCTTGGGCCTCCATCTGCCCCGGGACCGCAGCCGATTGGTGGTGGAAAAACCCTACGGCCGCGACCTGGAAAGCGCCCGCGCCCTGACCCAGCGCCTGCACCAGGTGTTCCAGGAGAGCCAGATCTATCGCATTGACCACTACCTCGGCAAGGAGACCGTGCAGAATCTCCTAGCCCTGCGCTTTGCCAACGAGATCTTCCACGCCCTGTGGCACGAGCCCCACATCCGCAGCGTGGAGATCACCGTAGCCGAAAGCGTGGGCATCGGCAACCGGGCCAAGTACTACGACCGGGCCGGCGTGATCCGCGACATGATCCAGAACCACCTGACCCAGCTCTTCACCTTAGTGGCCATGGAACCGCCGGCCCACCTGAAGGCCGACGAGATCCGAAACGAAAAGGTGCGCGTGCTGCAGGCCGCCCAAATAGACCACCGGGGCCAGAAACCTCCCCTGGTCCTGGGCCAGTACGATCGGGGCGTGATCGCCGGCCAGGCTGTGCCTGCTTATCGCGAGGAGCCCGGCGTGCCCCCGGATTCCACCACACCCACCTATGCCGCCCTGCGGCTGCGTGTGGAAAACGACCGCTGGAGCAATGTGGAGTTCTACCTGCGTACCGGCAAACGTTTGCCCACCCGGGTTTCGGTCATCGTGATCCAGTTCCGCAAGCCCACTCCCGCCCGCAGGTACCGCCTGCGGGTTCAGCCCGACCACCTGGTGATCCGGCTCCAGCCCCAGGAGGGTTTTCAGGTGTGGATCGGCATCAAGGAGCCCGGAAAACCCCACGATCTCCGGCGGGTCAACCTCCACCTGGCCTATCAGGAGTTCTTCCGGCAACCGCTGCCCGATGCCTACGAAACCCTGATCCAGGACATCCTGGAGGGCGACCAGACCCTGTTCGTGCGGGCCGATGAGGTGGAGGCTTCGTGGCAACTCTACGAGCCGCTGCTGCAGGAAGAAAACCGGTACCAGGTGGTTTCCGGGGAGGATGCCCTGGAACCCGGACGGGTTCCGGTGTTCCTCTATCCGGCCGGTTCCTGGGGACCGGAGGCTGCAGCGCAAATCCTGCACCAGGACAAGGGAACCTGGTGGCAACCGGAGGTGGAAACATGAGGCGCTTTAGCGGTTTGGGCAGTTTGCTGGTTGCCGTGCTTGTGCTGATTCTCGCGTGCCGGCCGTCCCCGAAGAAACCCAGGCCCCAGGGAGACCGGCGTCAGGCCCAAACAACCTCGCCCCGCGATCTCAAAACCCTGTGCTATCGGGCCAAACTCTGGGCCATGGACCAGGAGATGCAGCGGTACCGCACCTGGATCCAGAACGCCCAGGATGACCAAAAGCGCCTGGAGTACCGGCGTGCCCTGGCCCGGCTGCAGGTGGAACGCGAACGGCTGCAGAGCATGCCGCCCGAGTCCCTGCGCCTGCCCCGGGATTCCGTGGTGGTCCTGGTGACCATCCCGCCGGAGGGGTGTTCCCTGGGCATGGTGCTCCCCTATGAGGGGCTCAGCCGGTCGGGGCCCTTTTATGTGGTGGCCGGGCCGCCGCCTGGGGGCTGCCCCGTGCTCCAGCCCGGGCATCGGTACCGACTCGTCCTTCGGCCGGTGTTGCCCCAGAACTACCCGTTCCCCAGCAGTTATGTGTGCATCGTGGCTTATCGGGAGGTGCCGGCCGGACCATGACCCCGGAAATCTGTGTGTTCCCCGATCTGGAGGCGCTTTCCCGGGCGGCGCTGGAACGGATCCTGGCATGGGCCCGGGAGGCCGTGGACACGCGGGATCGGTTCACCGTGGCCCTGAGCGGCGGCAAAACCCCGCGGCGGCTCTACGAACTGTGGAACGAACGCGACGACTTTCCCTGGCGGCACACCTACTTCTTCCTGGGCGACGAACGCTTTGTGCTGCCCACGCACCCCGAAAGCAACCAGGGCATCCTGTTCACCCTCTGGAAAAAGCGGCTGCTTCGGGGCGACACGCATCTCGTGGCCCCGGAAACCCGGGATGTTTCCCTGGAAACCGCCGCGATGCTCTACGAAGAGGTGCTGTGGAACTTCTTCGGCGGCTTCCCGCGCTTTGATCTCATTTTGCTGGGCCTGGGGGAGGATTGCCACACGGCCTCGCTGTTCCCCGGCCACCCGGCCCTGCAGGAGGTCCAGCGCCTGGTGGTCCCGGTGGTCAACGCCCCCAAGCCTCCGGCCCGGCGGCTCACCTTCACCCTGCCGGTGCTGAACCAGGGCCGGCACCTGCTCTATCTCATTGCAGGAAGCCATAAGGCCGAGCCTGTGTATCGGTCCTTTGAGGAACGGGACCCCGCCTGCCCGGCCAGCCGGATCCGGCCCAGGCGGGGCACCCTGAGCCTGTTCCTGGACCAGGAGGCCGCCGCGCGGCTTTCCCATCCAGGTCCCTGCAACCTCCCGACCACCGACTGATACGCCCCCAAAATCACCATTCCGGGGAAAAATTCCCGGGTTTCGCTATACTTTTAGGCCATGCAGGAGATCCTGAAAAGGGCGCTGCGCCAAATCCCCTTCCGGCCACCGGCCCGGGTGCTCGTGGCCATGAGCGGGGGTGTGGACAGTTCCGTGGCCGCGGCCCTGATGCACCATGCCGGCTATGAGGTGTACGGTGTGATGCTCAAGCTCTGGAGCGAGCCGGGCCGCGAGCACGAGAACCGCTGCTGCACCCTGGGCGCTCAGGTGCTGGCCCGGCAGGTGGCCCACAAACTGGGGATTCCCTTTGAGGTGCTGGATGTACGCGAGGCCTTTTACCGCACCGTGGTGCAGGCCTTTCTGGAGGGCTATCGGGCGGGCCGCACCCCCAACCCATGCCTCGTGTGCAACCGGGAGCTCCGGTGGCAGGTGCTTCTGGCCTACGCCGAAAAGATCGGCGCCCGGGCCCTGGTTACCGGCCACCACGCCCGCATCCTGTTCACCCCCGAGGGCCCCTGGCTGCTCCGGGGCCGCGACCGGGCCAAGGACCAGTCCTATGTGCTGAGTTGGCTCCGCCGGTCCCAGCTGGCCCGCACCTTCCTGCCCATCGGCGAACTCACCAAGGCCGAGGTTCGGCAACTCGCCGAAACCTGGCACCTGCCGGTGGCCCACCGGCCTGACAGCCAGGACCTGTGCTTTGTGGGCGGAGATTACCGGGGGTTCCTGCGCCGCCAGGCGCCAGACACGGTACGGCCCGGCCCCATCGTGACGCCCGAGGGAAAGGTGGTGGGCACCCACGAGGGCCTGGCCTTTTACACCATCGGGCAGCGGCGCGGCCTGGGCGTGGCCGCCGGGCGGCGCCTGTATGTGGTGGACAAGGATCCGGCCCGCAATCTGCTGGTGGTGGGGCCGGAACAGGCGCGGTATCGGCGGGGCCTCCGGGCCGTGCAGGCCCACTGGCTCACGCCCGAGCCGCCGAAGGAAGCCTTTGAGGCCGAGGTTCAGATCCGGTACACCACACGGGCCCGTCCCGCCCGGATCGTGCCCCGCGCCGACGACACCTTTGAGGTCTGGTTCCAGGAGCCCGTGGCCGACATCACGCCGGGCCAGGCCGCCGTGGTGTATCAGGGCGACCGGGTGTTGGGCATGGGCATCATTGAACGGGCCCTGTAGAGCAGAGTCCGGCCATCCCTTGATTTCAGCCCGAGATCAGCCCCTTGTCCTTCAAAAAGCCGGTGACCAGTTCCTCCAGGGTGGGGGTTCCGATCTCCTGGAGTTCGTAGCGTACCCGCACATAGGGCTTATTCAGCGTGAGCACCCGCCCCAGGTCAATGGGGGTGGCCACGACCACGGCATCGGCCTCAATGGCGTTCAGGGTTTCCTCCAGTTCCCGGAGCTGGCGATCGGAATACCCCAGGGCAGGCAACACGGTTTCCAGTTGCGGGTACTTTTCGTAGGCCTGTTTGATGGAACCCACGGCATAGGGCCGGGGATCCACCAGGTCGGCGGCTCCGTACTTCAGAGCCGCCACCACGCCGGCGCCGTAGCCCATCTCGCCGTGGGTGGTGGTCGGCCCGTCTTCCACCACCACCACGCGCTTGCCCCGGATCAGATCGGGGTTTTCCACGAACACCGGCGAGGCCGCTTCCACGATGATGGCACCGGGGTTGGTGTCGCGGATGTTGTCGCGGACCTCCTCCACCCCCTCGGGATAGGCCGTGTCAATCTTGTTGATGACCACGATATCGGCGAGCCGGAGATTGGTTTCGCCGGGGTGGTACCGGAGTTCATGGCCGGGCCGATGGGGATCGGCCACGACAATGAAAAGATCGGGCCGGTAAAAGGGCATATCGTTGTTGCCGCCGTCCCAGAGGATGATGTCGGCCTCCTCTTCGGCCTGGCGCAGAATCTTTTCGTAGTCCACGCCGGCGTACACCACATTGCCCCGGCGCAGATGGGGCTCGTACTCCTCGCGCTCCTCAATGGTGCAGTGGTACCGGTCCAGATCTTCAAAGGTGGCGAACCGCTGCACCTCCTGCTGGCGCAGGTCGCCGTAGGGCATGGGGTGCCGCACCACCACGGTCTTGAGGCCGTGCTGTTTCAGAATTTCGGCCACCCGGCGGGTGGTCTGGCTCTTGCCGCAGCCCGTGCGTACGGCGCCGATGGCGATCACGGGCTTTTTGGATTCCAGCATGGTATGCCGGGCGCCCAGCAGCATGTAGTCGGCGCCGGCGGCCAGGGCACGGGAAGCAAGATGCATCACATGCTCGTGGGTTACATCCGAGTATGCAAACACCACGAGGTCCACATCCTTCTCGCGGATCAGGGTTTCCAGATCGTCCTCCGCATAAATCGGAATCCCTTCGGGGTAGAGCTCACCAGCCAGTTCCGGGGGATACAGCCGTCCCTCAATGTCCGGGATCTGGGTGGCGGTGAACCCCACGACATCAAACTGCGGGTTGTTGCGGAAAAACACATTGAAGTTGTGGAAATCCCGACCGGCAGCACCGAGGATGAGCACTCTGACCCTATCCATCGCAGCCTCCTTGGTTTGGTCTTAGGGTGTTTTGTTGCAAAGCCTGTGGGCTTCCGAGTATTATAAGGGGCGGAATGAAGCGAATTTTCGGGGTTTTCGGGCTCCTCGGGGCCGTGGCCCTGGCCTGGAGCCAGGCCTACTTCCTGGTGCCCATGGATTCCCACCAAACCGACCATCTCCGGGCCTACGGCGTGGCATATCACGCCCTGGAACTGGGCCTGGAAACCGAATGGCTGCTGAACTACCGGGGCGGCAGCTTCCTGATCCAGGCTTCCCCCGACCTCCAGGCCTACGCCGAGGTGCTGGGGGTTTCCATAGAACCCCTGTCGGCAAGCCAGGTGCAGCAGATTTACCAGCAGATCGACCAGGCCAACATGAACCGGGTGGTGCTGGAAAAGGCCCCGAAGGTGGCCGTGTACATCCCGCCCTATGCCGAACCCTGGGACGATGCGGTATCCCTGGCCCTCACCTATGCGCGCATTCCCTTTGACCGGATCTACGACCGGGAGATCCTGGAGGGCAAACTCAACGACTATGACTGGCTCCATCTCCACCACGAGGATTTCACCGGGCAGTTCGGCAAGTTCTACGCCTCCTACCGCGACGCCGACTGGTACCGCCGGCAGGTGGAGGTTTCCACCCGGCTGGCCCATGAACTGGGGTTTGCCAAGGTGTGGCAACTGAAGCACGCCGTTGCCCTGAAGATCCGGGAGTTTGTGCGACGGGGCGGCTTCCTGTTCGCCATGTGCTCGGCCCCTATTACCCTGGACATCGCCCTGGCCGCCGGCCCTGTGGACATCGTGGACACCCCGTACGACGGCGATCCGCCCGATCCTCAGGCCCAGCAGAAACTGGACTACTCCCAAACCCTGGCCTTCACGAACTTCCGCATTTACACGGACCCTCTGCTGTACGAGCACTCGGATGTGGATGTGACGCGGGAGGCCGCCCGGCGGGGCCCCCACACCTATTTCACCCTGTTTGACTTTTCGGCCAAGTTTGATCCCGTGCCCACGATCCTCACCCAGGACCACACCCGCGTGATCAAGGAGTTCCTGGGCCAGGACACGGGGTTCCGCAAGGACCGGCTCAAGGAGAATGTCACGGTGATGGGAGAGGTGCTGGGCACCCACGAGGCCAAGTACATTTACGGCAACTACGGCAAAGGCTTTTTCAGTTTCCTGGGCGGGCACGACCCCGAAGATTACCAGCACTTTATCGGGGACCCGCCCACAGACCTGAGTTTGCACAAACACTCGCCGGGCTATCGGCTGATTTTGAACAATGTGCTGTTCCCGGCGGCCCAGAAACAACCCCTGAAGACCTAAACATGTTGCGACGCATTCTGGCAGCAGACCTGGGGAACACCACTGTCACCTTCGGCCGGTTTGTCCGCGGCCAGGTGAAGGAAGTTCGGTCCATGAGCACCCTGGACCTTTCCACGGACGCCATTCTGGATCTCCTGAGCGACTGGAACGACCTGGAATACGGCGTGTACTGCTCCGTGGTGCCCCATCTCCGAAGCGAACTGGAACGGGCGCTGTACCAGCTCACCGGCCGAACCCCGCTGGAACTGGTGTACGGGGACCAGATCCCCTTCCGCATCCACTACGCCAATCCCGTGCAACTCGGCACCGACCGGCTGGCCCATGCCTTTTATGTGCGCCGCACCGTCAAGCAGAATGCGGTGGTCATAGACATCGGAACCGCCGCCACCGTGGACTTCATCCTGGGCACCGGAGAGTTTTTGGGCGGGGCCATTTTGCCGGGCCCGGAAACCGCCCTGGAAGCCCTGGCCCGCCGCGCCCGACAGCTCCATCGGTTCCAGTGGCAAAGGCTGGAGGGCTTTGTGGGCCATTCGCCCGAGGAGGCCATGGAAATCGGCCTCCTGCGGGGCCTGGAGGGCGCGCTCCTTTACCTGGTGGAACAGGGTGAACGCGAACTCGGCCTCCGGTTTCCGGTGCGCCTGGTCACCGGAGGCCTGGCCGACCTGATCCATCTGCCCGGTTTCCAGCCCCTGCCCTTCCTCACCCTGCATGGCCTCAAGGATTACCTGGAGGAGTACACCGAAACCTACCGGGTGCCCGAATAAGCCATGCGGCGACCCCTCTCCCCTCCCCTAAAACGGCTGGACCGCTATGTGCTCCGCCAGTTTTTCCAGCTGTTCTTCATCATGGTGGCCGCGGTCATCCTGCTGTTCATCATCGTGAATTTCTTTGAGCGGCTGGACAAGTTCGTGGACCGCAAGGCGCCCTTCTGGGCCATCGTGCGCTTTTACTGGTTCCAGATCCCCTACCTGTATGTGCTGTTTTCGCCGGTGGGCGCATTGCTGGCCGCCTTTTTCTCCGTGGGGGAGATGGCCCGCCGGTACGAGGTGCTGGCCGTCAAAACCGCCGGGGTATCGGTGTACCGGTTTCTGGCTCCCCTGGTGGGCGCGGGCATCCTGCTGTCGCTGGTGGCCTTCGGCGTCAACGACACCCTGGTGCCCGAGGCCCAGCACCGGGTGCGGGAGATCAAAACCTATGAGATGCACCTGGAAAGCCCGCGTGCCATCCGCCGGCCCAAGGACATGGCCTTTTTGGGCGAAGGGGGCATCCTGTACTACTTCGGCAAGATGGTGCGGGACACCCTGGCAATCCAGGCTTCCTTCACCCAGCTGGACTCCCTGGACCGGGTGGTGCGGCGGGTGGATGCCGACACCGCCCTCTTCACCCACGGCCGCTGGGTGCTGCTCCACGGCACCGAGTTCTGGTTTGAGGACGGTCGGCCCCGTCGGGTAGAGGTGTTTCAACGCCGCGCCTATCCGGAATTCACCCAGACACCGGCCGAGTTTCTGAAGCAGCGCCGGAGGCTGGACGAATTGAACATCCGGGGCCTTCGCCGTCTGATCCGCACCCTTTCCCGGGCGGGCTTTGACACCAAACGCGAGGAGGTGGAACTCCAGATCCGGTTCGCCTTTCCCCTGGCGAACCTCATCGTGCTCCTCTTCGCCCTGGCGTTGTCGGTGGAAATGCGGGGGCGGGGCCGCGCCTACGGCTTCGGCCTGGCGGTGTTCATCGCCTTCTTTTACTGGGGCCTTCTGCAGGCCACGCGGTCCATGGCCGGTGTGGGACAGTTGAATCCGGTGTTCTCGGCCTGGTTCCCCAACCTGGTGTTCCTGGCCGCCGCCCTATGGGCGTTCCGCCGGGTGCGGACCTGACTCAGGCCTCCCCTACGAGCTGCCGCCAGGTCCGCTGCAGCAGCAGCGCGTCCTCCTCCAGGTTCGGGCTTTCGCAGATGATGACCCCTTCCACGCCCCGGTCCCGGAAGGCCTGCAGGAGTTCCCGGTACCGGAAGTCGGATTCCTCCAGGATGAGGTGGTTCTTTTCGCCCTTGGGCCCGTATTCAATGCCGGACACATGGAAGTGCACATCCTTGAGCACCTCGGGCCCGAGTTGCTCCTGCAGGTAGTCCAGCACGGCCACGAACTCCTCGTAGGAGTTCATTTTGCCGAGGGAGCGGGCGTGGAGGTGGGCGAAGTCCACGAGGGGCTTGACCCCCGGGATCTCTTTGGCCAGCCGGACCACCTCTTCCAGCGAGCCGAACTGGGTGGGCTTGCCCATGGTTTCCGGCCGGATGTCAATCTGGACGCCCTCTTCGCGGAGCCGGTCCATCACCTCTTCCAGGGCCTCCCTTACCCGCTGATACACGGCCTCGGGGTCCTGCTTGAGGTAAAAGGCCGGGTGGAAGGTGACGCTGGTGGCGCCGGCGATGAAGCCGATTCGGGCCGACTCCAGGATGTGGCGTTTGGAGTTTTCCACCTTGTGGGGTTCCTTGGCGTTCAGGTTGATCCAGTAGGGGGCGTGTACCGTAAGGGTCACGCCCTCGCCTTCGGCCACCTTGCGCACCTCGCGGGCCTTCTTTTCCGACATCCGCACCCCCTGCACGAACTCCAGTTCCATGGCGTCCAGGCCCAGTTCCCGAACGGTCTTGATGCCCTCAATCGTATCGCGCTTTTTGGTCTGGATCGGGATGCCCGCAGGCCCGAATTTCAGGGTTCCCATGTTGTTGCTCCTTCCGGTTGAAGCAAAGGATCTCGGCGGCTACCGCTTTTTCCGCTTCTTCTTTTTGGTGCCCTTGGTGCGGGGTCCAGGGGCGGGCCGCGGCCGGAAGCCGCCGCCCGACGGCACGCCGGCCGCCGGCGCAGGTACCGCACCCGGTGCCGGCGCCGCCGGAGCCGCCTGCCGACTCTGCTGGGGCACCGAGGGCTTCGTGGCCACGATTCGATCGCGGTAGCGCCGCGGCAGCACCACCTTGGGCGGGGGCTGCACCCGGAACAGCCGCATTACGGCGTCGTTCCGGATCTTGGTCAGCATCTCGTCAAAGAGCTGGAAACTCTCCTGCTTGTACTGCACCAGCGGATCCTTGTGGCCGTAGGCCCGGAGCTGGATGCCCTCCCGCAGGTGGTCCAGGGCGTACAGGTGCTCCCGCCAGTGGTGGTCCAGGGCCGAGAGGATCACGATGCGTTCCAGTTCCCGCATCTTCTCCTCGCCCAGGCCCTCCTCGCGCTCGCGGTACGCCTGTTCCACCCGCTGGCGGATAAACGCCTTGAGTTCGTCGCGGTCGCGGAAGGCTCCCACGATGGGGAAGTCCACCAGGAAGAAGTGGGTCAATTCGGCCTTCAGGCCCTCCAGGTCCCAGTCCTCAGGGCCCAGGTTCGCCGGGCAGTACTGGTCCACCTTTTCGTCAATGATCTCCTGCACATACTCGTTGAGCACCAGGTCGCGCAGGTCGCGGCCGTCCAGGATCTCGTTGCGGAGCCCGTAGATGACCTCCCGCTGCTTGTTCATCACATCGTCGTATTCCAGGAGGCGCTTCCGGATCTCAAAGTTCTGCATTTCCACGCGCTTCTGGGCGTTTTCCAGGGCGCGGGTTACGAGCCGCGACTCAATGGGCCCCTCGTCCTTGGAGCCGAAGCGCTCCATGAGTTCAATCACGCGGTCGGAGCCGAAGAGCCGCAGCAGGTCGTCTTCCAGCGACAGGAAGAAGCGGCTCGCGCCGGGATCACCCTGGCGGCCGGCCCGGCCCCGCAACTGGTTGTCAATCCGCCGCGACTCGTGGCGTTCGGTGCCGATCACATAGAGCCCGCAGGGCACACCCTCCTCAATGCACTTTTTGGGATCCCGCGGGCAGGTGACGCCGGGCGTGGGGTTCTTGGTGTTGATAGCGCATTCCTTCACCTCAAAGGAGGGATCGTCGGGGTTGCGGATCACGCCCGGGCCGAGTTTGATGTCGGTGCCCCGGCCGGCCATGTTCGTGGCGATGGTCACGGCCCCCTTCTGGCCGGCCTTGGCCACGATCTGGGCTTCCTTTTCGTGGTGCTTGGCGTTCAGCACATGGTGCGGAATGCCCCGCCGCTTGAGCATCCGCGAAAGGATCTCGGAGACCTCCACCGAGGTGGTGCCCACCAGGATCGGGCGGCCCACCTTGTGCCACTTCTCAATCTCGTTGATGACCGCCTCGTACTTGTCCTTTTTGGTCTTGTAGATGACATCCGGGTAGTCAATGCGGCGGATGGGCTTGTTGGTGGGGATGGTGACCACATCCAGCTTGTAGATTTCCCAGAACTCGCCGGCCTCGGTGGCGGCGGTGCCGGTCATGCCGGCCAGTTTCTCGTACATGCGGAAGTAGTTCTGGATGGTGATGGTGGCCAGGGTCTGGGTTTCGGCCTGTACCTTGACCCCCTCCTTGGCCTCCACGGCCTCGTGCAGGCCGTCGGACCAGCGGCGGCCGGGCATCAGGCGGCCGGTGAACTCGTCCACGATGATCACCTTGCCGTCCATCACCACATAGTCCACATCCCGCTCAAACAGGGTGTAGGCCTTGAGCAACTGGCGGATGGCGTGGATCTTGTCCGACTTTTCGGCGTACTCGCGGTAAATCCGTTCCTTTTCGTAGAACTTTTCCCGCGGCAGCAGGTCGTCGCGTTGGTCAATCTCGGCCAGGGCAGTGGAAAGGTCGGGCAGTTCAAACAGGTCTTTGAACCGGCGCTGGATCTCGGCCCGGCCCTTTTCGGTGAGTTCAGCGGAATGGCTCTTTTCGTCCACCACGTAGTAGAGGTCCTCTTCCAGGTCCTTGATGCGCTTGTCCTTCATGAGTTCCAGTTCCACCTTGTCCACCAGTTTCATCAGGCCGGGCTGCTGCAGGATCTTGAAGAGGCGGCGCGACTTGGGGGCGGCGCGGCGCACGAGCACGAGTTTTACGGCGGCTTCGCGTTCCTTGCCCTCCTTCAGGAGCCGTTCGGCCTCGGTGAGCATCTGGCGCACCAGGGCCTGCTGTTTCCGCACCACTTCGGCTACGGCGGGCTTGACCTCCACATACTGTTCCACCTGGGAGTGTTCTACCGGGCCGGAGATGATGAGGGGCGTTCGGGCCTCGTCGATCAGAATGGAGTCCACCTCGTCGATGATGGCGTAGATGTGGCCCCGCTGGACCCGGTCTTCGGGGCGGAACACCATGTTGTCGCGCAGGTAGTCAAAGCCGAACTCGTTGTTGGTGCCGTAGGTGATGTCGGCGTTGTACTCGGGTTTCCGGGTCTGGGGGTCCATGCCGCTCTGGATCACGCCCACGGTGAGGCCCAAGGATTCGTACACCGGGCCCATCCACTGGCGGTCACGCCGGGCCAGGTAGTCGTTGACGGTCACGAGATGGGCGATGCCGCGGGGGGTGCCGTCCACCAGGAACCGCGGGTCGCCCTGCACGCCCCGGGCACGGCCCATCAGGGCGTTGAGGTACAGGGGCATGGTGGCCACCAGCGTTTTTCCTTCGCCCGTGGCCATTTCGGCGATTTTGCCCTGGTGCAGCACGATGGCGCCGATGAGCTGCACATCAAAGGGGATCATGTCCCAGGTGTAGGGCTGGTTGGTGACCAGCCAGGTCTTGCCCACCAGGCGCCGACAGGCCTCCTTTACCAGGGCAAAGGCTTCGGGCAGCACCTCGTCGGGATCTTCGCCCTGGGCCAGGCGCTGCACGAAATCTTCGGTTTTCTTGATGAGGTCTTCGTCTTTCAGGCCCCGATAGCCTTCGTAAATGCGGTTGATTTCTTCAACAATCGGACGAAGTTTCCGGATCACCCGCTCGTTCCGGGTGCCGATGATTTTCTCCATCAAAAACTTCATCATGGGGTATCAACCTCCCGACGGGCAAAAATTTTTACCGCAATCCGGGGAATTATAAACCTTGGGCCGGTGAAAAGGCGGCCGGATAGAGCCAGCGGTACAGCCGCCAGGAGCGATAGACCCGCCGCACATAGTTACGGGTTTCGCGGAACGGGATGAACTCAATCCACAGGTCTTCGCGGTCCAGGATGCCCCGGCGCCGCCAGAGTTTTTGCCATTTCCGCACCCGGTGGGGGCCGGCGTTGTAGGCAGCCACGGCCAGCGTCGGGGAGCCGAAGGCGGCGAGTTCCCGCCGGAGCACCGCGGCCCCGGCCCGTAGGTTGGCGAGGCCGTGAAACAGGTCGCCGTCGCGCCCCTCGGGGAAGAGTTGCCGGTAGGTGGAAGGCATGACCTGCGTGAGGCCCACGGCACCGGCCGGCGACACCACAAAGGGCCGGAAATGGCTCTCCTCGCGGATGAGGCCCAGAAGGAGCCAGGGATCGGGCAGGTTCAGGGTTGCCAGGGCAGGCCGCCACAGGGCGGGCAGCGGGAAGAGCAGGGCCAGCGCCAGAGAATCGGGCCGCTCCTGGACACCGAGCACCCGGTGGATCAGGCGGATCGTCAACGCCGGGTTGCCCACCGAATCCGCGAGCCGGGCGGCCTGCAGGGGGCAGTGCCGGGCCAGGGGCTCGGCCCAGGGGTTGAAGAAGTACCGGGCCAGCAGGCGAAACCCCGGACCCGGCGCACAGGAATCCGACAGGGCCGCCAGGCTGTGCCGGTGCAGGGCCTCCGGCGGCGCCTGGAGCCGCGCCGTGTAGTAGGAAAGCGGGAACTCCCGCAACAGGGTGTCGGCGTAGGCGGCATCATGGGTCAGCCGGTACAAAAAGTACAGGGCCTGGGCCCGGTAAAAGCCCCGGGCGGCCAGGTTCCGGCGGAACAGGCGCCGGGCGGCGGAAGTGCGGCGCACCACCAGGTGCAGCAGGGCGGCGCGGCTGCGGGCTTCCGGGTACCAGCCGAGTTTCCGTTCCAGCAGCCGGGCCGTTCGCGTGATGTAGTTGGTTTCGAGGCCCAGGAGCGAGGCGTAGGTGACCGCGGCGTCGCGCCAGCGGCTGCTCCGGCGGGCCAGGTGCACGAGCGCGCGGATGGCCTCCTGCCGGCGGCCCAAACGGTCCAGCACCACGGCCCGGTAGTATTCCAGGCGGTGCCGCTTACGGGGCGTGAGGCGGGCGGAAAGGCGGCGGAACTCCCGGAGGAAGGCCCGGTTTTTCCGGAGCCGGTACAGGGCCGTCAGGTACTCAGCCGTGTGCCGGCGGCTCCGCTTCAAAAGGGGCAGGGCCTCTTCGTAGTTGCCCTGGCGATACAACGCATAGCCCAGATCCTCGGGGCTCAGGTAGGCCCGGGTGAGCGAATCCTGGAGCACCCAGCGGGCGTAGGGCGAGGTGGGCCTCAGGCGCACCACCTTCGCCCAGAGCAGGCCGGCCGAATCCGGCCGCTCGTGGATCCACAGCCACCCCCTTTCGTAGTGCCACCAGGCTTCGTCCGGCGAGGGCCAGCGCCGGCGCACCTCCCGGAGCCAGGCCCGGAGCGAATCCGCGGGGAAGGCATAGCGGAAGGCCGCAAAGAAGTCGTGGAGGGTTTCCTCCAGAAGTCCGGCCATCTCCGACGATCCCTCGGCCTGCCGGAGGGCCTCGGCAAAGGCCTGGCGGGCGGCATCCCGGTCACTCCGGGCGATGGCCGCCGACCACCGGAGGTACAGGGCCCAGGCGTTCAGGATCGGGGCCGACCCCCGGGCTGTGGCGGAAAACACCCTATCGGAGGCGTCCAGGTGCCCCCGGTTCCAGGCGTGGAACAGGGAATCCGCCGGCAACAGGGCCAGGAAGGTCAGGAACAGGAGGCCAGCCATTGCACCGTCTCCTGAAGCAGGGGTTCAACCCGGCGCCAGGGGATTTGAAGGTCCAGGGTGAGGGTGTCGCCGTCGTGTTCCACGGAATGCAGGTGGGACGCGAGGCCGGAGGGCACGGCGGGCGGGCGCCGCCGGACCCCGGATTCCAGGGTCAGGAGCAGCCGGTCGCCCCGGTTCCGGAGCCAGGCGATGGGCAGGTACAGGGGCGAGTGCCGGGGTAAAAGCAGCAGGGTGATGCGCAGCGGGCGGCTCTTCAGGCGCCGGGGTGCCCGGTACCGGGCCTGGAACCCGAGGACGCCGCCGAGCCAGAGGTATTCCACCTCCTCGGGATCGGTCAGGGTTTCCAGCAGAACGGCGAGCCGATGGGCCCGTTTCAGGTTGGTCCGCTGGCCCCAGTAAAACAGCAGGATGAGCACGAGGGTGGCGGCGAGGGCAGCGACCAGGATCATCGTCAGGCACGCACCAGGGCTTCGCGAAGCACGGGGTTCAGGCCCTTGACCACCGAGAGCCGGGCCACCCGGCCGTGGCCGGGCAGCACCCACGGGTCGCCGGGCAGGGTCAGGATGCGGTGTTTCAAACTCTTCAGGAGTCGGCTCCGGGAGCCGCCGGGGAGCCAGGTGTTCCCTACGGAGCGCAGGAACAGCGTGTCGCCGGTAATCAGGAGGTCGCCCCCGTAAAAGCACACGCTGCCCGGTGTATGGCCCGGCGTGTGCAGCACCACGAGGCCGGCCTGGCCCAGGGGCAGGAACATGCCGTCCTGCAGCAGAACGTGGGGGCCGGGCGGCCGGTATGGCTTCAGGAAAAACAGGGAGCCGTTGCGCACGGGCGACCGGTACACCGGCACCTCGGCCTCATGCAGCAGGATCGGGGCCCTGGTATTCTCGTGCAGAATCCCCACCGCCTGGATGTGGTCTATGTGGCCGTGGGTCAGCAGCAGGTACCGTACCCGCCGAACCCGAAGCCGTTGCAGCAGCCTCAGGATTCGGGCCGCCCGTCCGCCGGGGTCCACCACCGCCGCCTCCCGGGTTTCCGGGTCCACCAGCACATAGGCATAGGACCGCATCCACCGGGAGGCCTGCAGCCGTCTCCAGATCAGGCTCATGGCTCGGTACGATTTTTGAGCCCGGGCCCGGGGTTTGCAACCAGGGGCGTATATTAGAGCCATGCAAGAGGCCGATCTGCTGCTGGTGAACGCATCCCAGGTGGTTCCCGTGGCCGGAGGCCGGGTGGAGCCCATCGAAAACGGGGCCGTGGCCGTTCAGGACGGCCGCATCGCCGACCTGGGGCCCACGCCCCTCCTCCGGCAACGCTGGCACGCCGCCAAAATCCTGGATCTTCAAGGCAAAACCGTGGTGCCCGGCTTCGTGGATCCCCATACCCACCTCGTGTACGCCGGCTGCCGCCACCACGAACTGGAAATGCGGCTGGCCGGCAAAACCTACCTGGATATCCTGGAGGCCGGCGGCGGCATCCGGTACACCGTGGAGCAAACCCGCCGGGCCTCGCACCAGGCACTGCTGGAAAGCCTCCTGCAGCGCCTGGACATCTTCCTGAGCCAGGGCATCACCACCGTGGAAATCAAGAGCGGCTACGGCCTGGACCGGACCACGGAACTCAAGATGCTGGAGGTTGTTCAGGAAGCCCGGAAACACGCGGTGCAGGACCTGGTGCCCACCTTTCTGGGGGCCCATGTGGTGCCCACCGAGTACCGCGACCGTCGGCGGGCCTATGTGGACCTGGTGATCTCGCTTTTGCCCGAGGTGCGCGACCTCGCCGAGTTCGTGGACGTGTTTGTGGACGAGGGCGCCTTCACGGTGGACGAGGCCCGCCGCATCCTGGAGGCCGCCCGCGACCTCGGCTTCGGCCTCAAGGTGCACGCCGAGGAACTGGCCCATACCGGCGCTACGCGCCTGGCCGCGGAACTCGGTGCCGTGTCCGCCGACCACCTGGATCTTGCCACCGACGACGATCTCCAGGCCCTGAAGGCCGCCGGCACCGTGCCCGTCCTGCTGCCGTCGGTCACCTTTTTCCTGTTTTCCTCGCACTACGCCCCGGCCCGGAAGATGCTGGACCTGGGGCTGCCGGTGGCGCTTTCCACAGACCACAATCCGGGATCGTCACCGGCCTATTCCCAGATCTTTGTGGCCACCCTGGCCACCTTTCTGATGGGCATGACCCCGGCCGAGGTGCTGGCCGCCATCACCTACAACGCGGCCCGCGCCCTCAACCGGCATCACCTGGTGGGATCGCTGGAACCCGGAAAACAGGCGGATCTTGTGGTGCTGGACGCTCCCTCCTATGTGCACCTCGTGTACGATCTGGCGCGGCCGCTGGTGGAGATGGTGCTCAAGAGGGGCGAGATCGTGTATCGCCGCCGGGCCTTCGCCCTATAGGAGGGCGCTGAGCAGGTCCTTCCGGTGCACCATGCCCAGAACCTTCCCCTTTTGCACCACGGGCAGGGCATCGGTTTCCAGTTCCTGAAGCCGCTCCAGGGCCTCCTGCAGTGACATTTCCGGCGTGAGAAAGGCCCGGCGGGCGAGTTTCCGGGCCCGGAGGTCCTGCTCAAACATCCGCAACAGCGGCAGGTTTTCCAGATCGTGGAGGAACACCACCCCCACGAACTCGTCCTGGGGCCCCAGGACCACCACCGTATCCGAAGACGCGTTGCGGAACGCCTGCACCAGGGCCTGCACCGGGTCGTCGGCCCGCACCACGGGAAAGGTCTTCCGCAGTAGGGTGGTCAGGGTGATGTCGGGCCGGCGCGCGGGCTCCAGGCCCAGCCGCCGCATGAACTCGTGCACGATGTTCTGGAACTCCACATCAAATAGGGGTTCCACGCCCCGGCGCACCAGGACGGCCAGAGGGATCTCACCGGCTCGCACCAGCACCTCCTTGAGGAGCACCGGGCCCACGAGTTCAAACACCACGGTGGACGCCAGGGCGACATTGACCAGGTCGTCCAGGCCCAGGGACGACGCCCCCAGCGCCAGGGCCAGGCCCGTGGACAGCCCGCCCTGGCTCAGGATGCCCAGGCCCAGGTAGTCGCCGCGCAGGGGAAGCCGGGTGCGGCGGGTTCCCAGGACGCTGCCGCCCACCTTGCCCAGCACCCGACCCAGGATATAGAGCACCACGGCAAACCGCAGGTTGACCAGCATGGGAAAGTTCAGGCTGGCGCCGGCCACGAAGAAAAACAGGGAATAGGCGAAGTCCGACACCCGGTCCAGGTGCCGCAGGCCCCGCTGCTGCACCACCGAAGTGTTGGCCGCCACGAGGCCGAAGAGAAGCGCATACACCCGTTCGTCCAGGTGAAAATAGGCGGCCAGGCCGAACCCCAGGGCGAAGATGCCCCAGGCGTACAGGAACACGAGGGCTTCCTCCTCCAGCACGGTTTCCGCGTAGGCGAGGAACAGGCCCAGTACCAGCCCGAGCAACGCCGCGCCGCCCAGGGCCCAGGATACCGCACCCAGGGCTACGGTGTGGGTTTTCAGGTAGGTGACCAGGGGCAGGAACAGCACCAGGGCCAGCAGATTGTCAAAGGCGATGAGGAAAAACAGGGTTTGGGACAGGGGGCCGTCGGCATGGTACTCGTCCACCACGGTCACCGAGATGACCGCCGTGGGCATGGCGATGATCCCCAAGAGCAGGGCGTGCCATGGATTGGGAAACTTCCACAGCGAAAACAGGGCCACGAACACCAGCGTGAGCAGGGCCTGCAGGGTGGCCAGCAGGGTGAACTTGCCGGGGTTTTTCAGCACATTGGCGAGTTTGATCTTCCGGCCCACCAGGTACAGGATGTAGGCCAGCAGGTACGCCTTCAGCGTTTTGATCTCGTGGAGGAAGGGTGAATCCAGGATCCGCAGCACATAGGGGCCCAGGAGGATGCCGCCCACCAGGTATCCCACCACGATGGGCAGTTTCAGCCGCCGGGCCATCTCGGCGAAGAGCACGGCCGAGATCCAGATGACTCCGATCTTGATGAGCAGTGCCGGTTCAAACATGGCGCGTCAGCAGGTCGCGTTTCAACACGACCCCCAGGATCTTGCCCTCCGCCGCCACGGGCAGGCAATCGGTGTCCAGCTGGTTCATCTGGTCCAGGATGCGCGAAGCGGGTGTATCGGGCGACAGGCCGGCGTGGGGTACCATCACATCAATCGCCCGGATGAGGTGGCGGGTTTGCTCGTCGGTGAACAGGTGTTCCAGGTCGCGGCCCCGCACGATGCCCAGAAGCCGCCGCTGCTCGTCCACTACGGGCACGGCGTGGGCCTGGGCCTTGAGCAGGGCCTGCACCAGTTCCTCCAGTGTGGCCTCTGAGGGCACGGTGAGGTAGGTGGTTCGCAGGAGGTCGGCGGCGGTCAGGGTCTGGGGACCGGGAGTCCGGCGGAACAGCCGCAGGAACTTGCGAAGCAGGGTGGTGGTTTCGGGCGCCCAGAAGGTTTCCAGAGGGGGCTGGAGCACCAGGCTCCGCTCGGCGGCAAAGGCCCGTTGCCACAACCAGAAGCCGACGACCGTGGTCAGCGCAAGGGGCAGGTCCAGAGCCCGCAGGCCCGGAACCGTGTGGTGGATCAGCCAGAGGGGCACCGCAGCCTGAACCGGCACAAAAAGAGCCAGGGCGCCGGCGATGCCGGGCCGCTCCAGCCGGAACAGGCCGTAGGTCAAAAGGGCGCGCAGCAGGCCGGCCGCGAGCACCCCTCCCAGAAGGCCCCAGGCCAGGTCGGGCCAGGGAGCCCGGCGCACTTCAAAGAACACCAGCCCCAAAAACAGCAGCACGGCGGGGTACTCGTAGGGGTCCAGGATGTGCCACAGGTGCCGGTTCTTCAGCGAGGTATTAGCGGCCACCACCCCTGCCACCAGCACGCTCAGGCCCGAGGGCAGGTGCAACAGGCCGAACAGGCCCTCCAGAAAGGCCAGGGTGCCCACAAGCAACAGCAGCAGGTAAAAGTCTTCGGCCACCTTGGTTTCCAGGTAGGCGAACACCAGTCCCAGTGTGACGCCCACGCCGGCGGACACCAGGAGATACACCACGAAGTGCTCCAGAACTCCGAGCACCCCCGAAGGCTGGAATGCGACCAGGAACAGGAACACCAGGGAAAGGTGCACATAGGTGCCCAGGATGGCGTGGCGCACGGCCGAGCCGTGGGGCCGTTCTTCCTTGAGGAAGGCCAGCAGCGCCACCGGTGCTCCGGCCTGCAGTGCAATGGCCAGGGGCACCGCATGGAACCGGAACGGGGGCAGCCACCGGAACACGACGGCGAGCAGGAGGGACGAGCCCAGGAACACGATGGTCCAGAGCAGGGTGGCCTGGGCGCGGAGGTCTTCCAGGTGCACCCGTCCGCCCAGGCGAAACAGCAGGATCACCAGCAGGAAATCCAGCACCCGGGGCGAGATCGTGGGCCCCAGGTGGGCTGGCTGCAGCAGGCCGAACAGTGCCGACAGGAGCACCACCAGGGCCGCCAGCGCACCCCGACGGTGCCGGAGCAGGTACACTCCCACAGGAAGAGCAAAGAGCAGGAACAGGAGCCAGAGCGTGGGCGCCATGCGGGAAACATACGGAGTTGCCCTGCCGAAGTCAAGAAATCGGCCTGGGGCTGCCGCTTCTTGACAGGTTCCGGGCGGCGTTGGAAAATCAGCGCGGCATGCAACGCTGGAAACGACGGCGCAAAACCCCCACCGTGTGGGTGGGTTCGGTTCCCCTTGGCAGCGACCATCCGGTGGTGGTCCAGTCCATGACCAACACGCCCACGGAGGACGCCGAGGCCACGGCCCGGCAGATCCTGGAACTCCACCGGGCTGGCAGCGAGATCGTCCGCATCACGGTGAACACCCGCGAAGCCGCCCGGGCGGTGCCCGAGATCGTGGCCCGGCTCCAGGATGCCGGCGCCGAGGTGCCGTTGGTGGGCGATTTCCACTTCAACGGCCACAAACTGCTCCGCGAATTCCCGAAAACCGCCGAACTCCTGGCCAAATACCGCATCAACCCGGGCACCGTGGGCCGGGGCTGCCACCAGAACGAAAACTTCCGTGTGATGGTGGAAATCGCCCGGGACCTGGGAAAACCCGTGCGTATCGGCACCAACTGGGGCTCCCTGGATCCCTATCTGCTCACCGAGATGATGAACCGCAACGCCCGGCGCAGGCGGCCCCGTTCCTCCGAGGAGGTGCTGGTGGAGGCCCTCGTGGAATCGGCGGTGCGCTCCGCCGAGATGGCCGAGGACCTGGGCCTGCCCCACGACCGCATCGTGCTCTCGGCCAAGGTGTCCCGGGTGCCGTTGATGGTCCAGGCTTACCGAATGCTGGCTCGGCGCACCGACTATCCCCTGCACCTGGGGGTGACCGAGGCGGGGATGGGCACCCGTGGCATCGTGTCCTCGGCTCTGGGCATCGGAATCCTGCTGGCCGAAGGCATCGGCGATACCATCCGCGTGTCCCTCACCCCCCGGCCGGGCGAACCCCGCACCCGCGAAGTGGAGGTGGCCCAGGAAATCCTGCAATCGCTGGAACTCCGGCAGTTCTTCCCCCAGGTGACCAGTTGTCCGGGGTGCGGCCGCACGAGTTCCACCTTTTTCCAGGAATTGGCCCAGGAGGTTGACCGGTTCCTGAAGGAGCACCTGCCCGAGTGGCGTCGCCGGTATCCGGGCGTGGAAAACCTCAAGGTGGCAGTGATGGGCTGCGTGGTCAACGGCCCGGGGGAATCCAAACACGCCGACATCGGCATCTCCCTGCCCGGCACCGGCGAGGCCCCGCGCGCTCCGGTGTACATTGAGGGCAAACTCTACACCACCCTGGAGGGCCCGAACATCGCCGAGGATTTCAAACGCATTCTCCTGGAGTACATAGAGCGCCGCTTCGGCGGAAAGCGATAAACCTTCCTATCGCCATTCCTTTCAGCAAAAGGTCGGGCTTTTGACTTGCCCCGGCTCATCCTGAAAAATACCCCCAAAGAGGAGGTGGTATCGCATGGCACGCTCGTGGCAGGCAGCCAGCCTGCTCCTGGCTGTTTTCTTTCTCGTAAGCGAAGGATGCCTGGGCGTGGGCAGTTACCAGCCGTCGGACATCCTGCCGGCCGGCGAAAAGACCGTGGGCATTGGAGTCCCCCTGGTCCTTACAGGGTCCTATAAGCCCGCCCTCGGCGCAATCCTCCCCGAAATCTACGGACGGGTGGGCCTGGGCCATCGCCTGGACCTGGGCTGGCGGTTTCCTCTGTTCCTTTTTTCCCCGAGTTCCACGGGCTTCCTTGTGAACCTGAACGCCGACCTTCGCTACGGCCCGCCCATCCGCTTTCCCAGGTTTCGCCCCCTGCTGGTCCTCCGCGGAGACCTTTTGATCTCTTCTGACCATTACCTTCTGGTGACCGCTCCGATGGTGGCCATCGGGGATCACCGCACCTTTATGGGCGGCGGCCCCCTCCTGTACTTCTCGGACAGCGACAGGGAGCACTTCCCCGGGCTCATGGGATTCCGGCTGGAATGGACCACCGAGAAACCCTTTTTCTGGGGCGTTGTGCGTCCGGAATTCACGGTCACCCTGTTCACCCGGGATCCTGAGGGCAGGCAGGCCGACCTCTGGATGGTGAGCACCGGGGTTTCAGCCGAACTTTCCCTGAACCGGTTACGGGAGCAACTGAGGTCCTCATCCGGGGAGGCAAACCCATGAGACGGTCTTCGGCCCGCCTGAACAGCGCACCGCCGATTTCGGCGTTTTTCGGGAGATACGAGGGCTTGCGTCGTCTGGCCCTTTTCGGCGTGTTGTTCCCTGTCCTTTTCCTGTTTTCCGAAGGATGCCTGGGCGTGGGCAGTTATCAGCCGCCGGACATCCTGCCGGCCGGTGAAAAGACCGTGGGCCTGGGGGTTCCCCTGATGATCGTGGGAACCGAGGGCGGCAATTTCGGCATCCTCCTGCCCGAGATTTACGGACGGGTGGGCCTGGGCCACCACATGGACCTGGGCTGGCGGTTCCCTCTGATCTTCGCCGCCGGAGGGGGCTCTCTTTTGAAGCTGGACGGCGACCTCCGGTACAGTCCCTCAGAGCCCTCGGACGCAGCCCACGCCCTGTTGATCCTTCGGGAAAACCTCTGGATGACCAGCAGCGGATACCTCTCCCTGACCATCCCCATGATCGGCCTCGGTGTACGCCACACCTTCGTGGGCGCCGGCCCGATCCTGCACTTTGCCTCCAGCAATGGGGGGTCATCCTCCTCCGGGCTCCTGGGATACCGGGTGGAATGGACCCATGAAAAGGCGGTTTCCTGGGGCGTCACGCGCTCGGAACTCACCTTCACCCTCTTCAACCCGTCCCCGTTAGGGGACTTCGATGACAACACCTCCTGGATTGTGGGGGCCGGGGTGTCCTTTGAAATCCCCTTCGGCCGGCCTCAAGAGAAACAACCGGGGTCGCCGGCACCGAAACAGCAATGAAAGGCTCGCGGATCCGCATCGGCCTCTTCGGAAGCCTTCTCGTGGTCATTTCGCTGACCGCCGGATGCCTGGGCACACCTGCCTACTCCCCTCCCCGACCCCTGGCGCCGGGCGAGTTCCACCTGGGCCTCGCGATCCCGGTGGTTTACTACACATGGCCACACCGATCTCATAGCGACTTGCTGGCCTACCCCGAACTCTATGGACGCTTCGGCCTGCCCCTTCGCCTGGACCTCGGCTGGTCCATAGATCCGGACATCGCCTCCGGACTCACCCTGGATCTGCGGCACGGCATCCCGTTGGGCCGAAACACCTGGCTGTTCGCAAGCCTGAGAGGCCGATTGCTCCTCTTCATCAACGGCCTCTATAGCACTACCAAAGCCTCGGTCGTGATCCCGGCCCTGGCCGTGGGCCATGAACCGGTGCTCCTGGGGGTGGGAGCCATTCTGGGCAGCCCCGCGGACGAGGACTCCTCCTTTGCCCTGATGGGGTTTCAACTCTTCTTCCACTTCCAGCGGCCTGTTTCCCGAAACCTCAGCCAATGGTTCGGGGTTGCAATCAACTCCTATTCACGCGGTTTCTGGGGAACCTCAACGGACTTCGCCTTTCCCTTCCAGGCGCTCAGCCTGGCCGTAGGGGCGAACTACATACTCAACCGGTAAAACGGGGCTGTTCCCGGTAGTCCGGCACGCCCTTTTCCTCAGGCCCTGGGTTCCGGCGCGCAATGCCTTGCCCCTGTTGGACCCGGGGCGTATCCTTGCCATCCATGGGCCACCCGTTCCTGGAAATCCACCGGCTTTCCAAAACCTTCGTGCTGAACGGCCGGAAACTCCCGGTGCTCCAGGGCATCTCGCTGGAGGTGCAGGAGGGGGAATTTGTGGCCCTCATCGGCCCCTCCGGCTGCGGAAAGTCCACGCTGTTCAATGTGCTGATGGGGCTGGTGCCGGCCGACGAGGGCGAGATCCGGCTGAAGGGCGAGCCGGTGCCCCATCTGCAGCGCCGCGCCGCCTACATGATCCAGAAGGACCTGCTGCTGCCCTGGCGCACGGTGCTGCAGAACACCCTGCTCTACCCTGAAATCCTGGGCCACGACCTGCCCCGGGCCGAGGCCCGGGCCCGGGAACTGCTGCAGGAGGTGGGGCTTGCGGGCTTTGAGCACGCCTGGCCGTACACGCTTTCGGGCGGCATGCGGCAGCGGGTGGCCCTGGCCCGCACCCTCATGAGCGGGCTGCCCGTGCTGCTCCTGGACGAGCCCTTCGGCGCCCTGGATGCCCTCACGCGCCGCCGGATGCAGCAACTCCTCCTGAAACTGTGGCAGCACTACCAGCCCACCATCCTCTTCGTGACCCACGATGTGGAAGAGGCGCTGCTTTTGGCCGATCGCGTGGGCGTGCTCACGGCCCGGCCGGCCCGCATCCGCGAGATGGTTGAGGTTCAGGTGCCGCGCCCCCGGTCCATCGCCCAGGAACCCCTGCTCCGCCTGCGCCAGAAACTGCTGCAACTTCTGGAGTCCGAAGTGCAGGAGGTGTCGCCGTGAGGCGGGGTTTCCGGCACCCCTGGGCCCTTTCCCTGGGGCTCTTCGTGGTGCTCCTCGGCCTGTGGGAAGCGGCCGTGCGGCTGTTTCAGGTGCCCCGCTACATCCTGCCGCCGCCGAGCCGGATCCTGGCCGAGGCCGTGCTCGGCTTCCAGGGATACCTGCCCCATATCGCCACCACCCTGGGCGAGATGCTCCTGGGCATCCTGCTGGCCTATGCCGTGGCCCTGCCCCTGGCCCTGCTCATGGACCGCTTTCCCGTGGTGGAACGCGCCCTGTTTCCGGTGCTCATCGGCTCCCAGGCGGTGCCGGTGTTCGCCCTGGCGCCGCTTTTGGTACTGTGGTTCGGCTACGGTATCCCCTCCAAGGTGGTTATGGCCTCGCTCATCGTGTTCTTCCCGGTGGTGGTGAACACGCGCGACGGCCTGCGGGCCGCCGACCCCGATCTCGTGGCCCTGTTGCGCTCTATGGGGGCCTCCGACTGGCAGATTTTCCGGAAGGTTCGGGCGTATGCCGCCCTGCCCTATCTCTTTAGCGGCACCCGGATCGCCGTGTCGGTGTCCACCATCGGCGCGGTCATCGGCGAGTGGGTGGGGTCCACGCGGGGCCTCGGTTACCTCATGCTCCACGCCAACGCGCAGCTCCGTGTGGATGTGGTGTTCGTGGCCATCCTGTACCTGACGGTGCTCGGGGTGGGGCTGTTTTACCTGGTGGCGGCCCTGGAACGCCTGGTGCTCCCCTGGCACCGGGCCAACCACGGTTAACGCGGCTCTTCCTGCTGTACCGGCAAAAAGTCCAGGCGACCGGGGTCAAAGGCCCCGGGATCGGTCACCAGCACCCAGGTGGTTTGATGGGGTTTTAGAAAGCGGGCCACGGCCTGGTTCACGGTGTCCACATCCAGCCGCTGGATCTCCTCCACATCCCGAACCCAGTACTCGTCGGGCAGGTCGTTGAGCACCTGGTCCAGCAGGGCCTGGGCCAGGCGGCCGTAGGTTTCGGTCATCCGCGGGATGGCGCCCTGGTAATACTGCTGGGCGTCCTGGAGTTCCTGGGGCGTGATGCCGTGTTCGTACACCTCCTCCAGGAGGCGCTGGATCAGGGCCAGGGCGTCGTGGGCGGTTTCCACCTTGGTTTCGGTACGCACGAGGAAAAGGCCCGGGTAAAAGATGCCCGGCGTGATCTGGGACCAGGCGCCGTAGGCGTACCCCCGCTTCACGCGCACCTCCTGCATCAGGCGCGAGGCGAAGGCACCGCCGCCGAAGGTGTAGTTGAACACCCGCAGGGCGTTGTATGCGGGGTCGCGGCGGCGCGGCCCCAGATGGCCCAGGGCCACGAACACCTGGTTCACCTTCATGGGGTACAAAAAGCCCTCGCGCCGGGGCCTGTCGTGGAGATCCACGGTGGGCGGCTCGGGCGCCGGTTCGGGCGCCGACCAGGGGCCCAGGAGGTCCTGGATCCGCCGCAGGGTGTCGGCCTCGGGCACATCGCCCACGATCACGAGGATCGCCCGATCGGGCCGGTAATGGCGCTGGTGGAACGCCGGCACCTCCTCGTGCCGGATCGCCTCCACGCTGGCCACATAGCCCGACACCGGATGCCCCAGCGGCGTGTTCTCGTAAATCTTGCGGATCACCTGACGGTTCAGCACCTGGGAAGGATCGGCCAGCTGGTTCTGGATGCCCGCGGCCTGGCGGCGGCGTTCCTCCACAAACCGGTCTTCCGGGAACACCGGGTGCTGCACGATGTCGGCCAGGATGTCCAGAAGCGGCGGCAGGTGTTCGGCCAGGGCCGTGAAACTCACGGTGGCCAGGTAGGTGCTGGTCCGCAGCGACAGCGAGGTGCCCAGGTTTTCCACGCCGAAGGTGATCTCCTGTTCGGTGCGGTGCCGGGTGCCGTCATCCAGCAGGCCCACCACCAGGCTGGCCAGGCCCTCCCGGCCCGGCGGATCGTACAGGGCGCCGGCGTGCACAGCCAACAGCACATGCACCAAGGGAAGCCGCGCTTCACGCCGTATCACCACCTGCAGGCCGTTTTCCAGGGTCTCGCGGATCATGCCTCGGCCTCCTGTTCCGGCAGGAGATAGCCCACGGTGCGGTTGCGTTCCCGGAAGTACCGCCGGGCCACCTCCCGGGTGGCCTCGGGGGTTACCGCCCGAAGCCGGTCCAGGTACCGGTTCACAGCCTCGGGGTCTTCCACCACGGCGAATTCGCCGATGAGCATGCCCTTTCCGGCCATGGTTTGCTGGCCCCGGTAAAAGCCCAGGGTCACGCGGTTCAGCACGCGCTGGAGTTCTTCGGAGGTGAGGGGACGGTCGCGGCCGGTGGCCTCAATTTCCTGGATCAGCAGGGCTTCGGCCTCCTCCGGCGACCGGCCCGGCTGCACCACCGCGTAGAACACCACGATGAAGGGGTCCACGGAGATCCAGTCGGTCCAGATGCCCACCGACGACGCGACGCCGGCCTCCAGCACCAGTTTCCGGTACAGCCGGGCGCTGCGGCCGGACACCAGCACATCCGAAAGCAGGTGGATCGCCGGAAACGCGGGATCGCGGTACCGGGGAATGTGGTACCCGACCCCCACGACGGTCAGGGAGCCCGGCCGGTACAGCCGGAACCGTCGTTCGCCCTCCTGAGGCGGCTCCTGGGTGCGCACCGGCGGCACCCGGGCCGGTTTCTGGATGGGGCCGAAGTACCGTTCGGCCAGGGCAAAGGCCCGGTCGGCCTCCACATCGCCCACGATCAGGAGCAGGGCGTTGGCCGGGCTGTAAAAGGTTTCGTAGTGGCGCTGCACATCTTCCAGGGTGATCTGTTCCAGGTCGGACCGCCAGCCGATGATGGGGTTGCGGTACGGATGGGCCACGATGGCCGTGGCCTGAAAGGTGTCAAAAAAGGCTTCCCAGGGCGAGTTTTCGCCGAGGCGGCGCTCCTCCAGCACCACGGCCTTTTCCTCTTCAAACTCCCGGAACACGGCGTTGGCCATGCGGTCGGCTTCCATCTGCAGCAGGGTTTCCAGGTGGCGGGAGGGCACCTCGCTCCAGTAGGCGGTCATGTTGAAGCTGGTAAACGCGTTGTCCATGCCGCCCATGCGCTGCACGATCCGGCTGAACTCCTGGGGGCCGAGTTTCCGGGTGCCCTTGAACATCAGGTGTTCCAGAAGGTGCGACACGCCGGTGATGCCCTCGTGCTCGTTGCGGGAGCCCACCCGGTACCACACCTGGACCGACACCAGGGGGTGGCTGCGGTCCTCGGACACCACCACCTGGAGCCCGTTCGCCAGCGTCTTCGTCACCAGGGGAATTCGATGCGACATAGGGCCTGATTATAACGGAGCCCGGAAAGTTCCTTGCCTTCGCAAAGGCTGGCATGTATCATTTCGCCGTCATGCCCCTGCTCCTCAAAGACATACCGGCATCCGAGTACTGGCTGCGAGACCCGGGCCAGCAGGACCTGGAAGACTTCCTGAACATCGTTCGCTCGCTCTCTGAAGAAACCCCGGGCAATGTGACCGTGGGCGTGATCGGCGACTGGGGCACGGGCAAAACCTCCTTTCTCCTGGCCCTCCAGAAACGATTTGCCTCGGAGAACATCCCTGTGGTGTACTACGAGGCCTGGAAGTTCGCCGACGACCCCCATCCCCTGCCCTCGCTGCTCAAAACTCTGGAGCAAAGCCTTCAGGGGCCCCGAAGATCTCTCCACCAGGCCAGGGAAAGGTTAGGCGAACTCATCCAGAATCTCCGCCTGAGTGTGGAGCTACGGCTTCCGTTGTTGACCGTTTCAGCCGAGACCGATTCCCATTTTTTACCCGCCAGCCTGCAGTGGGAACTGTACGAGAAACTCAACCGAAGCATTGAACAGGTGCTCCGTGCCACCCGAAAAACGCGAACCCCCATCGGACTGGTGCTCCTGGTGGACGACCTGGACCGCCTGCTGCCGGAAAAGGCCTTCCATGTGATGGAGGTACTCCGGTTTTACTTTGACCTGGATCGGGTGCTGGTGATTATGGGGGTGAACGACCGGGTGATCGTCCGCCATCTCCAGAAGAGACTGGACACCGAGGACCGGGAGGCCGAGGGGTTCCTGGACAAGGTGTTTCACTGGCGATACGAAATGCCCCCGGCCCGGTTCAACCGGATGGCCTTCCGGCTCCAGGAGGAAGCGAAACTATCCGACAAGGAACTCGGCATCCTCCAGGAAATCTTTGAGGACGAGTACCTGCACCTGCCCTTCCGAAAGTGGATCAAACTCTTCAACCGGATCCTTCTGCACCGGCAGCGGGGGCGGCAGGGTTCTCTGCCCTTCTGGGCCTTCCTGGCGGCGGTGTACGAACTCGCTCCCGGCGCCGCCCGCGCCCACCTGCGCCCTTTCGGCGAAATCCTGGAGAACCGCCTCTGGGATCAGGGCTTGGAGTCTCAAGATGCCTACCTCCAGGGATTCCTGGCCGCGTATGCGGAGGACACCTCGGTGGTGGGCCATCCGGCCCGGGTGCTCCAGGCCCTCTATCAGAGGGCGCAAGGACAGGCAAGCCGGCTATGATCCGCACGCAGCAGGAGTTCATTTCCCGTGGGCCGAGCCTTCTCCGCACGCAGGAAGGCCGTAAGGAGGTAACGGCGTACCTGCGCACCCTGCTGGAGCGGTGCCGGGCCGGGCAGAAGGAAGCCGCCTGCCCGGAGGCCTTCGGCCTTCTGCGAATGCTGGTGGAGGGCACGGTGTTCTACAGCGAGCCGGGCACCCAGGGGCTGCAGGAAGGGGTGCGGCAGGCAGGGCTGCAGTTCCTGTACCAGGAGCATCTCCTGGTGTTCCAGGCCTATGCCCGGCTGCGCCACACCACGCCGGCCCACCGCGCCCTGTGGATTCCGGCCCGGTTCCTCTACGAAACCCCGCTGGAGCCCCTGGTGTATCTGCGCTGGGCCCTGGTGCTGCTGGGCACGCTCTTTCGGCTGGATACCTACGAGGAAACCGGGGTGTTCCACCGGGCCGACCTCGCCCTGCTGGCCTGCCGCGCGGCCTTCCGCTATGCACTGGGCCCGGCCGCCGCGGAGGTGGGCAAGAACATCGCCGAAGCTCGCGAAGCCTGGGAAACGGCCTTTGAAGAGGGCCGGGGCCAGGCCCCGGGGATTGCAGAAAAACTGGAGGCCTGGCTGAAGGAGATCAAGGGCACACCCCTGGAAACTGAAGAGGACCGGGCCCGCCGGCTCGTGCTCCGGCTCGCCGGGAAAATCCCCGCAAAAAAAGACCCGGCTGAAGACTTCCTCCTACAGAAGGAGGTGGACACCCTGTGGCATACCTGGCCTGAGCAGGACCGACGGCGGTTCTCCCGGTTGCTGGAAAACCTGGCCTCAGCCGGGCTCGGTTTCCTGCCGGAGCAGGGCCAGGGTTTCAAGGAACTTCCGGAAGAGTAACCGGGCCCGGGGCGCCTGGATATGCTCCTGCACCTTTTTGTACGCCACCTCCTGCACCAGGCACCGGGGAAACCGGCTTAACACCAGAAGCAACACGGGACGGAAGGTCTCTTTCTCCTGGAGTTGATACTCCAGCAGGGGCAGTAGTTCCTCCAGGTATCGGGCCAGAAGCCGGTGCAGTTTTTCTTGGGCATCGGCCCGCTCCCGGGCCAGGAGGCACAGGCCCTGCAGGGACCCCAATGCCTGGAGGAGCAAATGTAAGGCCTCCCGGGGCGCGTGACTCCGGCGCTGTACCGCCCGGAGCCTTACCTCAATTGCTTCCTCCAGGGGCGCTACGGCCTTCTGCTTTTTCCCCACCTCCGAGAGGAAGGTAGCCAGGTTGTTGAGACTCATCGCCAGATCCGGCGCGTACGCCCCGGGATTCCTCTCGGCCAGCCTCCGATAGATCTCCACCGCCTCTTGAATCACCTCCAGCGCCTCCTCCTTCCTCCCCACCTCCGAGAGGAACGCGGCCAGGTTGTTG
>JALXEF010000002.1 GCA_027069855.1 Caldifarciminota bacterium
GGCCTTCATTGACAGGGGCAGTGCCGTAGCGTAGAATTTTCGGCCCTTTTCCCCGGGAGGATACCATGAAAGTACGGTCTTCGGTCAAAAAAATTTGCAACAAGTGCAAGATCATCAAGCGCCACGGCGTGGTGATGGTGATCTGTGAGAACCCGAAGCACAAACAAAGGCAGGGTTAAGGCATGGCACGCATTGCTGGCGTAGATATTCCGCGAAACAAACCGGTGTGGGTGAGTTTGACCTACATTTACGGCATCGGCCGGTCTACGGCGCGGAAAATCCTGGAAGCCACCGGCATTGATCCCCAGAAACGGGTAAAGGACCTCACCCCCGACGAGGTGACGAAACTGCGGGCGGAAACGGAAAAGTACAAGGTGGAGGGTGCTCTGCGGGCCGAGGTGCAGCGGAACATCAAGCGGCTGATTGACATCGGATGCTATCGGGGCCTGCGGCATCAGGCCGGGCTGCCCGTACGGGGCCAGCGGACCCGGCACAACGCCCGCACCCGGAAGGGCCCGCGGGGCAACATCTTCAAGAAGAAGCGGAAGTAAACCATGGCACGGAAACGTCTTACCAAAAAGCGGAAGCGCACCAAAAAGGTGGACAGTTTCGGCATTGCGCATATCAAGTCCACCTTCAACAACACCATCATCACCATCACCGATGTCCACGGCAACACGATCACCTGGGCTTCCTCCGGAACCGTAGGGTTCACCGGCACCCGAAAGGGTACCCCCTTTGCGGCGTCGCGGGCTGCGGAGAAGGCCGCCCGGGAGGCCCGTGAACTGGGCATGCAGCAGGTGGAAGTACAGGTGAAGGGCCCGGGGCCGGGCCGGGAGGCGGCCATCCGTGCAATTCAGGCTGCTGGCCTTCAGGTGGTGGCGATCAAGGATGTGACGCCGATTCCCCACAACGGCTGTCGACCGCCGAAACGACGGAGGGTGTAACGAACTATGGCACGCTATACCGGACCGAAATGTCGGCTCTGTCGCCGGGAGGGCGAAAAGCTCTTCCTGAAGGGTGACAAGTGTTTTACCGAAAAATGCCCCTTTGAGCGGCGTCGGTATCCGCCCGGCATGCATGGGCCCTCGCGCTCGCGGCGCAAGCTCTCCATCTACGGCCTTCAGTTGCGCGAGAAGCAGAAAGTAAAGCGGATGTACGGCGTGCTGGAGGGCCAGTTCCGCCGCTTCTTTGAACGGGCCCGTACCATGGGCGGCAATGTGGGTGAGAACCTGCTGGTGCTCCTGGAACGCCGCCTGGACAATGTGGTGTATCGGCTGGGCTTTGCCAGCAGCCGGTCCCAGGCCCGCCAGTTCGTCAGCCACGGCCATGTCCGGGTCAACGGCCGCAAGGTAGACATTCCCTCTTACCTCGTGAATGTCGGCGACCGGATCACCCTCGACGAAAAGATGCTCAAGAACCCCTTCGTGCAGGCGGCCCTGGAGGCCAAGGATCCCCAGAATGTGGTGTCGTGGCTGAGTCTGGACAAGGCCAAGCCCGAAGGCACGGTGCTCCGGATGCCCACCCGCGAAGACATTACGCATCCCATCAAGGAACGGCTCATCGTGGAGCTGTACTCCAAGTAACCGAGGTGAGGTTCCATGCGCAAGTTTGAGATTCCCCGGGGCATCCAGGTGGAGGAGGAAACACCCACCTACGGCAGGTACGCCTTCATGCCCCTGGAGCGGGGCTACGGGATCACCATCGGCAACGCCCTGCGCCGGGTGCTGCTCTCCTCCATTCAGGGGGCGGCCATCATCGCCCTCAAGATTGACGGTGTCCCCCACGAGTTCAGCGCCCTTCCTGGCGTGCTGGAGGATGTCCCGGATATCGTGCTGAACCTGAAAAAGGTTCGGTTCCGCTTTGACGCCCCGGAGGCCGACCAGGTTACGGCCTATATCCGCAAGATCGGAGAGGGAGAGGTCACGGCCGGCGACATTGAGGTGCCCGGTGAGATTGAAGTGGTCAACCCGGACCAGCATATTGCCACCCTTACCAAAAAGGATGCCCGCCTGCAGGCCGAACTCGTGGTGGCCCGCGGGTGGGGCTACCAGCCCATTGACGAGATTCCCAAACACCTGTTTCCTGCAGGCTACATCTTCGTGGATGGCATCTTTTCGCCGGTGACCAAGGTCAACTTCACCGTGGAAAACATCCGCGTGGAGGAACGCACCGACTACGAGCGCCTGAACCTGGAAATCTGGACCGACGGCACCCGGAAACCCTGGGATGTGCTCCAGGAGGCAGCCCGTATTCTCTTAGACCACTTTGAGCGGGTTACCATTCCCGTCCAGCAGGCCTTGGTGGAATCCGAGCAGGACTACGGTGAGCGCGAACGCATGAAGGCCGTGTTGCTGAAAGACCTGGATGTGCTGGAGCTCAAGGTACGCACTGCCAGTTTCCTGAAGGAACAGGGCATCCAGACCATCGCCGACCTGGTTTCCAAAACCCCCGAGGAACTCCTCAAGATCAAAAACTTTGGCGAGAAATCCCTGCAGGAAGTGCAAGAGAAACTCAAGCAATTGGGGCTGAAACTGGGCATGGATGTGAGCAAGTACCTCAAGGAGATGGAAGATGAGGCACAGGAAGAGGGTTAAGAAACTCGGCCGCGATGCGGAGCACCGTCGGGCGATGCTCCGCAACCAGGTGATTTCCCTGCTCCGCCACGGCAAGATCGAAACCACCCTGGCCAAGGCCAAGGAAACCCGGCGGTGGGCTGAAAAAATGATCACCCTGGGCCGGCGAGGCGACCTGCACGCCCGACGCCAGGCCCGGCAGTTCCTGGTGGACCGGAAAATCACCAACTACCTGTTTGAAGAGGTGGCTCCCCGGTACAAGGATCGGCCCAGCGGCTTCACCCGGATCTATCGCCTGGGACGGCGCCGGGGAGACGGCGCCCAGATGGCTCTGCTGCAGCTGATTCCTCCGGACGAAAAGAAGGAACAGACCGCGGCCGAGGAAACGCCACCGGCCAATGCCTGAGGGTCGAACGCGAGTGTCCCAAAGCCCCCGCCCCTGCGGGGGCTTTTTCTTGGTGGAACCTTTCGGGGGCTCCGGGGATCTAAATAACCTTGATCCCAGGGTGTTCAGCCCTGGCTCGAAAGGAGGCTCTGTTCCATGCGCCGTTTCCGTTTGCACTTAGGTGTGTTCTGGCTCCTGGTTTCACCGCTGGCAGCAGCCGGTGCCGGCCGGATTGTAGGGCAGGTGGTAGATGCCCAGCAGCACATCCCCCTGGAATACGCCAGTGTTCTCCTGTATCGGCTTCCCGACAGCACCCAGGTAACCGGTGCCGCCACCGACGCCCGGGGCCGCTTTGAACTCTCCGGGCTGCGTCCGGGTCGCTATTTCCTCACGGTGGATTTCCTGGGATACCGGGAAAGAACACTGGGCCCCGTACACCTCTCCCCCGAAACCCTCTTCCTGGACCTGGGAACCATTCCCCTGGAAGCCACCGTGCTTTCCACCGAACCCATAGAGGTCACGGCCGAGGCGCCTCCGGTGACCTTCAAACTGGACAAAAAGGTGGTTCGTGTAAGCCGGCAGGCCGCCGCCGGCGCCTCCTCCGCCCTGGAGGTGCTGGAAACCGTGCCCTCGGTGACCGTGGACCTGGAAGGCCAGGTATACTTGCGGGGCAGCAACAATTTCACCCTGCTGATAGACGGCCGGCCCACGCTTATGGACCCCTCCGAGGCCCTGGCCCAGATCCCGGCCAGCCTCATTGACCGCATTGAAATCATCACCTCCCCCTCAGCCCGTTATGATCCCGAGGGCGAGGTGGGCATCATGAATGTGGTGCTCAAAAAGCAGCGGCGCCCCGGCGTAAGCGGCGCCCTGAACCTGTATGCCGGCCGGTTTACCACCTACGGAGGCGACCTTTTGCTGAACCGCCGATCCGGGCCGGTCAACCTTTACCTGAGCGGTGCTTTCCACCGCCGGGCCTATCCCGGGCACTACACCGGTTACGAATGGCGCGAAACCCTGGCTCTGGAGCGTTCTGCCGAAGGAACCTACGAACGGCGGATGACCCCCTACAACCTCCGGGGAGGCATAGAGCTCTCCCTAGGCCCCACCTTTCTGAGCCTGGGGGGCAGCTACGGCCGCTGGCAAATGCTCCGGTCCTTTGACCTTTCGTACCAGGAAAGCCGCACCGACTCCGCAGGCACCCGGGAAATCCAATACACCACCGAAGACAGCTGGCAACGCTCCAGCCCCTACAGCACCCTCTTCGCCACCTTCCAGCGTCGGTTCCAGGGCCAGGAACACCGGCTGGAAGCCGAAATCCAGTATACCCACCGAACCGCCGATGAGGCCTCTTACACCCTGCGCACCCAGGGTGATACCCCGGACCAGGGTTCCCGGTCCACCGAGGAGAGTTCCATCGGCCACTGGAGCACCCGGCTGGAGTATCGCCGTCCCTTAACGGCAGGGCTCCGGCTGGACCTCGGGTATCAGGGCAAAGGCACCCGGAACCGAACCCTGAAAACCTATGCCTCGTACGACACGCTGCAGGGGGACTTCGTGCCCCAGCCCCAGTTCCAGCACGACCTGCGGTTCCTCCGGGAGCACCATGCCCTGTATGGCCTGCTGGCTGCAGACCGGGGCGTTTGGGGGATGCAGCTGGGGCTGCGCCTGGAAACCACCTACCGCCGCATCTTCCTGGCCGAGGGCGGCGACACCTTTCGGCTATACCGCTGGGATCTGTTCCCGAGTTTCCATTTCTCGTACCAGTTTCCAGGCCATCGGCAGGTACAGTTCGGATATTCCCGCCGGATCCGGCGGCCCCGCTCCTGGTGGCTGGAACCCTATCCCACCTGGCTGGATCCCAACAATGTGCACCAGGGCAACCCCAATCTGAAACCGGCTTACACCCACAGCGTAGAGTTGAGCCTGCAGGCTCCGCTGGGCCCGGCGCTCGCCACCCTGGAACTCTACGGCCGACGCACCTACAACCGGATTGAGCGCGTGCAGGAGGCCTATAACGACACGGTGCTGCTTCACACCTACGCCAATGTGGACGCATCGGAATCGGTAGGGGGCGATCTCACCGTAGACGCAACCCTCCGGCGGATCTGGAACCTACGGGTTTCTGCGGATTTCTACCGCTATCGCCTTCAGCAGGAGGACAACACCCGAACCAGCTGGAACTCCTCTGTGCGGTTCCGGAACGAATTCCGCTTCGGGCGCCGCCACCGCGGCCAGATCAACCTCTGGTACCGCAGCCCCTCGGTAACCTCCCAGGGAACCCGCCAGGGCTTCTTTACGGTGGACCTGGCCTGGAAGGTGCAATTCTCGCGCCAGCTCAGCCTCACCCTGCGGGTCCGCGACCTGTTTTCCACGGGGCGTTGGGCCTTTGACAGTGAAGGCACCGGCTTTCAGGTTTCCCGCACCTACCAACGCACATCGCCCACGGTATCGCTGAGCCTGCGGTATCTCTTCAACAACTACCGGCCGAAACGCACCCGTCCCCCTGCCGACGAAGAAAACGACATGGGTGGAGAGGAGATGAACCTGTTCTGAATCCCGGTGCGGGATTCACCCGGTTAAGGACTTCAGGAACAGGGTGGAAAGCCCCAGGAAGAAGAAGTAGCCGGTGACATCGGTGAAGGTGGTGACGATGACACCGGAGGCGGTGGCCGGATCCCCACCCAACGCCCGGATGGTGATCGGTACCAGGAACCCGGCAATACAGGCCACCACCATATTGGCCAGCAACGCCACGAACACCAGCACCCCGAAAAGGGGTTTCCCCACCCAGAACCAGGCGATGAGGCCCGAGGCGGTGCCCACCACCAGCCCCACCATGATGCCGGTCAGGAACTCGTTGACGATGATGCGCAGGGCGTCCTTTCGGCTGATCTCCCCCAAAGCCAGCGAACGCACGGTAAGGGCCAGAGCCTGGATGCCGGCGTTGCCCCCCATGCCGGCGATCACGGGCATGAACACCGCAAGGTAGGCAAAGGCATCAATGGCGTTTTTAAAGAGGCTCACCACGGCCGAAGCCAGAAAGGCGGTACCCAGGTTGGCCAGAAGCCACGGAATCCGTGCCCGGGCCGAGTTCCAGGGCGGCAATAACAGGCTCTCGATCCGACTCAAGCCCGACAAACGGGCGATGTCTTCAGAGGCCTCCTCCTCCAGCACATCCAGGATATCGTCAACGGTGATCACACCCAGCAGCCGGTCCTGCTCGTCCACCACCGGCAGGTAAAAGAGGTCGTACTTTTCAAAGACCCGCACCACCTCTTCCTGGTCCAGGGTTGCGGGCACGGTGGGGGTTTCCTTCACCAGGACACCGATGTGCCGGTCCTCCGGCGCATCAATCAGGTCGCGCAAGGGAACCACGCCCTTGAAGCGGCCCTGGCGATCGGTTACAAAGATCAGGGACACATCGTCTTCCCACTCCTTCACGCGCTTCAGGGCCTCCCGCACGGTGGTGTCCTCGGGCAGGGCCAGGAACTCCTTGCTCATCAAGCCGCCGGCCGTGTTCTCGGGATAGGTCAGGAGTTCCCGGAGTTCCCGGCGTTCCTCTTCATCCACGAGGGAAAGGATTTTTTCGCGTTCCTCCTGATCCAGTTCCCCCAGGAAGTCGGCGGCGTCGTCGGCGTCCATCTCCTCCACGAGTTCGTGGAGATGCTGGTCCGACAGGGTCTCCAGGATTTCCTCCAGGGGCTGTTCCTCCAGGTAAATCAGCACCTCGGCCTGGAGTTCGTGGGGCAAATAACGGAACACCTGCACACGCCAGTCCGAAGGCAACCGTTCCAGCACCCGGGCCACATCCTGGGGATGTTTATTGGACAGGAATACGGCAATGCGCCGGGGATCGTGGGTCCGTCGCAGGACCTCCACGATCTCCAGCAGTTTATCAATGCGGGTGAGAACCTTCTGCTTCACGAATCAATCCTTCCAGTATGCGATCCAGGTTGACCATACCCACGGCGCTGCCGTATTCATCCACGACCACGGCAAAGGTAACCCCCTGCTTCCGCATTTCCTGAACCGCTTTATCCACGGTCCAATCCCGGAACACGAAGGCGACCGGACGGAGGAAATCTTCCAGAGAGTCGTTTTCGTGAACGCCGAAGAGGTCTTTAATATGGACGATGCCCACGATGTGGTCAAGGCGTTCCCGATACACGGGAAACCGCTCCACGGAATACACTTCGGGTATTTTCAGCACCTCCCGGGGCGGGGTGGAGATCTCCACAGCAAAGATCCTTCGGAGGGGCACCATAAGGTCCTTGACCTGCATCTGGAACACATGCAGCGTTTGCAGGAGGAACTGAAACTCCTCGGGTTCCAGATCCCGTTTCTCCCAGCGCCCTTTCCAGAGCAGGGCCTCAATCTCGTCGATCAGCGTGTACTCCCGGGCCCCCTCCAGGTTTCGGTACACCACCCGCTCAATGACATGCACGAGGGGACGGAACACCCGGTACAGGGTGTAGATCCAGGGGGTGAGCCGCCGGAGATACACATCCGGATTCAGCCGGGCCACGCTCTTGGGCAGAATCTCGCCGAAGAACACCACGAAAAAGGTTGTGAGGGTGCCGGCGATCACCACGGCCATGCCCTCCTGGGTCAGGCGCAGGGTCCAGCGGGTGAGCACCACAGCGGCCAGCACGCTGAAGAAGTTGATGCCGAAAAGCACGGTAATGATCACCCGATGGGGGTTCTGCACAAACTCGCGGTAGGGCGGCCGGAACCATTGGGCAATCACGCCTTTTTCGCGAACGATGTAGGCCATCTCGTAGGAAGCGATCACCGCCACACCCAGAATACTGAGCAGGAACACCAAAATTTCCGTCATGGAGATGCCTCCCGGATCCGCACCTTCAACCGGCTCAGGGTTTCGCCCTCCTTGGCCAGCACAAAGAACTCCACCGGACCGATCGTAATAGCTTCACCCTCGCGGGGAATCCGCCCCAGATGCTCCAGAATCAAGGCCGAAAGGGTACTGCCCCGGCCGAGGTCCACGCCGGTGATTTCAGCGAACCGGGCCAGGTCCAGGTCTCCGGGCACGATAAACTCGCGGGGTCCCAGGCGTTTGATCCATTCCGGCTCCTCCTCAAACTCCTCGGCCAGGGTTCCAAAGAAGAAGCGGGCGATGTCGCCCATGGTCACCAGACCGTCGGTACCGCCGTACTCGTCCACCACGATGGCCATTCGGGCGCCGGCGGCCCGAAACTTCCGAAGAAACTGCAACAAATTCAGGGATTCGGGGACGAACAGCGGTCGCTGCAAAAACTTGCGCACCGGCGCACGGAAATCCTGTTCGCCGCTGCGCATGATCTGAGGGATCTCAATGAATCCCACGATCTGGTCCAGGGTGCCCTGGTACACGGGAAACCGACTGTGGCGGGTGGCCCGGAAAAGATCCAGGGCCTCCTCCAGGGTGGCCTCATAGGGCAGGGCCTTGATCTCCTTTCGGGGTGTGGCGATGTCCTCCACGGTGTAGGACAGGAACAGCACCCCGCGCTCCAGGAGTTTGAGGGCGGGTTCCTGGGAACCCCGCACCAATTGCAGGATCTCCTCTTCGGTAAGGGGCGGCTGGGCCTGGATACCCCAGCGGGACAGCCAGGACACAATGGCCGAGAGGGGCACCAGCAGGGGTGAAAGCAGGTAATACACGCCCAGGTTCAGGCCGGCACTCCACCGGGCAAAGGACCTGGGAAAGGTCAGGGCCAGCGCCTTGGGCGACACTTCGGACACCACCAGCAGGATCAGGGTGAAGGACACCACATCCAGCAGGGTTTTCCAGGGGTCCGTCAGGGTCGCCAGATAAAGCCCGGTCAGCACCGAATAGAGCGACGATGCGAAGGAATTCACCGCCAGATTGGCGGTAAGCACCATCACCAGAAAGCGATGGGGTTTTTCCAGGAGGCGGCGCATCCACCGGCCCACCCGCCCGGGTTCCTCCAGAAGATGCTTCCGGGAAAGGGTAAAGTAGGCCACCTCCGAGCCGGAAAACACGAAGGACAGGAACAGGAGCAACGAGAGGAGCGCGAGATACACCCCGATCATGGCAGCAGTTCGTTCAGGACCTCTTGCTGGATGCGTTCCATTTCGGCGGCCCGACTCTTTACCTTGTGGTCGTAGCCCGAAAGGTGCAGAAGGCCGTGGAGAGCATAGAACACCAGGCCCTCCGGCCAGGCCTCTTCGCCGAACTCCCGGCGCGTGGTATCCACGGACACATACACCTCTGCGTCCTCACCCAAGTCAAAGGCCAGCACATTGGTGGGCCGATTCCGGCCCAGGAATTCCCGGTTCAGGCGGGCAATGTAGGCGTCGTCCACCAGGATGACGGTGGCCTTCCGCAGGCCGTAGCGTCTCCGAAGGACCTCCAGCTTTTGTCGGATCCAGGAACACAATCCCCTGGGCACGAGGTGTGG
>JALXEF010000003.1 GCA_027069855.1 Caldifarciminota bacterium
CGGTACCACCGGATCACGAACCGGCGGTTCGGCGCCACCCCCACGGTGGCGGTATCAATGGCCGAAAAGCCGGGTTCCACCACCAGATCGTCCCAGTACACATAGATGGCGGCGTTGGGTGCCGAGGGGTTGGGCAGCGGGGTGTTGTTGGGGTTGGTGGACGCCGAGGTAAAGGAGATGAAGCCGTTGGTGCACACGAACACGCTGTCGTAGGCCTGCCCGCGATAGGAAAAGGCGAAGGGCAGGGGCAGCCAGGCCCCTTCGTCGTCCCCGGTAATCTCAGTGGGGGTGCTGATCCACAGGTACTGAAAACTCGGGCCGTCGGGCTCCCGGGAATCAATGTAGTACCAGCCGTCGGCATCGGGCCCGCCGAAGTACTGGAGCGTGGGCGGTGAAGACGGGGGTTCCGCAAACCCACCGGCGGCGCCGGAGGGGGTTTTGGCAACGGCACCGGTGATCAAAAGAGCCGCCATCCATAGGCTTTGAAAAAACATACGGGTCTCCTCCTTCGCGGCTTATCTTACCGGCCGGGTTCCCCGGGGTCAAGGGAGCCGCGGAACCACCGCCTCAGAGCCTATTGCTCGGGCACCAGCGGGGTGTCGTGGGCGGCGCCCAGGGAGTCCACCACAAAAGAACAGGTGAGGTTAAAGGGCTGGGGCGGGTTTTCCACGGTACAACCCTGGGCATACAGCCAGTAGTGGCCGGGTTCGGGGAAATGCACCAGCAACACCTCGTGGTTCGTGGGCGAGGTGGAACTCGCGACGGTTTCCTTTTTGGAGGGCCGCCCGTCGCCGTCCTGGTCCCGGTACAGGAAGAGATCCAGGTCCAGCCCCTCGGCCCCGGGTGCCTCGGAAACCACATAGAGGAGCCGCAGGGGCTCCCGCACCCAGAACTCCAGGATCCACGAGGCGGAGGGCTCGGAGGCGTGGGGCTGGTCCTGGAACACCCACTGGTGGAGATACCGGGAGGTGGGCAGGAGGTGGAGCCGGAGGGTATCGGAGGTCGTGGTCCGGCCGGCCAGGTCGGTGGCCCGCACAGCCAGGCGGTAGGTGCCGGGCCGGAGGGGTCCGCCGGCCCCGGTATCCAGGGAGTCCCGAACCGAAGCCCGCAGTACCCGCCAGGGCGTGGCCTCCTCGGCAACGGGCTCCAGGGGGATGCGGCGCACTACGGAGTCCTGGTGCCAGAGGAGCAGTTCGGCCGAGGCGAGACCCGCAGGGGCCTGGAGGTGCACCTCGTAGGGAAAGGCCGTGCCTGTGGGGCCTTCGGTGGGGTTCAGGGAGAGCCGGGCCGTGGGGCCCTCGGGCGGCACGGGCAGGGGCATCCGGGCCCGTACCCGGAGGGTGAGGTAGGGATGGGGGTTCTCCAGGAGCCAGCCGCCTTCAGAGGCCGTCACCCGGGGGTTCCACTCGCCCGGAACGATGGGCTGGTACAGGGTGCCTTCGTAGCCGGCCCGGCGCAGGGTTTCGCTGGAAATCCGGTAGGGCCGGGAGGTGATCGGGTTGTGCACCCACAGCAGGGCCCGGGAGCGGATCTGAAGTTCGCCGGGGCTGGGGGACGGCTCCGGGGGAACCTTGCCGGGCACCCGAAACCCTTCGCGGTACCGCCGGCCGGGGTGATGCAGCACATGGTCCACCCCGGCGGTGCCTACCGGGCTCAGGATCTCCACCATGTTGCCGAGGGGCGGCTGATACCCCACGGGCAGGTGGGCGCGGCCCCGGGCATCGGCGTAGCCCCAGAGGGCGCGCATCCCACGGCGGCGCCAGTGGCTCCGGAGCACCACCAGGGCGCCGGGCACGGGGCGGCCTGCGGAATCCTGTACCACAAAGTCCACGGAGGCCGTGTCCACATACCGGCCGGTGATCACGAGGAGCGAGTCGTCGGGCCGCCAGCCCACCACGGCGGTGATGGTTTTCTTCATCACGGAGGTGGCCGGATGGTCTATGCCCTTGAGGGTATCGTTGTTCACATCCAGGTGATGCCAGGTGCCGCAGCACCAGAACTCGTTCCACTGGTGATCCTCGCCCATGTCAATGGCCACATAGGTGGGGATCAGGGCGGTGCGGGCGAGGGCGGCGAACAGGATGGACTGCTCGCCGCAGGAGCCGTAGGCCTTGCGGTAGATCACCACCGGCTGGAGGTCCTGGGTGCGGTATCCGAAGGACATGAAGCCACCGGTGTTCCACCCCTGGAACAGGTACAGCCGGCGTACGGCCTCCCGCAGGGTCCGTGCCGAGGCCACCGCATCCAGGGCGGTGCGGCCGTAGGTGCTGTCGTGCTGGAACAGGGTGCGCCAGAAGGCGCCCTGGTCGGGGTGGGCGTACACATCCTCCTCGTGGCGCAGCCAGTCGTCCCGGCTGAGGCCGTAGTCCGCGGGCGGGCGTTGCCACCAGGAGGCGTCCACCCGGTACGGAACCTCGTAGAGGATGCGAGGATGCACCACATACCAGCCGTAGAGGTCCGGGGGCAGGGTATCGCCGTCGGTATAGGCGATGGTGGTGCGGCCGTCGGGCAGGTCCACCAGGGTGGCATAGGCCAGGGCGGAATCCGCGCGATACACGCCGCGGGCGTTCTCCAGGAACAGGTCCTCCTGGTTCAATCGGGCCAGAACCCGGAGGATTTCCGGGGGTGTATGGGCCAGGGAAAAGGCCACCTCGTCCAGGAGGGGCTGGGGCGTGCGTTCCAGAAGGCGGGCGTAGGCCCAGAGGGTATCGGTGGGAAGCCGGAGTTCCATGCCGGCGGGCGACAGATAGGACCGCTCGTAATAGGCGGCCAGATCCCGCACCCCGCGCTGGGGCTGGAAATGCCA
>JALXEF010000004.1 GCA_027069855.1 Caldifarciminota bacterium
CTCGCGGCAGGTGAAGGGCCGTCCCTCGTGGACCACCTGGAAATTGCGGCAGAGTTCCCGCCAGATGCGTTTGGGTCGGGTGGGCGTGGCGGTCAGGGGATGGAGTTCAGCCCGGGCCACGGCGAACCCGGTTTCCAGGGCCTCATGGCCGAAGTAGTTCAAGAGATGGGTTTTGCCGCTGCCGTACTCGCCTTCCACCACCAGGGCCAGGCCCCCGGTCTCCTCAAAGTGGCGCAGGGCCTCCTGAAAACGCTGGATCTCGCGGTCGCGGCCGAAGGTGAAGGCCCGCACCGCATACTGGGGCACCACCCCCACCTTAAAGGCCTCAATCATGCGCCGGGCTTCCAGGTCGCCCCCCCGGCGGATCTGCACCTGGATGCGCTCCCGGGGCGCCGCCCTGGTACGGCGACGCTTCCGGTCCAGGGGTTCCACCTCCGACGCCCGCACCCACAGGCTCAGCCCCTGGTCAAAGGCCACGAAGAACTCGGTGCCCCACCAGCGTTCACGGAGCACGGTGCCCTCGCCGAACAGGGGATGACGCACCCGCATCAGAACTCTTCCAGGTCGGCCTCCTCCAGGGCCTGTTCCTCCAGGGCCCGCACCTCCTCCAGGAGCATTTCATGCACCTCGGTACGGGTGGGGGTGCGCTGCCCTTCCAGCCGGAGCCGGTGGAACGCCTGGAGAATGCCCTTCACGAAGAGCCGGCGATAGCCGATGTCGGCGTGCCGGAACTGGATTGCCTCCTGGGCGAACACCTGGATCGTTTTGGTGAGCACTTCGGGGTCAAAGGAAAACTCGTAGGCGATCTCGTAGAGCCGCGCCAGTTTATGGCCCAGCTGGGTCAGGAACTCCTGGGGCGCGAGGTCCAGGTGTTCCAGGTCAATGCGAACGCCCGAAGGGTTGGTGGCCCGCAGGGCGCCGGTCAGCCGCTGCCGCAGGGCCTCGTAGGTTTCCAGGCGTTCGTCCAGGAGTGCCCGCACATCGGGCACGGCGTAAAAGATCATGACCCCCGGAAACCGCACATTGCCGGTTTCGTCAATGATCTGGCGCAGGTTGTCCAGGGCCGCCCGCTTTTCGCGAGACGAGGCGATGCTGAGGCCCCGTTCCGCTTCATCAAACAGGAGCACCAGGCCGGTGTAGCCGATGCTCCGGATCCACTGGGCCAGGCTGCGGAGCATCCGCAGGGCCGTGGTGCGGTCCAGCCGTTCGGTGATGCCCAGGCGGTTCCGGTGTTCCCGGCTCAGGTCTTCGCCCTTGAGCCACTGGGCCACGAGTTCGTAGGTTTCGCTGTCTTCCCGGTACAGCGCCTCAAAGGCCAGGCGTACGGCCCGGGCGAAGCTCGTGCTTTCCAGGCCGGTCAGGCCTTCCAGGTAGGCCCGGAGCTTCTCCTCGGTATCCAGCAGGGCCCGCTGGCGGGCGAACCAGTGGTGCAGGAAGGCATCCACCCCCCGATGGTAGGTGGTGGGGGCGTGTTCGGGATCGTAGGGCGGGGCCAGGTTGGCCATCACGGAGCGGTACACGAGGTCCAGGCGGTTAAAGGGACACTCCGTCGGCGTAAGGGGCACATAACTCGTGGCGTAGCCCCGGCGCCACGCCAGGTTCCGCACCACATACAGAAAGTGGGTTTTGCCGCCGCCGTAGGTGCCCACCACGAGTTTGAAGGCCGAACCGCCCATCTGGATGTAGTCGGACAGGTACTCCTCGTCAATCACCTTCAGGAAGGGGTCCAGGCCCACGGTATAGTGCTCCAGGCCGAACTCGGCCGGGGTGCCGGTGGCCGCCAGGGGATGCAGAATCTGCCGTGCCTCGCGTTTCGTCAGCATGTTATGCCTCCTCCGGTTCCAGGCTCAGGTAGGCGTAGCGGGTGCCCCGCTGGGCGCTGTCGGGCACGAAAAGGGCCTGGGAAGGGTCGCGGGTTTGATCAAAAGTGGCCACATAGAGCCGCACCCGGTCGCCCAGTGAGGATTGCCGGAGCCGGTACAGGTCGTAGGCGAAGAAACTGCGGGGATACTCCCGGAACCGGGTCCGCACGGGGTTCTGCCAGAAGGTTCTGGGCTGGAGCAGCAGGGTGAGGTGGCGATGCACGAGGGCCAGGGGAACCCGCCGGTCCGGGCCGGCCTCCTGCCGGGCCCGCCGATACGCCTGCCGGAGCAGGCGGAAGAACTCCTCGGCCACGAAGGGGCGCTTCAGCGCCTTCTCGTGTTTCTGGATGGCCTGCGTCACCCGGCCGGGGTCCAGGCCCTTCAGCGAGGCCACGGGCTCCGGCCCCCAGGTGATCTTCACGGTCCCCTGTTCAAAGGAGGGCAAAATCTGGTACAGGCCGGCGTACAGGCGGGGCAGGTGCCCCTCCAGCGAAAAGCCCAGGGGGCGGAGTTTGGCCTGGAGCTCCTGCACGAACTGCACCTGATAGGTCCGGCGTTGTTCCCGCAGAAGGGTGCGTTCGTATTCCAGCCAGCGGCGCAGCCGTTCCCGGGTTTCCGGGCCCAGGGGGGCGTCGCGGCCCTGTTTTTCCAGTTGCTGGAGCAGGCGTTCCAGGGCGAAGGGGTCGCGTCGGGCCCGTTGCGCGCGCTCGTACTCGGCCAGCAGCCGGGCGATGGTGGTCAATTTCCGCCGGGCCGCCTGGATTTCCTTCCGAAGATCCGCCAACGATGCCATCACCCTGCTATTCTATGCCGGGGCTGCGCCAGGAACAACGATCGGGCACCGGGCCGGAAAAGTCAGAACCCTCTCCCGCCCCGGCAGGGCTTAGAATTAGGCACCACCATGCGGTACATTGAACATCTGCGGCAGGCCATAGAAGACCTGCTGGCCCAGGACCCCACCGTTTATCTGCTGGGCGAGGATATTGAGGAGCCCTACGGCGGCGCCTTTAAGGTGACCAAGGGCCTCTCCACCAAGTTTCCGGGGCGGCTCCTGAGCATGCCCATGTCCGAACAGGGGTACACCGGCCTGGGCATCGGCATGGCCCTCGCCGGCCTGAAGCCCATCGTGGAGATCATGTTCGGCGACTTCGTCACCCTTGTGGTGGACCAGGTGGTCAACCACCTGGCCAAGTTCTACGAAATGTACGACCGCCCGCTCCACTATGTGCTCCGTACGCCCTCCGGCGGCTATCGGGGCTATGGCGCCACCCATTCCCAGTCGCTGGAACGGCTGTTCCTGGGAATCCCGGGGCTCCGGGTGGTGGCGCCCAATGTGCTCTCCGACCCCGGTGCCCTGTTGAAAACCTCCGTGAACCTGGGCATGCCCGTGATCTTCGTGGAAAACAAACTGGATTACGCCCGCCCTGTGGTCACCCAGGGCGCCTTCGGCGACCTGTTCGTGGTGGAAACCGCTGTGGCGGACCGGTTTCCGGTGCAACGCCTGGCCCTGCCCGACGAACCCCCGGAGGTCTCCTTCGTGACCTACGGGGGTGTGCTCCAGGAGGTGATCCAGGCCCAGGAGCGGCTGCTGTACGACCACGAGGTGATCGCCGAAACCCTGGTGATCTCGGACCTCTCCCACGGCCGGGTGGAAACCCTGCCCCTGCGGGGCCGCGCCGTGGTGGTTGTGGAGGAAAGCTGGGTCCAGTTCGGCTGGGCCCGGGATGTGGCCTATCGGATCCAGCACCATGCGGGCAAGCCGGCCCTGGCCCTCGGCGCCCGGGACCACTATATCCCGGCCTCCGAGCCCCTGGAGCGCTTCGTGCTGCCCACGGCTTCCCGCATCGTCACCGAAACCCTGCAGTTTCTGGAGAGGGCAACGCCATGAATCTGGATCTTTTGGCCCGGTTTTACGAGCGCATGTTCCTGATCCGCACCTTTGAGCAAACCGTGGAGGCCTATTTCGCCCGGGGCCAGATGCGGGGCACCACCCACGGCAGCATCGGCCAGGAGGCCATCGCCGTGGGCGTGCTGAGCCATGTGCACCCCGACGAGGACTTTGTGACCGGCACCCACCGCAGCCACGGCCACTTCCTGGCCCTCACCGGTAGGGTGTTTGAACTGGCCTCCGAACTCATGGGCAAGAAAACCGGCGTGATCCACGGCCGGGGCGGCAGCCAGCACCTGGCCTTCGGCAACTTCCTGACCAACGGCATCACCGGGGGCATGTTGCCCTCGGCGGTGGGCGTGGCCCTGGCCAAAAAGTTGAAGGGCGAGCCCGGGGTTGTCATCAGTTTCCTGGGCGACGGCGGCATGAACGAAGGCCACACCCTGGAGGCCCTGAACCTGGCCGGGGCGTTCCAGACCCCCAACATCTTCGTGCTGGAAAACAACCACTACGCCATGAGTACGGTCACCGAGCGCGTGACCGGCGGCACCTTTGAGAGCCGGGTTCGGGGATTCGGCCTGCCCTATGTGCGCCACCGGGCCCTGGATGTCCTGGAGATCCACCGGCTCTTCGGCGAGATTTACCAGCGGGTTCGCGAAACCCGCCGGCCCGTGTTCCTGGAGTTTGAAACCTATCGGCTCTGCGGCCACTCCAAGAGCGACAAACGCGAGTACGTGGTGCCCGAACTGGAGGCCTACTGGCGGGAAAACGATCCCCTGCTGCGCGCCCGGCGGGCCTTGCCCGAGGAAACCGTCCGGGAAATTGAGGAACGGGTACGCCGCCAGGTGGCCGAAGCGTTCCGCCGGGCCGAGGAGGCCCCCTTTCCCGACCCGGCCGAGGAACTCAAACCCCGGCCATAGAAGGAGGAACCCATGACCGAAATTCTCTTGCCCCGCCTGGATGTCAACGAAACCGAAGCCACCATCAAGGCCGTGTTCGTGCACACCGGCGACCGGGTGAAACCGGGCCAGCCCCTGGTGGAGGTGGAAACCACCAAGGCCGTGGAAACCATAGAAAGCCCCGAGGAGGGGTATGTGCAGGTGCTGGTGAAGGAAGGGGAGGTGCATCCCTACGGCACCGTGCTGGTCCGCATCTTTGAAAGCCGGGAGGCCCTGGACCGGGCCCTGCAGGAGGCCCCGGCTTCCGAGGAGGAGACGACGGAACCCGGGGTGAAGGCCACCCGAAAGGCCGTGGAAAAGGCCCGGGAACTGGGCATAGACCTCCGCCGGATCCCCAAAAAGGGCGTGATCCTGGAGAAGGATGTGGTGGCCTTCTACGAAAAGGAAACCCGGAAGCCGAAGGAAATCCGCCGGCCCACCCCCCGGTTCCGCTACGACCTGGAACGGGTGGTGATCATCGGGGCCGGCCGGGGCGCCGAGGTGGTGGTGGACATCCTGGCCGACGACCCGGACAAGATGATCGTGGGCCTGGTGGACGACCGGGTGACCGAGTTTCCCCTGTTCAACCTGCCGGTCATCTTCCACAGTGTTCGGGCGTTTCCCCTGGAGTTTGACCGGAACGCCTACGATACGGTGATCCTTTCCATCGGCGCCAACCTGAAAACCATGCAGATCCGCCACGAGATCTTCACCCACTACAGGGAACACGGCATCCGGTTCACCAATGCCATCGCCCGTTCGGCCGAACTCCGGCGGGGCGTGCAACTGGGCGAGGGCAACATCATCGGCGGTCAGGTGTACATCGGGGCGTCCACCCGCATCGGCCACAACAACCTCATCTCCTACGGCGCCAAGGTGGGGCACCACAACATCGTGGGCGATTCCAACCTGATCGCCCCGGGGGTGGTGACCTCGGGCAGCGTTAAGATCGGCACGCTCTGCATCCTGAGTGCCGGAGTCACCGTGATCAACCGCGTGGAGATCGGGGATCGGGTGGTGCTCCCCGTGGGCTATGCGGTCACCCGCGACCTGCCCTCGGGCACCCTCATCAAAATGGAGGGCTGAACGCCTGACCCGTCATGCGTCCGGGCAAACCCCCGCTCCGCTTTGAAACTCCCGACCACTACCGGGAACACTTTTTCCGGCTCCTGGAACTGGAACGCCGGGAAGAGATGGAAACCATGGAGCGGGAGATGCGCAGCCTTTCGGGCCTGGAGCGGGAGCGGGCGGGCCGGGCCGTGCTGGGCCTGAAGCCCACCGACCGGGGCCCCTGGCTGGGAGGCCGCCGGCTCTACACCCTGTGGCGACCCGCCGAGATTGAAACCGAGATCGGCCCGGGCGACATGGTCCTCGTATCCCTCCGGCATCCCCTTCGGGACGGCATCCCCGGGGTGGTGCTGGAACGCACGCGCCACACCTTCCAGGTGGTGCTGGAGCAACGGCTCCCCCGGGCCTGGCGCCAGGTTCGGCTGGACCTCTATGTGAACGACATCACCTTCCGAAGGATGGCCCAGGCGTTGCGGAACCTGGAACTCGGGGCCTTTGACCTCTCGGTGCTGCTGGGCCATCGCCCGCCCCGGGTGCGGCCCCTTGCGGTTGCCGTGGCCGATACGCTGAACCCCGCCCAGCAAAGGGCCGTGAAGGCCGCCCTGGGGTCTTGGCCCCTTTTCCTGATCCACGGGCCCTTCGGCACCGGCAAAACCACGACACTGGTGGAGATCCTGCGGTTGGCCGTGGAACAGGGGCTCCGGGTCCTGGCCACGGCCGACAGCAACATCGCGGTGGACAACCTGGCCGAAGGGGCGTTGGCCCGCGATCTGCCCATCGTGCGCATCGGCCATCCGGCCAAGATGCTGCCGGCCCTGCGGGAGCAAAGCCTGGACCTTCAGGTGGAGCGCCACAGCCGGTACGGCCTGGTACAGGCCCACTGGAAACGGATTGAAGAACTCCGGGAGGAACAAAAGCGGTATCCCCGCCCCACGCCGGCCCGGCGGCGCGGCCTCACCTACGAACAGATCCTGCGCCACGGCCGGCATTTCAAAAGCAGCCGCGGCATCCCCCGCGAGGAAATGCGCCGCATGGCCCGATGGGTGGAACTGGAGCTGGAGATCCGGGCGCTTCGGGAATCCGCCGAAAAGGAAACCCAGCGCATCGTTCGGGATATCCTGAAGCGGGCGGCGATTGTTTTTGCTACCTGTTCGGGTGCCGGCTCCGAGTACCTGGAAAACGAAACCTTTGACCTGGTGGTGGTGGACGAGGCCACCCAGGCCACGGAACCCGCCACCCTGATCCCGCTGCTCAAGGCGCCCCGCGCCGTGCTCGCCGGAGACCACCGGCAACTGCCGCCCACGGTGCTCTCCCAGGCCGCCGAGGCCCTGGGCCTGGGGTTCACCCTGTTTGAACGGTGGATCACCCTGTTTCCCCGAGCCTCGGAACTCCTGAACATCCAGTACCGGATGCATCCCGCCATCATGGAGTTCCCCAACCTCCGCTTTTACGAAGGAAAACTGAAGGCCGCTCCGGGGCTGGAGAACCTGCGCCTCTCGCAATTGCTGGATCACCCGCTGGACCATCCGGTGCTGGACGATCGCCCGGTGGTGTTCGTTCATGTGCCCGGGGCCCCGGAGCAGCAACGCCGGGGCAGCACCTCCCGGGAAAACCCGGGCCAGGCCCTGTGGATCCAGACCTGGGTGGACCTGCTGCTCAAACACGGCGCCCGGGCCGAACACATCGGCGTCATTGCCCCCTACGAAGATCAGGTGAAACTGCTGCGGGGGCTTTTGCCGGAGGACATTGAGGTCAAAACCGTGGACGGCTTCCAGGGCCGGGAAAAGGAGATCATCTTCCTCTCGCTGGTACGGTCCAACCCTCAAGGAGAAATTGGGTTTCTACGCGACCAGCGGCGCCTGAATGTGGCCCTCACCCGGGCACGGCGAAAACTCGTGATCCTGGGCGACCGGGATACCCTCTCTCAAGACCCCCTGTACCATGATCTCCTGGCCTTTCTGGAACAGCGTGGAGCCGTGGTGGCCGTGCCTTCCCCACAAGGAGGAGCGCCGGGGTCTCCCGCATAAGTCCTTCGTTTCCAACGCGTTAGATATCTGACGAGAGAGACTTGACAAGTTGGATTTTCCTGCCGATAATTGGTGTTGCCATGGAGAACAAGGTCCCCCGGGAACCGATGGAGATCCTGAAGCAGGCGCTGAGAATTGCCAAAGATGTGGGGGATTTTCGGTTCGCCGGGGATGTGGCCGTGTCCATAGGGATCGCCCTGATCCGGGACAAGGACTTCCGCCAGGCCAAACGCATGCTGAGCATGGCGCGGAAGTTCTATACCAATGACCATCATCCCGGTTCTCTGGAACACAGTCGGGTACGGCTCCTGGAAGCCGAAGCCGTTTGGGCGTGGGAGCAGGGGCAACTGCTCCGGGCGCGTGCCCTCCTGCATCGGGCCCGGGTGTATGCGTTAAAAACCAGTCCGCAACTGCTGTTTCGGGTAGACATGTCCCTCTCAAGTTTGGTAGAGCAGTTGGGCAAACCCGATGCGGCTCTGGATTACGCCCGCGAAGCCTACAATGCAGCGGCAGGCGGAGGCTATAACCGCGACCGGGTGCAGGGTTTGCTACGGCTTTACGAGTTGTACCGGGCCCTGAATAAAATGAACGATGCGTATATGGCCCTGGAAGCGGCCCTGGTGATCGCCCAGCGTATCCGGGATACCCGATTGATTGACAAGATCTTGAAAGAACGCAGGGACTTTTCCAAGATTTATCAACCCGAGAAGAAGAAACAAACAGCCCAAAGACGGTAGCCCTACAGGAGTTAGGGTGGTGGGATCTATTTGTACATATCGCAGGTATTTCCTGGCATAAGGAGATGGGCTGAAGTTCATACCAAAAGGAGGTGCGCCATGAGGCGTTGGACCGTTGTGTTGGGCGTGTTGAGCCTGGCTCTGCTGGCCGGGTGCCAGAGCCAGAAGGAATGGGTGCAAACCAAGAGGTACTTTAAGCACCTGAAGCCGGTGAAGGTTTTGAAGAGCTCTACGGTGCTGGAGTCCCACAGCGATTCCTGGTTCGTGCGGGCCAGTGAAGGCGGGACCTTTACCCTGGACTTCAACGAAGAGGGTGTGCATTTCGAGTACACGCTCACCATCTATCCCAACACCCTTCCCCAGAACATGACGGTGACCATGACGGTGCCCGATCCCACGCAGGTGGAGGTGTATCTGGATCCTGCGGGCACGGAGCTCTATGACGAGTACCACATGCATGTGTACATCAGTCGGAGCCCCTTCAACTCTGACAGCGCCACCATGGCCGTGTGGAACGATGTGGTACAGGCCTGGGAGGAGGTGGACGGCAATGTCACCATCACCGACACTTACATTGAGGCGGATGGTGACTACATTGAATTAAACAAGGTGATCGTGGGCGAAATTCCGGAAGGGATTGACGAATAAAATGAGCGGATCATGCTGGCTCTTCTCTCAACATTCAACGAGGACATTTTAGACAAACTGAGTCGGGCCATCCATCAGGCAGGGGGGTACAAAAATGTGGAAGGCGTTTGGTACCACTTGGGTCTAGCCCTCCGGAGTGCGGGGCTGTACGAAGAGGCAAGGTCCACTT
>JALXEF010000005.1 GCA_027069855.1 Caldifarciminota bacterium
TATGTGATCACCCACTGGCCCGAGTTCGCCGCCGATCCGGTGGAAATCCTGCGGATCTGGCACGGCGGCATGGTGTTCTACGGGGGGTTCCTGCTGGGGGTGCCGGCGGCCCTGGCCTTCGTGTACCGCAGGAAACTGCCCCCCTCCCGGGTGGCCGACTGGGTCGCCCCCGGGATTCCGCTTGCCATCGCCGTCGGCCGATGGGGCTGCTTCTTCAACGGCTGCTGCTTCGGCAAACCCACGGACCTGCCCTGGGGCGTGGTCTTTCCCGACGGCGCCGCCGGGGCCCAGTTCCCCGGCGTCCACCTCCACCCCACCCAGATCTACGAGTCCATCGGCCAGTTCCTGGTGTTCCTCTTTCTCCTGTACCTGAAACGCCAGCGGCACCTGGCACCGGGCACCCTGTTCTGGACCATGGCCTTCCTGAGCCCGCTGGTACGGTTCTTTGACGACTTTTTCCGCTACTACGAGCCCTCCCAGTACCTCTTCGGGGGGCTCCTGACCCTGAGCCAGGGCATCTCCCTGGCCATTTCGCTCGTGGCCCTGCTCGCCCTGTTCCGCCTATGGGGTGGCAAAACCTCTTAGAACCCCTGCTGGACTTTGTGGCCCCACCCCTCTGTGTGGTGTGCCGGAACCCTTCGGAAACCCTACTCTGCCCCACCTGCGAGCAAAACCTGGACGCCCTGCGCATCCAGAAACCCTACTGCCGCCGTTGCGGCACACCCCTCCGGGGATGGCAGTGCCCCAAGTGCCACGGCCGGAGCCTGCAGTTTGACCGGGCCCGGGGCGCCTTCCTGTACACCGGTCCGGTGGCGTCGGTGGTGGAATCCCTGAAGTACCAGGGCTTTCGGGGGCTCAGCCGCTGGATGGCCCGGGAAATGGCGGCGGTGGTGCCCCGGCAAGAGGAGATCCACGGGATCGTGCCCGTGCCGCTGCACCCGGCCCGGATCCGGGAACGGGGGTTCTCCCAAACCCGGCTGCTGGCCCGGGAACTGGCGGCCCTCCTGGGTATCCCGATGATCCCGGTGCTCCGGCGGGTCCGCTATACCCGCAGCCAGACCACCCTGAGCCCCCAGGAGCGGCGCCGGAATCTGCGGGGTGCCTTCGCCCTCACCGTGCCGCCGGATCAGGTCCAGGGCAAAACCTGGCTCCTCGTGGACGATGTGATGACCACGATGACCACCCTGAATGAGGCCGCCCGGCCGCTCCGACGGGCCGGCGCCGGCCGGATCCTGGCCGTCCTGTTCGCCATCGCGCCGTAGCCCCGCCCTACTTGCCGATCTGCTGCAAAAGGATCTCCACGGCTTTACGGAGCTGAGGATCGCCGGTGCGGTTGTCGTACCGGGGCGGGTTGTCCACCCGCACATCGGGCTCCACCGGATGGTTCTCCAGGGGCAGGCCGCTCAATCGGTACCAGCCCTCCTCAGGCTGGCGGAAGGTGGTGCCGTCAAAGAGTTCCAGGTTCCGGGTACCGATCACGGCGCCGAAGGTGGGCGTGCCCACCACCGTGCCCAGGCCCAGTTCCTTGAATCCCTGCGGGAAGATCTCGGCGTCGCTGTAGCAGTGCTCGTTAATCAGGAGCACGATGGGTTTGGCCCAGGCAAACAGGGAACTGTACTCCCGGGTGGTGTCCCCGCGCTCCACGGAATAGAGGTAGTGCACCCGGCGCAGGATGCCCAGCAGGGCGTCGTGGGTGGAGCCACCGCCGTTGTACCGGATGTCCAGCACCAGGCCCTGGCGGTCCCTTTGCTCGTAAAGGTCGCGTTTGAAGCGCTCCAGGCTCTCCTCGTCCATGGCCCGCACATGGACATAGGCCAGGCGGCCCTGGCTCACGCTGTCCACAAAGCGGCGGTTGGCTTCCACCCATTCCTCATACAGCAGGTCAGAGAGTTCGCCGGGGCCGATGGGCTCTATTTCCAGGGTTTCTTCTCGGCCTGTGGCGCGCCGGACCCGGAGCAGCACCCGTTGATCTCGGGTGTACCTCAAAAGGGCGTAGAGGTTGGTATCGGCCACGGGCACATCGTTCACGGCCAGCAAGAGATCGCCCGGGTGCAGGCCGTAGCGGTCCGCTGGTCCGTCGCGCACGACCCGCACGATCCGAAGGCCCTCATCGGTGGGGTTCACCTGCACCCCCAGGTACCCCACCCTTTCGTTGTGGCGACCGCGCCCGGACCGCCAGATGCCCAGGTGGGAGGCATTCAGTTCGCCCAGCATCATGCGCACCACCCGGTAAAAGGAACCGCGGTTCTGCTGTTGCCGCGCCATCGGCAGGTACTTGGTGTACATGGCATCCCAGTCCACCCCGTGGAATCGGGGGTCGTAAAAGCCGTCCTTGATCACCCAGAACGCCTGGCGCAGCAGGGCTTCCCAGTAGCCGGCATAGGTGTACTCCAGGCTCACCCGGAAGGGCACGCTGCGAGGCGAGCCCTGGTCGCGATCCACCCGATGGATCCGGCCGTCGCTGTCCAGGTACCACAGGACCCTGCTCTCCGGGCCGAAGAACAGGGCCTTGGGATCGGGGCCGTCGGTGGTCAACTGTTTCAAGCCCTCGCCCAAGAAATCCACAAGCCACACATCGGGCTCCCCGAGGTTTTCGGCCACCACGGCGAACCACTGGCCATCGGGGCTGCGTGTGTACAGGTTGTAGCCGCCGCGAAACTGGGCCACGGTGTGAATGCGGTCGCGGAGGCCCTCAAAATCGATCTGCACCGGCCCCTCCAGTTTCAGGCTGTCGCGGTGTTCCTCCCACCAGGAGCGGTCCCGCAGGG
>JALXEF010000006.1 GCA_027069855.1 Caldifarciminota bacterium
ATTTCCACACGCCGCCGTCGGCGGCGCCCAGGTAGATCACCTGGGGATTGGTGGGATCCACGGCCAGCGCGGTTACCCGGCCGCCGATGTTCTCGGGTCCGCCGGGGGTCCAGGTGCGCTCGCGCAGCCGGGATGCGTAGCGTTCGTGGAGTCGCCGGGCCTGTTCCCGTGCCCGCTGCACGGCTTCCCGGGGGATGGTACCCAGGGGATAGGCCCGCTGCCGATAGAACTGGTCAGCCACGGGCGAATCCGGCGGCCCGGCCTCGGAACCCCGGGCCAGGGGCCTTCGCCCGGAGAAAGACAGCAGGAGGAACAACGGGACACCGCCGAAGAGGGCGACGGATAAGGCGATTCTTCGCTTCATCGCGCTCAATTATACGCCGCCTCGCGTATAATAAACGGCATGTCCAAAGTGCTTGTGACCAGTGCGTTGCCGTACGCCAACGGCCCGATTCACCTGGGCCACATCGCCGGGGCCTACCTGCCGGCCGATCTGTACACGCGGTACCAGCGGCTCCAGGGCCGGCAGGTGATCCACATCGGGGGCACCGACGAGCACGGCGTGGCCATCACCATTCGGGCCGACCTGGAGGGCAAACACCCCCGGGAAATCGTGGATTACTACTACGGCGAGATCAAGCGGGCCTTTGATGCCCTTCGCATTGACTTTGACAACTTCTCCCGCACCTCGTTGCCGTTGCACCACAAACAGGCCCAGGCCTTTTTCCTGCGATTGTACGAAAAGGGCCATGTGTACCGTAAGGACACCGAGCAGCTCTACTGCCCCAAGTGCCGCCGGTTCCTGCCCGACCGCTATGTGGTGGGAACCTGCCCCTACTGCGGCTACGAGCAGGCCCGGGGCGACCAGTGCGAGAAGTGCGGCCGGTGGCTGGAACCGGTGCAACTGGTGAACCCCCGGTGTGCCCTGTGCGGGTCCACGCCGGAGCTGCGCAGCACCTTCCACTACTTTTTCAAGCTGAGCGCCTTCAACGAGCCGCTGCGCCGGTGGCTGGAATCCAAGGAGCACTGGAAACCCAATGTCCGGCGCCTGGCCCTGGAATGGATCCGGGAGGGCCTCCGCGATCGGGCCATCACCCGCGACCTGGAATGGGGCGTGCCGGTGCCCCTGCCCGAGGCCGAAGGCAAGGTGCTCTATGTGTGGTTTGATGCGCCCATCGGCTACATTTCGTCCACCATCGAGTGGGCCCAGAAACAGGGCAGGCCTGATCTCTGGAAGGAGTACTGGCTGGACCCGGACACCAAACTGGTGCATTTCATCGGCAAGGACAACATCGTGTTCCACGCGTTGATCTGGCCGGCCATGCTCATGGCCCACGGCGACTACATCCTGCCCACCGACATCCCGGCCAACGAGTTCCTGAACCTGATGGGCGACAAGTTTTCCACCTCCCGCAACTACGCGGTGTGGGTGCACGATCTCACCCGGCGGTTTCCGGTGGACATGATCCGCTTCGGCATCGCCCGGATTTTGCCGGAAAAGAAGGACGCCGATTTTGATCCCCGCACCTTCCAGACCATGGTCAACACCGAACTGGTCAACAACTACGGCAACTTCGTGAACCGTACCCTGAGCTTTGTGGAGCGGTACCTGGGCGGGAAAGCGCCCCGGGTGGGTAGCGATCCGGACCCCGAAGTGCGGCGAACCCTGGAGGAGGCCCATCGGGAGGTGACCGAGTACCTGGAAACCTATGAGTTCCGCAAGGCGCTTATGCGGATCCTGGCCCTTTCGGATGTGGCCAACGCCTACTTTGACCGGGGTGAGCCGTGGCGCACCCGGAAAACCGACCCGGCGGCGGCGCAACGGACCCTGGCCCACTGCCTGTGGTACGTTAAGGCGCTGTCCATCCTGATGGCGCCCTTTACGCCGGAATCCTCGGAGCAGATCTGGCGGCACCTGGGGCTGGACCGGCCGGGCTGGAAGGACGGCTTAGACCCCACCCTGCCGGAGGGCCTGCAGATTCAGGGCGTGCGGCCCCCCTTCCGCAAGATCCAGGACCGGGAAACCGAGGAACTCATCCTGGAGATCCGGAGCCGGGCCCAGCAGGCCGGAATTTCGGCCCCGCAGGAGCCCGAAAAAACCGAGGAGAAACCCATGGAAACCGTGAAGTTTGAGGAATTCAAGCGCCTGGACATCCGGGTGGGCACGATCCGGGCGGCCGAGCCCGTGCCCGGGGCCGACCGGCTGTTGAAGCTGCAGGTGGACCTGGGCGAGGGCGATCTGCGGACCCTGGTGGCGGGCATCAAGACGGCCTATGCCCCCGAGGAGCTGGTGGGCCGGCAGATCGTGGTGCTGGCCAACCTGGAGCCCCGAAAGATCCGGGGCATCGTGTCGCAGGGCATGCTGCTGGCGGCCGTGGAGGACGGCACGCCGGTGCTGCTCCGCCCAGACCGGCCGGTGAAGGAAGGCACCCCGGTCTCCTGAGGGCTGGAATTCACCCCCACCTCAATCCTCCCCCTGAGGGGGAAGAAGTTGTTGAACCTCAATGGGTTGTCAAGTCCTGAAATACGTTTACACCGAAAGGGGGGAACTCGGGTCATTGGGTCTTTCTCCTGCCCATCGGAACGCTGACTCCGGCTACCTCCACCTTCCCCTCGTACACTTCCACCGGAGTCGCGTATCCCAGCGCTTGATGCGGCCGGTCGGTGTTGTACAACTCAATCGCCTCCCTCACCGCCTTCCACACATCCGCCTCTCCACCCATCACCTGCCCTAAGCCGTACTCCGTCTTCAAG
>JALXEF010000007.1:0-22788 GCA_027069855.1 Caldifarciminota bacterium
ATAGGGCGGGTGATATTCATGAAGAAAGTGGTTCCAACCCTGCTCCTGGTTCTGCTGGTCTCCTGGCCCCTGCACGCCACCAAGTACGCCGGTGAGGTCTGGTCCTTCGGCAACCAGGCCCGGTACTTGGCCCTGGGCGGTGCAGGGGTGGCCGTGGCTTCGGGTCCGGCTTCCTTAGACTGGAATGTGGCAGGCATGCTCCAGACCACCGGGCACCACGCCCTGGGGTTCCTCCACGGAAACGACTTCGGCGGCCTGCATACCACCGACCATCTGGCCTGGGTGACCCCCACCCTGCTGGGCAACGGAACCTGGCTGGGCGTGGGCCTGTTCCTGTTCCAGTCCCCGGGCATCAAGATCACCGAGCTGGCCTACAACGGCGACTCGCTGCAGGAGGGGAACCCTCCGGTGGTGCGGGAGGAGGTGGCGTACCGTGCCGGCGCCCTCAAAGTGGGCCTCGCCCGCAGGGTCCACGGCATAGAGGCAGGGCTGCTGTTCAAGTTCCTGTACCAGGACGCATCCCTGGAGGCCGCCTACGGGCTGGGCCTGGACGCCGGCCTGCAATGGTCGCGGCCCCATTTGCGCCTCGGTGTGGCGATCCACAACCTGCTGCCCACCCCGCTCTTCTGGTCCACCGGCACCCGGGAATGGATCGTGCCCTCGGTGGTTCTGGGAGGTGCGGTGGGCGTGGACGGTTTCCGCCTGCTCCTGGACCTGGAAACCCATTTCGAGAACTACGGCAGCGCCGCCGCCTTCTCGCTGGGTGCGGTTTCGGTGGATCCCCATTTGGGGCTGGAGTGGCAGCCCCATCGGCTTCTCGCGCTCCGGGCGGGCCTGGATCGCGGCAACCCCACCTTCGGCGCAGGTCTGCGGTACCGGATCCTCTCCCTGGACTACGCCTTCCTCGGGCACAGTGACCTGCAAAACTCGCACCGGGTATCCCTGACCCTTTGGCTCCCGTAACGGCAGAAGCCCACGCCCCTTACATCCGCAAAGGCATCCACCTGCTGGCCAATATCCTGCCCCTGGGGCTTCTGGCCGGAGAAATCGGGTACCGGTTCTTTCGGGCCGCGTTGCCGGTGCTTTTCTTCGTGGCCCTGGCCGTGGAACTCCTGCGGAGCCGCTCGGTGGGGTTCCGGCGCTGGTTTCACGGGCTCGTGGGCGTGTGGATGAAGCCCGAGGAGCGGCGTTTTCGGATCACGGGGGCCACCTGGCTCCTGTTGAGTGCGACCCTCGTGGCCTGGACCCTGCCGCCGGATCGGGCGGCGCTCGCGATCTTCATGGCCTCGCTGGCCGACCCCGTGGCGGCCATGGTGGGCATGCGCTGGGGGCGGCACCCCTTTTTGAAGAAGAGCCTGGAAGGGTCCCTGGCCTTTGTGGTCACCGGCCTGGCCGTCGCCCTCTGGTTCCCGGAACCCGCGGGTTCCGTTAAAATTATGGCGGTCCTTGTGGCCTCGGTGGCCGAGGCCCTGAGCCTGCCCCCGGACGACAACCTCTGGGTCCCCTTGCTTGCCGGCCTCGTGCTCGGGGGCGTACACCTTTGAAAAGGAGGAGATACCTATGAGGCGCATCCCGTGGCTCATCCTGCTGGCGCTGGGCGTCGCCTTTGCCAACCCCCAGGAACTCCTGGAAAACGCCCGGGATCTGGAACAAAAGGGCCTGATTTCCCAGGCCTACACGCTCCTGCACCAGGCCCTGAAGGAAAACCCCAAAAAGGATGTGCGGTTTGAGATCCTCACCGAACTCGCCTCTCTGGAACTCAGCAAAGACCCCGTGAAGAACCCGGACAGCGCCCTGGTGCACCTGATGCAGGCCAAATCCCTGTACGGCGAAAACTACCGGAAGATGGACCGCGTGTACTACCTGCTGGGCCTTACCTACATGGAACTGGGCCGCTATGTGGATGCCGCCCGGGCCTTTGAAACCGTGGCCACGCGGTTCCCCAAGAGCCCGTACTTTGAAGACGCCCTGGACGGCGTGGAAGAGGCCTTCAAAAAGAACTTCAAAGAGGTGGAGGCCATCGCCGGCGATGTGCCGATCACCAAGGTGGAAGTGGACGCCCGCATTGAAGAGATGCCGCCGTTGTTCCGGGGCAAGTACGAAACGCCCGAGGGCCGCAAGCAGCTCCTGGACCGGATGATTGACGAGATCCTGATGACCAAGGAGGCGGAGGCCCGCAAACTGGACCTCAAGCAGGGGGTGCGCCAGCAATTGAAGCGGTCCCGGGCCCAGATCCTGCAGCGGGCCCTGTACGAGGAAGAGGTCCGCAACAAGGTCCAGATCTCCGACAGCGACATTGAAAAGTATTACCGGCAGCACAAGGACGAGTTCAAGGTGCCGGCCCGGGCCGACATCCGCCGGATCGTGGTGGACACCCGGGACGAGGCCGAGGAGATCCTGCGGCTGCTCCGGCAGGGGGCACCCTTTGACTCTTTGGCCAGGGCCCGGTCCAAGGCCCCGGAGGCCGCCAATGGCGGCCTGATCCGCGGGTTCACGCCCTCCACCAAGCCCGACGAGATCGCCAAGGTGGTGTTCCGCATGAAGGAGGGCCAGATTTCGGACATCATCCCCCTCAAGGACGGCAAGTTCGCCATCGTGAAACTGGAGAAACTCACGCCCGAATCGTACCGGCCCCTGAAGGCCGTGCGTCACACCATTGAGAACAAACTGCGGCGGGAGGCCGAGAAGAAGCGTTGGGAAGCGTTCCGCCAGGAACTGCGCAAGAAGTACGGCGTAAAGTACCAGAGCGACCTGGCCAAGCAGGCCCAGGAACTGGAACAGCGGTTCGGCATCCAGCTGCAGGACACCACTGGTGGCACCCCCAAAGAAAACGGGCAAGAGTAGGCTGCCCGAAGGGGCTCGAGGCCTGGTGGTCTTTTTTGACGAGAACCTCGGCCGCGGTATCCTGCGGCTGGACACCGGCGAACGGATCCGATTCACCCATCGGGATCTGGCCCAGGCCGAGGGGTTCCAGGTGCTGTTTGAAGGCGAACGGGTAGAGATCCGCCAGGGCAAGATCCATCGGTCAATTAGAAGGAGGTAAATATAACCGCTCAACCACCCGTAGCTTCTCTTGGGCAAGCATCTTCCAGTAATTTGACCTTTTTAAAATTTTAACTCCCTTGGTGGCTACCCAGAAATATTGACGGTCATTTGCAAAAGACGTTCGGCTCTTCCACTCTCTTAGCCATCTCAATTTCTCCAATACTTTTTTAACCTCTTTAGAATGTGCAGAATGTATTTCCACAAAAAGGACATTTCCTCCATAGCCTATAATATAGTCCCATCTCCCTCCATCAACGCATTCCTCCAAATACACACTACCTTTTATTTTCCTGGGATCCCTCGCCTCAACATAGTCTTTATCTCTTCCTCTTAATGCCTGAAGTCCTACTCTGTAACAACTTTCTAATCCGGACTCTTTGGCCTTTTCAAAGAATCTGTTCATGCCTCTTCCTGATCTTTTCTTAGATTTTCTTTTTGAACCCGACATCAACAACCACAGATCTGTTATTCAAGGATAGAAGAAATAACCTCGGATGCTCGATTTGAAAATGAGACCAATCCCCCCCAATCACTAACAGACGAGTCCTCTTCAAAAACTTCTAAACTGGAGATGTCTCTTGCTTCTATTCTTCCATCAGGAAGTTCTTCAAAGTAATAAACCTTATAAACCTTTTGCAGAGCTGCTTCCCAAATTTCGCTCAAACCGGTAACTCCAAACAATTTTCTTAATGCTGCTTTCTTGGATTTCTCTATTTTCTTTTTATCCTTCCCGCTCTTGTTCTTGGCTATAATTTTTATTTGTTTTATAGCCCAAATCATCTCAAGAAATTGTGGCGTATGTGTAGAGATTATAACCTTGTATCCTCTTCTCAACAGCTCCAAGAAAATAAGCATGATACCTTCTACTGCCTGAGGATGCAAACCCATCTCAGGCTCTTCTACTATGACGGACTGAACATCTTTTTTGCGTTTCTTTCCGCTTGAAGGCAGAAGCCAGTACAATCCTAACAACAAAGGAACAAACTCTCTTTGGCCTGTGGACCAAACCATGAACGGTAACTGAACAGATGTGAAATTCACTTTCTCGCTACCCTGTCCCTTCAACTTTAAAACTAACTTCCTTCGCAATCCCACTTGTGCCCTCACTAACTCTACACCCGGAAAAATATTATGTGCTATTACATTCCGCAGATGTTGATTTATTCTTCCCCTTTGCGGAAATACAGAACCTTCTTCTTTGCCCTTTTCTCTACCCAGACCGCTCTCCATTAGTCTTCGTAGTTTTTCACTGAAGTCGCGTACAACATAGGGATCGCCTTCCGAATATTCTCCAAACGGCCGAGGCCATCCACCGTGCAAGGTAAGAACACGCTGCGCGGGTATATAAAAAACCTTCTCTTTAGATCTTCCCCTAACTGAATGAATCTCAAACTTTTTCTTTCCGTAAACCACTTCTGTTGTATGTTCATCCCACAGGCTACCTAAGCCCTCTCCAAAATACAATCCCAAGAACTCCCTCTTATCTTTCCAAGAGAATCCTGATCGCTTTAAATTAGCCACAATAGCGCTATAATCGTTAACTAACTTCACAATCTCTAAAAACAACGTCTTCCCCGCCGCTTGTGGTCCCACAAGAACCGTGAAATCCCCAAACTGGATATCCAGGCGGTGAATTCGTCCAAAGTTTTTAACACGGATCTGCCTCATTGCTACTATGATATGGGATTGCCTGAAATTATCAAGGGGGATAGCGCTCCCTGCAGTGAAGGTATGGTATATACTTCCTTCCCATCATGGTAAGCGGCCACGGCGTACGGTTCCGCGTGATCCATCGCGACGCCCACAGCGGCGCCCGGGTGGGGCTCCTGGAAACCCCGCACGGCACCGTGGAAACCCCCAACTTCATGCCCGTGGCCACCCAGGCCACGGTGAAAACCCTTTCGCCCCGGGAACTGGAGGAGATCGGGGTCCAGATCATCGTGTCCAACACCTATCACCTGCACCTGCGGCCGGGGGAAGACCTGATCCAGGAGGCCGGGGGCCTGCACCGGTTCATGGCCTGGAAGGGCGCCATCCTCACCGATTCCGGCGGTTTCCAGGTGCACAGCCTGGCCGACCTGCGGAAGGTGACCCCCGAGGGCGTGCGGTTCCAGTCCCATATTGACGGCCGGCCCATCTTCTTTACGCCGGAAAAGGTGCTGGACATCCAGCGGGCGCTGAACTCCGACATCTTCATGCCTCTGGACCGGCCCTCGCCCTATCCCGTGACCCACGCCGAGGCCGAGGAGCACCTGAACCTCACCCTGGAATGGCTCCGGCGCTCCGTGGACTACTGGCAATCCCTGAACCTGCCCAACGCGCTGTTTGCCATCATTCAGGGCAGCGTGTACCCCGACCTCCGGCAACGGATGATTGAGGCCACCCGCGAGATGCCGGTGTCGGGCTTCGCCCTGGGCGGCCTGGCCCTGGGCGAGCCCAAGGTGGAATTCCTGGAGGTGATTGACCACGCCCTGCCGCTCTTGCCCGAAGACAAACCCCGGTACCTGATGGGCGTGGGCTATCCCGAAGACCTGGTGGCCTCGGTGGAACGGGGCACTGACCTCTTTGATTGCGTGGTGGCCACCCGCAACGCCCGCACCGGCACGGTCTACACCCGGCGCGGCAAACTCACCATCCGCAACGCCCAGTACGCCCGCGACTTCGGCCCCTTAGACCCCGAGTGCGACTGCTATGTGTGCACCACCTTCACCCGCGCCTATCTGCGGCACCTGTTCAATGCTGGCGAGATCCTGGCGCCCCGCCTGGCCACCTACCATTCGGTGTACTTCTTCATGCGGCTCATGCGGGAAATGCGGGAGGCCATCCTGGCCGACGCCTTCCTGGACTGGAAGGCCGAGTTCCTTGCGAAATACGGCCAAAACGCTGTATCTTCATAGGAAAGGAGCGGTTCTGTGAGCGTCCCCAGGGATTATCGGCCCCTCTTACTGCGGAACCAGGGCAACGAAAAGGCCCGGCATCTGGACTATTACCTGGCCCACGGCGGCTACACCGCCCTGAAGAAGGCCCTGTTTGAGATGACCCCCAAGGATGTGATCCAGGAGGTGATGGCCTCCAACCTGCGGGGCCGGGGCGGCGCCGGCTTTCCCACGGGCCTGAAGTGGAGCTTCGTGCCCAAGGACACCGACAAGCCCAAGTATGTGGTGGTCAACGCCGACGAGGGCGAGCCCGGCACCTTCAAGGACCGCGACATCCTGCGCTTTGATCCCCACCTCATGATGGAGGGAGCGCTGATCGCGGCCTATGCCATCGGCGCCCGGGAAACCTACATCTACATCCGGGCCGAGTACTATGCCGAGTACCGGATCCTGCTGGAGGAAATTGAGGCGGCCTACAAAAAGCGGATTCTGGGCCAGAGCGTTCTGGGCAGCAACTTTGACCACGACATGTATGTGTTCCTGGGGGCCGGGGCCTACATCTGCGGCGAGGAAACCGCGCTGCTGGAATCCCTGGAGGGCAAGCAGGGGCAGCCCCGGCTGCGGCCGCCGTATCCGGCCACCCACGGCCTCTACGGTTGCCCCACCGTGGTCAACAATGTGGAAACCCTGGCCAATGTGCCCTTCATCATTGAAAAGGGTGCCCAGTGGTACACCCAGTTCGGCACCGAAAAGAGCACCGGGCCCAAAATCTTTTCCATTTCGGGCGCCGTGCAGAAGCCCGGCAACTACGAGTTTCCCCTGGGTTCGCTGACCCTGGGGGAGTTGATCTACGAGGTGGCCCAGGGCGGGCCGCCGGGCCGGAAGATCATCGGGGCCTTTCCCGGTGGCATCTCGGCACCGGTGCTCACCCCCGAGGAGTTTGATACTCCCCTGGACTACGAGAGCCTGGCCGCGAAAAAGACCATGCTGGGCTCGGGCGCCGTCATGGTGATGGACGACACCTTCAGCCCGGTCACCTACGCCCGGCGCATGGTGCAGTTCTTCAGCCACGAGTCCTGCGGCAAGTGCACGCCCTGCCGCGAGGGGGTGCCCTGGCTCCTCAAAATCCTGCGAAAGATAGAGGCGGGCAAGGGCACCCAGCACGACCTTCAGTTGCTGCGCAATGTCGCCGACGGCATTGAGGGTACCACCTTCTGCCCCCTGGGCCATTCGGCGGCTGTGGTGCTCAAGTCCTTCCTGGACAAGTTCCCCGAGGCCTTTGAGGCGGCCGTAAAGTAGGTTCCCTCCTCCTTTCCCGTTCCCGGCCTGCCCCTCCAGGCGCGGCGCAGCCGTATGCTGTTCGCTGGAGCTTTTCGGGTTTATCCGACCTATTGACTTAACTTTGGTCTGGTAGCACAATTGGGGGCCGCAACCCTTTAAGACCGGAGACCCTACCATGGAGATTTTGCTGGGCATTGCAACAGAAACCTGGAACCTGCTCCGGGAGATGGCCCCCTATCTGCTCCTGGGGTTCGCCGTGGCCGGGCTGCTCCATGTGCTGATCCCGGCCGATTGGATTGAACGCCACCTTTCCGGAAGCCGGTTCGGAAACCTGGTCAAGGCCGCCCTTTTCGGGGTGCCGCTGCCGTTGTGCTCCTGCGGCGTGATCCCGGTGGCCGCCCACCTGCAGAAGTCCGGAGCCAGCCGTGGATCGGTGGTCTCGTTCCTGGTGTCCACGCCCACCACGGGCGTGGATTCCATCCTGGCCACCTATTCCCTGCTGGGCCCCCTGTTCGCCCTGTTTCGGCCCATTGCGGCCTTCGTGTCGGGCATTACCGCCGGCGGCCTCACGGCCCTCTGGGGAGAACGGGAATCCAGGGCCGGGGTTCCCCGGGGGGAGATGTGCACAACCTGCGGCACCGAAAGCCACGAAGGCCAGCCCTGGCTCCAGAAACTGCACGCAGGTGCGCGCTACGCCTTCTACGATCTGGTGGCCGATGTGGGCAGATGGATCCTGATCGGTGTGGTGGCCGGCGGGCTCATCGCCTTTCTCGTGCCCTCGGCCTGGATTGAAACCTATCTGGGCCGGGCCTGGCTCGCCTATCCGCTGATGCTGCTCATCGCCACGCCCATGTATGTGTGTGCCACCGGCTCCATCCCCATCGCCGCAGCGCTGGTGATGAAGGGCATGACCCCCGGCGCCGGGCTCATCTTCCTGATCGCCGGGCCGGCCACGAACACCGCCACCCTGGCCTTTGTGGGCGGCAAACTGGGGCGGCGCACGCTGATCCTTTACCTCACCACCATCGTGGCCCTGGCCTTCGGCTTCGGCCTGCTGTTTGACGGCCTCTGGACCCTCCTGGGCCGGGACCCCGGGCTTCTGACGGGGGGTATGCGCATGCTCCCCGAGCCCGTGAAAACCCTTTCGGCCGTGGTGCTGCTGGGGCTCATCGTGGTGGGCCTGTGGCCGAAAAAATCATCCGTTGAGGAGGTGAAAGGCATGGGACTCCAGCTCAAGGTGCCCGATATGACCTGCGGGCACTGCAAGGCCCATATCCAGAGCGCCTTGCTGGCTCTGCAGGGCGTAAAGGAAGTGCGGGTGGACCTGAAGAGCAAACTCGTGGAAGTGGAAGGACCGGTTCCGCGGGACCTTGTGGTTCAGGCCATTCGCCAGGCCGGCTACAGCGTGGAGGAAGCGTAGCCGGCGCGGATCCCGCCTGCTCCTTTTGCTGCACGAAGCGGCCCCTCCCGGCCATTCGGGAGGGGCCGCCCTTTCGGCAGGCTGTTGTCAACACCATCGGGGCCCGGGCATCAACCCCGGGAGCGCACCTCCTGGTACGCGCGGATCAGGGTTTGCCACACCACCTCGGGCTGGTCGCTCCGGATGGACGACATAAAGGCCGTGCCCCGGAAGCTCCAGGCGGCCAGGTTTCGGACCCCCTCTCCTGCGGCTGCGCGCACGGCCCGGGCCACATCCTCCTCGGTGCCCGCGGGGATCCGAAAGGCCTGGATCCAGATCTGGGGCTCCTTGCGGTGTTCCCGGGCCAGGGTGGCCACCCGGCGGGCGTACTCGGCCACATGCCGGCCCACCGCCTCCCCGGTCAGCTGGAGCCAGGGGTTGTGCCAGTAGGGGTCAGTGCCCACGATGTCCAGTTCGGCGAGGCCGAAGAACCGGGGCCAGGTGTCCAGTTCCTCGACATGGGGCAGGAGGCAGAGGGAGGTCTTCAGGCCCAGGTCCTTGGCGTGGCCCGCAAGTTCCCGGATCAGGTCCACCAGGCTGTCCATCTGGAAGGCCCGGAGTTCCGGGGTGAAGGTTTCGGGAATCGGATGGCCGAAGCGGTCCCGGAACCGGGCCCGGCAGGCTTCACACCAGCAGCCGTGGCGGCCGTTGCGGTGGTAAAAATGGGGTTCGTCAAAGAACACGCCGTCGGCGCCGGTGCGGGCCACGGCCTCCACCCATTCGTGCAGGAATCGGCGGGTATCGGGATGGTTCGGGCAGGCGGCGGGCAGGGGCTCGCCCGTCGGGGTGAGTTGATCGGCCTCGCGGTGTTCCAGGGCGAAGTTGGAGAACGCTTCGCCGCCGAAGATGCGGCCCACGCCCCAGGGGTCCAGGAAGGCCTCCAGGCCGTGGCGGTGCGTGAGGTCCACGATCTCCTGAAGGGTGCCGGCGTAAAAGGCAAGGTCGTTTTCGGAAAAGGTATGGACCACGAAGGTGAGGCCGGCGGCGGCCATTTCCTCCAGGTCCCGGTCCACATGCCGGGGATCGCGGTTGCCGAAGTACGAAACACCCAGGTGCCAGGTCGCCATGGGAAACCTCCAGAGGCACAAGGGTACAGGCAAAGGGCCCGGGGGTCTATCCTGAAAATGGCAAAAGCCCTACGAGTTTGCATGTTTTCAGCGATCCTTGACAAAGGGCAGGCATAACGCCTATAGTTGGGAAAACGCCTTTTGAAGGCGAAAAACACAACGTCTGCGGAGTAAAATGCCGGTGCCTCGCGGTTTTCAAGAGTATCCAGGGGAAAGGGCGACGCCGGTTCCTGCCGGGTGTCGCCGTCCCTCCGTAAAGCCCACGGCAGGTGGGTAAGGAGGTGGAATCATGTGGAAAAGGCTGGGTATGGTGGCCCTGGCGGCCCTTCTGGCGGTGCCGGCCCAGGGCAAACGCCTCCTGGTGACCTATCGGGAATTCCTGCCCAACATCGGTTCCCTCCAGCGGGTGTATCCCCTGGGGCCCTTTGTTGGAGCCCGCAGCGAAAATGGATGGATGCTGGTTCAGCCTCCCCAGGGCCCGATGTTTGACACCCTCCAAACCGTCCAAACGCTGAAATACGCCGAGCCCTTGCCCGGGCTTGGCTCGGCCGGGATCTTCGTGCTTACCCCTTACAGCCTGAACCTTTACGAGGTCGCAGACCACGATCTCGCCACCCTCACCCTCCGCCACACCCTGAACCTGCCCGGCGGCCTGACCCTGGACCTCTGGGAGTCCTCCCAGCAGGGCTCCGAGATCCGGCTGCTGGTGGCCCGGGGCGCGCAGGGCGTGGACCTGCTGTCCTGGACGGCGGACCAGGGGTTTGAGGTGGTCCGGCACTGGAGCCGGCCCGCCCAGGCCGCCGCGTATGCCCAGGGCTATCTGTGCCTCGTAACCCCCGAAGAGGCCCTGGAGGTGGTGGACCCCGCAACGGATAGCACGGTGTTCCATCTGGGGGATTCCTATACCCGGATCCAGCAGGTGGCCCGGGTGCCCGGCGGCGTGGCCATCGGAGGCATGGAAGACCTGCAGCCCTTTTATGCGCTCGTGGATCTTCGGCCTGGTGCCGGGTTTCAGGTGACGCCCCTTTTGCAGGATCTCGTGATCTCGGAACCCAACCACATGGCCTCCTACGACTCGCTCCTCGTGGTCATTGCGGCACCCCATCTCTCGGTGCCCCGGCTGTACCTGTTTCACATCAATTCGCCGGTGGAGGTGCACACGCTGATCAGCCGCCCGGCCACGGGGATCGCCGATGCTGCTCCGCTCACCGACTCCTTGATGCTCTATGCCCGGGGAGGTGCCCTGTACGCAGGGCCCTTCAGCGACACCCTGTGGCAACACACCCGGCTGCTGGCCCAGGTGCCCGGCGACCTGTTCCGTGTGCTGACACCCCCGTTCCCCTCCTTTACCCCGGCCATCGCCCTGGACCGAAACGGCCAGATTTACTACGGCGCGCGGCTGCCTGAGGATGCCGATCCCAACGAAGCCTTGCCCTTCTGGCCCTGCTTCTATACCCGGATCCCGGGCTCACCCCTGGACGCCACCCTCCTGTCCCTCTACGGAAACACCCACCTGGCCGTGGTCAGCGATCAGAGGCGCATCCACCTGTTCCGGGTGGGCACCGACAGCCTGTATCCCGTGATGACCTTCACCCTGCCCGGAGGTACCCCGCAGCCGCCGCTGGCCGGCGTGGTGCGGAACGACAGTACACCGATCCTCTATGTGGCCCTTTCCCCCACCCGCCTGGGGATCGTGGAGTTCCACAGGCAAAACGAGCCCGTGCAGGCGTACACGCTGCTCAACTTCGGGGAAAAACCCGGAGGCAACGGCGGATTCCAGCGGGTCTATGTCGGCTACTGGGACTTTCCGGCCGAGATCAAGGCCCTGCAGGGGCTGGAGAACCGGCTGACGGTGGCCCTCGCCACCGGCGATATCCTCCAGTATGGGATCACCGACTCGGCCGGGGCCGTTCCTGTGTTTGAAACCCACCGGAACGCTGTGCCCCATCAAATTCGGTACCGCGGCGGTCCGGGATACGCCTTTTCCGTGGCCTTTGACGATTCCACCGTGGTGCTGTATCAGACGCGGCAAAGTGAATCCACCTGGCACTTCTTCGCGCCGGTGTCCGCGCATCACTGGATTTCCACTGGGTGGCCCGCCAATCCCTATGTGATGGTTACGGCGCTGGGGCCCGGCGGCTACTATATCCCGTACGACGGCACCTATTACTACGCCCACGGCAATGCGCTGGATGTGTCGGGCCTGCGATGGGTGGCCATGGGACCCCAGGGCGTGGCCTATCTGGTGGTGGGGGTGTGCTGGCCCCCGAAATCCAACGGCCTGGCGCAGACCGCCCATCCGCAGGCGCCCGTTCTGCGCCTCCCCTCTGTGGTGCACCGGATGCTCCGGCTGCTCGATCTACCCCGACACAGCCGGGTGACCGTGTGGGACGCCCTGGGCCGGAAACGGTACGAGCGCAGGGTTTCCGGGGAAACCGTAATCCGCGTGGATCGGTGGCCGCAGGGGGTGTATCTCCTGCGCCTTTCCACACCCCACGGAGCCTACACCCACCGTTTCGTGGTGGTGCGATAGCCTATCGTTCCACGCGTTCCACCAGCACAGGCACGCCGGGGGGAAGGTGGAGGTAGAGGGGGTGGCGGCGGAGTTCGTAGAGGCCGTCGGTGAGGCTGCGGTGGACCCGCAGGATTCCCGGCGGGCCGGTCACTTCTACCCAGAGCGGCTCTCTGCTGTTCTCCAGCGTGAGCACCCAGAACCCCTGCTGGGGAGTCACCCGTAGCCGGGCCGCACGCCGGGCCTCCAGGTACGCCCAGGCCCGGCCCAGGGGCCAGAGGGCCAGGTGCCGGTTCCGGGCCAAGCGCAGGTGCCGCTCCAGGGTAAAGGGATCCACCACAAAGCGCCGGGACTCGCCGGTCCGGGCCTCCGAGGATGCCACCACCCGGCGATACGCCAGAACAGCCCAGCCGTTCTGGGCCTTCTGCAGGTACCGGTCCACCCTCCGGGGCGAAGGTGCGGTATCGCCCAGGATCGGCAACGCCCGGACTCGAGCCGACGGCACCGCAGGGTTGGGTTCGGGCCCCAACAGCCGCACCACGAGACTCCGCTGCCGGGCCTGTCGTTCCACCGGCGCCGGCAGGCTTTTGCCGTACCAGAGCAGGGCTCTGGGCTCTGCGCCCAGGCGGCGCAGCGAATCGGCCAGGGCCCAGTCCGGGCCGGCATTGCCGTCCATCGGGCCCTGCAGGGCGATTTCATGGCCCTGCCCGATGAGGTCCAGCAGATGCCCCCGGGCGAACCGGAGGGCCGGTGGGCCGTCGCCATAGGCCCGCCGGACCGGCGTGGCCTGCAGGTTCTCGGGCACCAGGCCGAAGGTGGCCTGTGCGCCGTACTTTGCCAGCCGGGGCAGGCCGTAGCGGATGGCATCCAGGGCCCCGTAGTCAAAGGTCAGGGAAGCGAACCCCCGGGTGTTTCGGGGAAAGGCGGTCAGGCGGAAGGCCATCCGGGAGGGCCGGTTCTTCAGGGCCTGGAGCCGGGCGTGGCGCCGGGCCGAGTCGCGCTCCAGGCCGGGCAGAAACCGCTGAAGCACAGCATAACTTGCCTTCAGGTGCTCCTCGTAGGTGGGTTCGTCCCACCCGGGCCAGAGGTAGCGTTCGGTGAACCGCAGCCGCTGGGCCTGGGCACCGGGCAGGGTTCCCAGCACCCGGCCGTTGCGAACCCACAGGGCGGCGAAGGCGATGCCCCTCGTGGGCACGGCGTCGATCTCCGGGGTTTCCGGATCGTCAAAGAGCACCCGGTGGCTGGAGGGATCGGTGACATTGATCAGGTTCCAGCCCAGGCGGAGTTCCAGAACCGAGTCCTGCACGAACCAGTCGGCCAGGCTGTTTTCGTCCTGGGAGGCGAAGATCAGGCGGCCGGGATAGAACCGGCGTTCCGGCACCGAATCGCCCAGGAGGGTTTCCCGGGCGCGGTTGGCCAGCAGGGCGGGTTCCACCCACCGGCCGGAGGGCCGGGCCAGGGGCCGCATGGGCGAGCGGATCCCGCGGATCCAGTCCTGGAACACCTGGTAACTCTCGGTAACCCAGGTGCGGCCCGGGGGCGAAAGGCAGAGGGCGAACTCGGTGCCGTTGGCCAGGTGCCAGGGTGGCCGGGGGCTCCGGGTTTCGCCCAGGTCTGCGTCGTAGGTGTCCAGGAAGAGCCAGAGGGTGTCGGTTTCGGGCCGGAAGGCGCCGGCCAGGTCCAGCCGCAGGTGCAGGTACACGGGGTCAGCGGCCACAAAGAGCCTGCGGATGCCGGTGCCCGTGGCGAAGGGCTGGAACTCCTGCCAGTCGTTGGCCCGGCCGTCCACGCGGAGGCCCTGGGGATCGAAGCTCACGAGGCCGTAGGTTTGCTCAGGATCGTACACATTGTGCCACAGGGGGTTCCGGCTCAAGGGATTCTCAAAGTCCATCACGAGCCAGTTGCGTTTGAACCACTCGTCCATCCAGGCGAACAGGATGCCGCCGGCCAGCCCCTCGTCGTAGATGTCCTGGAACAGCCGGGCGTTCAGGTGTCCCTGTTCCTCCTCGGTGTGGCCGCCCTGGTGCATTCCCAGGGGATTGAAGTGGGCGATGCCGCGGGAGGAGGGCACGCCGAACTCGGCCACCACTAAGGGCAGGCCGTCAGTGGCCTCGTGAAGGGCGCGCAGATAGCCCGCGTAGTTATCCGGCCCGAACCGGCTGGAATCCGACAGGTACTCCAGGTTGACGAAATCCGGGTAGTAGGGGTACACATGGTACGCGGCAAAGAGCCCTGCCGGGTTCCGGTGGGTGCGGTAAAACCGGGAGGGATCCACGGTCCACAGGTCGTTGTCGTACTCCCGCACCCGTTCGGACTCCACCCACTCGGTGTTGTGGTACAGGGGGTCCAGGGGCAGCCAGTTGACGAAGGCCACGGGGTGCAGGCCGTGGTACCGGACCACCTCGTAGGTCTGGAGGTAATCCAGCATTCGGGCGAGCCACACCTCCATGGGGTTGCCCTGGGGGAGCGACACCAGGAGGCCCTGGTAGGAGGTGGCTTCGGGGTGCAGGGCCTGGGTGGTATGCACGCCGTCGGGCTCCCATTCCCGGCCGAAGAGGAAGCCCAGGGTGACGGCCGAGACATCGGAAAAATACTCCCCTCCCCCGTACACGGCGTTCACCGCCCGTTCGATTTCCAGCTGGATCCGGCGGGTAAACTCGGGGTCCAGGTAGTCTTCGTTCTCGGGGACCGGTACCCACACGCCCTGCAGCAGGTACAGGGGGCGGCTGCGGTTCTGCAGGTTATAGGTGGCCAGGGCCGAGTAGAAGTTCGGGGGAAACACGGTATACACGCGCACCACATTGAACCCGGCCCGGGTCATCTGGCGGAACCATCGGAGGTAATCCTCGGTGGTGGCCGGGAAATCGGCGGGGTGGTGGCCGGGCAGGGCCGCACCCAGGTTGATGCCCTTGATGAAAAGGGGCACGAAGGTGCGCCGCTCCTCGCCGGTGGGGGCCCGGTGCCGGCGGAGGATTTCCAGCACCTCGCCCCGGGCCCGGGCGTAGACCGTCACCGAATCCAGGGCCCGGTCCACGGCCTCGGGGGTCACGGTGCCCATCACCTCCCGCACCACCGGGCGTTCCACCTGCACCACCCGGGGATGCAGGTACCGCAGTTCAATCTGCACCAGTTCGTAGGTGAGCCCACCGAGGACCGCCAGCAGGATCAGGAGTACCAGGAGTTTGGCTTTCATCCCGGCCTCCTGAGGGGCCACCGGATGCCGGTCTCCAGGGTCCAGGTGTGGTAGTTCTCGGTGGTGGCGAAGTAGGAAAGGGAGGCGAAGAAGCGGCCGAACCCGATCTCGGCGGCGAAGGTCTGCACGCCCGGCGTATCTTTGGCGGTCCACACGGAACCGGAGCCCTCGGCGTAGGCGTAGCCCCAGGAAAAGGTGTGGAACACCGAGAGGCCCAGGGAATGGCGGCGGATGGCCTCAGGCGAGTAGTAGAGGGCCGACCAGTGGTCGTAGCCCATGGTGCCGTAGGTGTAGCCCAGGGCGAGTCGGGTGTGGCGCCGGTGAATCAGAAATACCCGGGCATCCAGTTCCAGCACCCGGCTCCGGTTGGTATCCGCGGGCACGGTGCCCCACTCGCCGAAGGTTTTGAGGTCCCAGCGGCCCCATTGCAGGCGGGCCTCGGCGCGCAGGGTGCGGGCCTGGATCTCCCGCACGGGCTCCAGGAGTTCGTTGCGCCAGGCCAGGCCCAGGTGCAGCCTGCGGAGCCGGGCCGAGGCACCCAGCCACCAGTTGCGGGCGGTTGGTGCCGGGCTCCAGGCATAGGCGGCGCGCAGGGTCACCGGCCCCTGGGGGAGGATCACGATGCCGGGGATCCACTGCACGAGCCGGTTCTGCAGGGTATCGCGGCGGTTCAGGAGCCAGGTGGTCTTCAGCGACCATTGCCAAAAAGGGAGGTCCGGCCCGTGGAGTTCCAGGATCGGGGCGTGGTACCGGCCCTGGGTGCCGTTGTCGTCTTCCCACACGGATTTCCAGGTGAGCCGGGCCTGGAGGGCCAGGTGATCCCGGCAGGATGCCACGCCCTTGAGGGCCTCCGGGTTGTTGGGGTCCACCTGGAGCACCCTGCGGTAGGCCCTCAGGGCCAGGCGGTACTTCCCCTGCCATTCCAGGGAGCGGGCCCATTGCAGCCCGGCCCGGATCCGGGTGGAATCCAGCAAAAAGGCTCTGCGATAGGCCTGGGCGGCCTCCTTCAGGCGATCCTGCCACAGGGCCAGGTCGCCGGCGAGTTCCTCCACCTCGGGGCTCTCGGGGTTCAGGCGGCGGGCCCGCTCCAGGGCCTCCTGGGCGCAGGCCCACCGGGAGGCCCAGCCGCAGGTGCGGGCCAGGCCCAGGAGGGCTTCCAGGTTGCCGGGTTGCAGTTCCAGGGCTTTGCGGTAGGTCTGGATGGCGGAGTCCAGCCGGTCCTGCCAGGAGAGCACCAGGGCGAGGCCCAGCAGGGCGTCGGTATCCTGGGGATTGGCCTCTAAGATGGCCTCGTACAGGTGGCGGGCCTGGTCCAGGCTGTCCAGATTGCGGTAGGCGAAGGCCACGGCCAGCCAGAGGTCGCGGTCCGGGGTTTCCTTCAGGTTCCGGGCCCGGGCAATTTGGAGCACGGTTTCAAACTCGCCCCGAGCGTTCAGCGACCACAAAGAATCGGCCAGGCCCGGCGAGGTCAACAGGGTCCAGGCAAGCAACAGGTTCATGGCGAAGTCACTCCTTCGGTTTTCACCCCCTGGCGGGCGTACTTGTACCAGGTGGTTTGACCCCGCAGGAAGTCCCACAGCCCCCAGAGTTGCCCCACCAGGCGGAAGGTGCCGAACACGGGTTCCAGGAAAAAGGAGAAGACCACGAGCCGGAGCCAGTCGCCGAGGGTACGGTACCGCAGGGCCTCCAGGTTATCCGGGGAGGCTTTGCGGTACCGGGATTCCACCAGCACGGTGAGCAGGGCGGTGGTAAACCCCTGCAGGGTGAGGGCCAAAGCCAGCAGGGTAAGGGCGAAGGGGGTGTGGACCAGGCGGTAGGCCATCAGGATCGCCACCACGACCAGGGCGGCCACCTTCAGGACAGGGGCCAGGAACTCAAAGAGCAGGTAATAGGGGGTGGCGAACAGGCCCAGGGTGCCGTACCGGGGTTCAAACAAAAGGTCCCGGTGGATCCACAGGCTTTCGCCCAGGCCCCGGTGCCAACGGTTCCGCTGGCGGAGCACATCGCGCCACCGGGCCGGCACCTCGGTCCAGGCCACGGGATACAGCAGGAACCGGATGGGGCGGCGGATCCGGTGTTCCCTTAGGTAGCGGTGCAGCCGTACCACCACCTCCATGTCCTCGCACACGGTGCGGCGGCCGTGGGCGCGGGGCGACAGGAAACCGCCGATCTTCAGCAGCAGAGCCCGGTCAAAGGCCGAAAAGGCACCGGACAGGATGAGCAGGGCGTTCCAGCGGGAAAGGGCCGTGCGCCCCACGGTGTAGGACACCAGGTACTCAATCAACTGGAACAGCACCACGGGGTTTCGGGGCAGGGGGGCGTCCACCACGCGGTTCCCCTGCCACCGGGCCTCGTTGGCCACGGTGAGGAGGCCGCCCACGGCGGCCACCCGTTCCCGCACGAAGGGGGCCACCAGGCGGAACAGGCTGCGGGGCGGCAACAGGGTATCGGCGTCCACGGTGACCACGATGTCGCCCCGGGCCACATTCAGGGCGGCGTTCAGGGCATCGGCCTTGCCGCCGTTCTCCTTGGCCACAAGCCACAGGCGGTCCGATTCCCGAAGCCGCCAGGTGCCCTGTACCGGTTCTGTGGGCAGGGTGCCGGCCTCGGGCGGCTCGGCGGGTTCCAGGTCAAAGGCCCTTAAAAGCCGCTCGGTGGTGCCGTCGGTGGAGCCATCGTCCACCACCACGACCTGGAGCCGGGGATAGGGCAGGTTCAGCAGGGTTTGCACGGTATGCACGATCACCCGTGCCTCGTTGAAGGCCGGCACCAGGACGCTTACCGAGGGCCAGGTATCCAGGTGGGGCTCCTGGAACCGACGGGGCAGGAAGTCCACGAGGAACACCCCCAGAAACGCCAGGTTCAGCAGAAAGTAGGCCCCGAAGTACAGGAAAAACAGGTTGCCCAGCACCAGGAACAGGAGGAGCTGGAGAGACATGGCTTACGGCCAGTGCACGGTCACCTGGGAAGTTCCCGGTGGAACCCGGAGCACGATGTAGGCCCGGCGGGTATCGCCGAGCCAGCGTTCTGCGAGGTATCCCTTTACGCCGTTGGAAAACCGGAGCCGGGGCAGGGGTTCGTCTTCCGAGAGTTCCATCCACAGGGAAAAGCGGTCCACCGGCCGGGAACCGAGGTTCACGATGCGGAAGGTGAGGGTGCGGCCCTTTTCGGAAACCCGAACCCGGAGTTGTTTGAGGGTGCGCCACCAGGTGGCGATTTCGCCGAGGGAGGCGATCCACACCGTGGGATCGTTTCGTACGCTGTCCAGCAGGGTGAGCACGGGTTCCAGGAGTTCGGGGTTATGGCCGGCATACAGGGGGTGCAGGAGGAGCACCATCTCCCCCCCGGCCTCCTGGATGATGGTCCACATGGTGTTCAGATAGGTGCGGAAGGCTTCGCGGTCGCGCGCCTGTTCGGAGGCCGGGTAGGGTTTGCCGGTGGCCAGTTTCTTGTAAAAGGCCCAGTCGCTTTCGATGGGCGAGAGTTCCAGAAGCGAGGTGGTGAGCACGGCGTGGGGCGCCGGTGAAATCACCAGGTTGTAGGGGAACAGGGCGCCCCGGAAGAACTGCAGGTGGTTGACATCCACCGAACTCTGGTAGTCAAAGCCCAGGAGCCACAGGTTCAGGATGCCCTGGGCCGAGGGCATGGTATAGGGGAACCGGAATCCCGGCGTGGGCCCCAGGGTTTCCCGGGCCAGGAGGATCTGGCGGCGGGTTTCCATGGGGGAGATGTCCGGAAACCGGGGATGGCTGTAACTGTGGTTGCCGAGTTCAATGCGAGGGTTGGACTTGAGGAACCGGATCAGCTCGGGGTCCAGGTGGCCTGTGGCGAAGAAGGTGATGCGGGGTACGCGGTCCAGGAGTTCTTTGACCAGGAACCGGTACTCCTCGGGGGAGCCGCCATCGTCCACGGTTACCGAGAGGGCGGCCAGGGCCGCGGCGGGCCAGGGCGAGATGCCCACGGTGCGGCTCTGGAGCCCCAGGTACCAGCGGAAAAGCTGGTGATAAAACCGGAGGATGGCCGGGATGTCGCCCCAGCCGCCGTCAAAGGAGGGGTGTAGGGGCAGCAGGGTGGTAAGGTACAGGGCCGCGCCCTTGCCGTAGCGCCGCAGCGTGATGGCCGGCCACCTGATGCGATCGTTTTTCCATTCGGCCAGCACCTGGACATCGGAGGTGGTGTGGAGGGGCACCAGCAGCCAGTCGTCGCGGTCCAGGGGACCGTAGATGGGATCGGGGTACCATTCCAGGAGGGGTGGATCCGTGCCGGTGGGGCGCAGGGCCAGGCCCTTGAGGTTCACCTCCTTGAGATCAAAGCCGAAGGCGCGGCCTAAAGGCCATTCCCGGCGGTCCAGGATTTCGCCCGACAGATAGCGGTCCTGGCCTTTGAGGGTGTTCCGGCCGAGGTTGCCGCCGGCCACCAGGAGCCCGCCCTCCTGAATCCAGGCCAGCAGGTTTTTCATGGCCAGGGTGTCCAGGTAGGTGAGGGAGAGCAGGCGGTCCTGGTCGTGGTAATCGTAGAGGGTGGGGGCGATGAGGATCTGGTACTGGGCCAGCGAGTCGGGCTGGTACAGGATGGACTTATCGTGGAAGGTGACCCAGGCACCGTGGCGGCTGAACTCCTCCAGGGCCAGGTGGGCGCCCTGGGGCAGGGTGCCTTTGCCGTCCTTGGAAGCGGTGAGGTACAGCACCCGAGGGATCCATGCCGAGGTGAGCACACCAAGCAGCACCGCAGACCATACCATGCGGTTTAGTATACAGAAGGGCTGGCCCAGGAGGTGTGCTGTCGGAGCCTCGCGGTTCCGGCCTTAGCGCACCACCCACACCTTGGCGGTGGTGCGGGTAGTAGGGGTGCGAAAGTGAAGGATATACACCCCGGGCGCCAGGGGAACCGTCCAGAAATTAATCCCCCTGTGTAGATCCCTGTGGGTTTGATCCACCAGTCGGCCGGTTATGTCATACAGGAACAGCCGTCCGGATTCCTTCCGGTACCAGGTGAACCACAGCCGGCCGGACCGGTATGCGAGGTGGGGAACGGAAGGCGAACCGCCCTCTTCCGATGTCTCCCCCACCGAGAGCAGCTGGTTCCGATAAATGCCCAGGCCGGTTCGTTGGCTCGCAAAGATCAGCGAGTCGGTGGTGAACACCCGGAGGGTCATGGCTGCGGGAAGCACATGGAAGCCCACCTCCGACGGATGATGGGGATCCGAAATATCAATTACCCTCAAGCCTCCGTGGGCATCAGCCACATAGGCATAGGGCCCCATCACGGCAACATCCATGGCATATCCCGGTGTCGCCAGGGATCCCGCAGGCTGGGGCGAAAGAGGATCGGTTACATCAACAACGAGCAACCGGTTTGTGCCGTATTCCGCGACATATACATACCCGTCAGCCACAGCGAGCCGCCCCGTGACCGGATAGAAACCCACCCACTGGGGTTGGGAAGGCGTGGATACATCCACAATGTAGAATCCCTCCGCCTCCGTATTGGCAAGGTAAGCATAGGAACCTGAAACCACCACTTGGTGAACCCACACCGGGAGATCACAGGTTCCAATTTCCTGGGGAGATGACGGATTGGAGACATCCAGAACCCGAAGACCTCCATTGGCTGCAGCAAGGAAGATCAGAGAGTCGGAAACCCACAGATCTCCAAGATATGTTGGGGCGTGATACTGCCCGATTTCGACGAAATCGGGGAAAGACAGAATCCGGAGGGTAGAATCGGGAAGAAGCGCATAAAGTAAATCGTCTGACAGCCAGGAGGCCAGAACGATGGAGGGCCACGAAGCCGGAGCGTACACGCCGATCTCTACAGGATTGGAGGGCTGGGTGATATCCAGTGCGTGCATCCCCCCGGTTCCCGACAGAGATACGGCAGAATGCGAAGCATAGATGCACGCAGGAGGGAAGCACGCAGGGGGATAAGCGCCGATCTCCTGTGGATTTTCAGGATTGGTGATATCAAAGACACGGAGCGCGCCCGGACGCTCAACGATGTATAGCCGATGTTCATGGACTTCCACACTCCAGCCGTAGTTTGCCAGGTCTTGGTGGTACACCATTTCCGGATTGACGGGATCGGAAACATCAACCACATCAAGTCCCCGGGTGAGGTCCGCGACATAGGCGTAAGACCCCTCTACTACCACATCCCACGCAGTACCGGGCAACGAAACCCCGCCCACCCGCGTGGGCTGAGAAGGGTCCCACAGATCCACAATATGGAGTCCCCCTGCGGCCGCATAGGCGTACCTGCCCTGAACGGTGACAGCCAAAATCATTCCGGGGAGGGTGCAGTTCCCCACTTCTTGCGGATTTTCAGGATCTGAAACATCTACGACCCGCAGTTGGTGCATCTGGACGGCGACAACCAGGTAATTCCCGGAGGGCGAAAGGCTCACGCAAGCCCCCGGGAACCCAAGGGAACCGATCTCCGTGGGTGACGAAGGATCGGAAACATCCAGGATTCGCAAACCCTGGTACCGGTTGGCCACATAGGCGCGGTTTCCATGCGCGTAGATTTCCATTACACTGTCTTGAAGAGAGCACGAGCCCAGGAATTGCGGGGTTTCTGGGTCAGTGATATCCCAAATTTGCACCCGATTTTCAACGCCGATATAAAGCCTGTTCAAGGCCTCGTCAAAGAACAGGGTACGAACTTCATTGCCGTAGGGAAGGGGAATCCGTGTGAGGGCCCGAGGTTGATCCGACATGTCCAGAACGAGCACACCCCAAGCAATGTTGAGAAATGCCCTCTGCTGATTTGGGGCGAGGGCCACGGTGCGGGCCTCGCCGACGGGCCAGTATCCCACCAGCGAGACATTCTGGGAATCCGCAGAGGGAGAGCCCATCAGCAGGGCCATCCCGATGAGGAGTTCACCCATACCCATGATGCACCTTCCTGTTTGTCAGGCCCCAAGAGGCCTGGAACTACTTCTTTAAGTAAGGTCCTTCTATCCTACCTTGGATGGCGGCGTGGCAAACACCAGGGCCACTGGACCCCGGATGTGTTCTTCGCGGATTGTTGCCTGGGAAGTTCTTTGTGGCTCCAGGGGAAACACTGGCAAAGAGAGTTTTACTCCACGGGGCTGTAAGGTTGTCCTCCGAAACGATACCCCCTGTAAAAGCAGTTCCGCTGTTCTCAACGGAAGTATGTCCATCACCCCCTTTTGCCTTTTTCCACTTCAAATCCAAGTGTAGGCCTCAGGAGAAATTTTGTCAACCCTCAAGGAATCAAAGGGAGTTCCAGCCCCTATGAGAAGCCAAGGTCCAGGAACAGGCGATACAAATCGGTGACGGAAAGGGTTTCGGGCCGACGGCGGGCCAGGGGTTGCCAGGCTTCGGGCAGGGGGG
>JALXEF010000007.1:22798-30481 GCA_027069855.1 Caldifarciminota bacterium
TTTGCGACGCCACCCGAACACCTGACGGGTCCACCGGCTGAAGGCATCCCGCCGGTCCGGCGGCACCACGGGCTCGGGCAGGGGAGCCAGGTGCACAAAGGCCGAGTCCACCTCGGGCACCGGCCGAAAGGAGCCCGCCCGGATGGTGAACAGGTACCGGGGCCGGTACACGCCCTGTACCAGCACCGAGAGGGCGCCGTACTCCGGGGTGCCGGGCCGGGCCACGAGCCGCCGGGCCACCTCCCGCTGCACCGTGAGGAACACCGGCCCCAGACGCTCGGCATGGAGCACCAGCCGGTGAATCAGCGGGCCGGTAATGGAATACGGAATATTGGAGACCACGGGCGGGCGGTGCAGGGCGTGCTGCTGCAAGAGGTCCGGCAGCGAGAGCGCCAGGAAATCGGCGTGGACCAGTTTCAGGCGGCCCTGCTGCAGGACCCCGGCCAGGTGCTGTTCCAGGAGCCGCACAAGGTTCGCGTCAATCTCCACAGCCAGCACCCGGTACCCGGCCTCCAGCAGGGTCCGGGTGAGGTCTCCCTGGCCGGGGCCGATCTCCAAAACCCAGGTACCGGGCGCAAAGGGCAGGTGCTCCCGGATCTTGCGCAGCATATTGGGGTCCTTCAGGAACACCTGGCCCAGGGGATGGCTCATCGGGGTTGCACCACAAAGGTGGTTTTCGCCACCCGTTTTTTGCCGCCGCTTTCGTACCGGAGGAGCACGAGGTACAGGCCCGGGGTTTCGGGGGCGGTCCAGGAAATCGCACCGAAGGTTCCCAGGCGGTCGCCCGAAAACACCCGGCCGATCCGGCGGCCGGTGCTGTCAAAGAGGCGAACTTCCAGGTGATCCAGGGGATCCTGGAGCCGATACTCCAGGGCCACGACACCCCGGGGCCGCACCACCGGCTCGGGGATCCGGAACCCCGGGCCGCCGGCTTCGGGGTTGATGTACACGCTGTTGCGGGCGCCGGGCGTGCCGCCCGCCGGATCGCGGCAGGGTTGCCAGTTCCAGGCGTACCGGGCCGGTTTGGTGGGAGAAACGCGCTCCAGGCTCCGGGTGGCCGAGCCACCCCAGGCTTCGAGATAGGGCACCGCGTCCCAGGGCGTGCCCAGGGAATCGCACAGGTACAGGGTGTCGCCCTCGTCGTTCAGCGTGGGCCAGTCAGCCAGCACCTCATGGGGCACACCGGGCCAGCGCGTAGCAAACTCCGCAGAGCCGGTCAGCACCCGGTAGCCGCCGGGCGGCAGGGTCACCTGGATCGTGCCCGAAGTATGGCCTGAGGCATCCCGAAGGAACCAGCCCTCCAGCGACACGGTCGTATCCGCGGTATTCAGCACCTCTATCCATTCCGGTGTGCCGTAGGGCTGGATCTCGTTGATCACCACCGGCCCGAGGTCCACCACGAGGGTTCGCCGAAGCGAGTCGTTGCCCGGAAAGTCGTCGGGCTCCAGGGCGAGCCGGAGGGCATGGACCCCAGCCTCCGGGGCCGGAATCGCAAGGGACACCCGGGCCTGCTCATCCGGCGCTATGGATACAAGGCGACTTAACGTCTTATCGCCAAATTCCACCCAGAGCCGCTGTTCCGTGGCCTGGAGCCCGTAATTCCGGAGGGCCACCCGGAGTTGCAGGGTTTCGCGGGCGGCGGGAAACCCGGGGTGCCAGGCCAGGGAATCGGCTACAAGCCCCAGATCGTGGTCCAGCGACCAGGAGTTCCGGCGGCCCGGCGTCGCCTGCCAGCGGCACAGCCGGAAGTTATGGGGGTCGTCGGGCCCCAGGGGATCCCGGCGTTCCACGGAGACGCCGTCGGGCGGGTTTAGGAGACCGGTATCGGCCCAGGCCGGATCCAGCCCGTAGGTGCTGAGCCATCCCGAGGCGTCCCGAAGGCCCACGGGATCGGTGTTGGCCAGGCCGTTGCCGAGGTCGGTATCCTGGGGCCGAAGGACGAGGGTGCCCTCGGGCAGGTCAAAGGGCACGCCCTCCAGGGAATCCACGATTTCGGGGTCCAGCACCACGGCATAGCCGCCGGGAGCAAGGTGCAGGGTGCCGATGCGGAGCCCGGGGAACCGGTCGAGCAGCGTGGAATCCTGCCAGGCCACCAGGGTGTCGGCCTCGTCGCCGTCATCGAGAACCAGGCCGGCCAGGTTCAGGGTATCGGGCCCCGGATTCCAGAGTTCCACGAACTCGTAGCGGTCGCCGGGGCTCCCGGCGCCGGACTCCGATCCCGGCGGATTCGCCCCCACCTCGGTCAACACAAGGGAAAACAGGGCGGAGAATACCGCGTGGCCTATGAGCATCTATGCCTTCCGGTTTTGCTTTTCACCAAGGGTTTCCAGGCACCGCACAGCCTTCTCAAGGGTTCCTTCGTCCAGCCGATCCTCCAGACTCTCCAGGTAGTCCCTGAGTTCGCTGATATGAAGCACCGGAACCTTAGGCGAATGCACTTTGAGCTTGACATCCCGCCGGGCAAACACCACGAGGGTTTGCACCCAGAGTTTTTCAAGCCCGCACCGCGTTTTCAAAAAATTGTGGAGCACCAAAGAGTGCTTCAGGGCCTGTTTGACGGGGCTATAGAAGGAGAACTTCCGCTTTCCCAGGTAGTAGAACCACCGGGATTTGTTGGCGTCCCCATAAACCCGGCCGCCATAGTTTTTTGTTTCAATGGTGAAAATGCCTTTGGGGCATGCCAGGATATGATCAATTTGCGCCCCATCCACTACGATGTCGTTCAAAACCACCCAATCGTCGGGAAAATTCTCCAGAACCTTCGTAACCCGAGCCTCACCCCTGGCCCCGATTTTGAACATGAGCCCCTGCTTTCCCAGCCATGCTCCCCCTATGGCCATCGCAAATCCCAATAACTGCAACCCCAATGTTTTCGTATGAAGCACAATACCAAATCCCAGCAAGATTAGGAGAAAACCTGCCCCCGTCCGGATGAAAAAGTTCCGATCCAAACTCTGCTGTTGGGTTAATATTCTGGCCACTGCAACCTCCTTCTCTTTCTGAGTTCCGGTGGTTTGGAAAATTCTAAAGGGAAAATCGGATGGGCAGGATCCTAAGGTCCGAACAGCAACCGGCTCAGGAGGTCCAGATCGGCGGGGGTCAGGTGGCCGTCGTGGTCCAGGTCGGCGGCCCGGAGCGGATTGGGCGAGGCACCCAGCCGGTACAGAAAGCCCGAGAGGAACACCGGATCCAGGGGGTCCACCCGGCCGTCGCCGTTGGCGTCGCCGGGCTGGAAGTACAGGGTGTCCAGGGCGCCGGCGGCGAAGGCCTTGCCGTAGCCCCGGGCGGAATCGGGCCAGGCGGCGATCCCGGGGTCCTCCAGCCGGGCCCAGGTGGCCAGGGTATCGAGCACGGCCTCCGGGCCCAGGGCCGGGGATGCTTCCAAAAGCAAGGCCACGAGCCCGCTCACCAGCGGCGAGGAGGCGCTGGTACCCGCGCCGGCCCGATGCCAGTAGTCCACCACGGTGGTGACATCGGTGCTGGAGGTCTCCTCGGCCCGGGAAGAGATCAGGAAGTGGCCGGGGGCCACGAGGTGGGGCCGCAGGGCGCCGTCGCGCCGGGGCCCCAGGGAGGTGAAGGGCGCAAGATCGCCGATGTAGCCGAAGGCGCCGGCGTCGTAGTACGAGCCCGAAGGGTAGGTGAACCAGATCAACTGTGTAGTGGTGGCGCCCACAGCGATTACGGCGTCGCCCGTGGCCGGGGTGCCCACGGTGTACCAGGGCGAAACCTTGTTGGCGAACCGGTTGTTGCGGTGGGCCCGATCAAAGACCCAGCCATGGATCGGACCCGGCGCCGCACCGGCCAGCGCCTCCAGGGCCAGGCGCCAGGGATTGGAAGCGTAGGCCCCAAAGGCGTCCACCTGCTGGATCAGCACCACGCCCTCCCGGTCGCCGTTTTCGGGATAGGGATCGGCCGGAACACTGAGGGTTGCGAGGCCGCCGCCGGCATCCGGTGCACCGCCCAGCCAGGCCTGGATCGTGGTGCCCGGGCCCGCGGCCACCTCGTTGAGATGGCCGTGGACAAAGCCTTCGGAGTCCGCCTCAAAGGTGGCCTGCCAGAGGAGGGTGCCCAGGGTGTCGGCCACCTGCACCCGGTCCAGGAACCAGCCGTCGCTCTGCACCAGGCCGTCGCTGTAGAACACCCAGCGAACCTGGAGGCTGTCGCCGGCCCCCAGGGAATCCACGAACAGGGTGTCGGTACGCCAGGCCCCCGAGGCGCCGCTGAAACCGTTTTCGTACTGCAGCGAGGCCGGGTAGCCGCCCAGGGGCGTGATCTTGTGAAAATCGTCGGCGGCGCTCCGGCGGATCCACACCACGCCGCCGTCCACCCCGGCCTGAAACGCGTACCAGTGCACGAACACCACGAACACCGGGCCGTTCACCGGGATCCAGGGCGATTCCAGGTAGGCCGAGCCCCAGGGGCTGTACAGGCCGTTCCGGCAGGTGGCCATGGCACCGGTATCCGTAGGTGTGGGACCTGCGCCCGGGCCGGTGCCCAGGGCCCGGACATCCGGGCACCAGGCCCAGTCGTCGGTGCTGTCGGGCACCGCCGCCCGGAGCCGGAACCGGTACGGAAAGTCGCCAGGAATCCAGTAATCGGCGGCGACATAGCCGTGGTACACCCAGATCTGGCTTTCGGTGCTGGTGCTCGGGGCCGGAAACTCGGTATGGAGGTTGGCGTAACGGTCGTTGCCCACCGCGGCCACCACGATGTGGCCGGGCCCGGCCAGGTCGCTCACCGATCGGCTGAAGGGATCGGTGCCGTCGTGGGGCCCGTAGTGGCCCCGGAGGCTGAGGTTAACCACGGCGGGCAGGCCCATCTGATCGGCCCGCTGAAACAGGTAGGCGACGCCGTCCACGATGGCATCGTCGTAAAAGGTGGTTTTTACCGTGGCCAGGGGTGCCTCTGGACAAAGGCCGATGAAGCGGCCCGGCGGCAGGGCGCCGTTGGTCGCCTGGCCGTTGCTGCCCATGAGGCCCAGGGTGAAGGTGCCGTGGCCCCAGGTGTCGTTGAGCCGCACATCGGCGGCATGATACCAGAACCAGGAGGAATCGTATTCCACGCCGTAGCCGAACTCCGGAGGCGATTGCTCCCCCGAAACCGGTGAAATCGTCTGGTCCCAGGCGAATCGGAGCCTGGTCCGTCCCAGGGAATCCTGAAAATCGGGATGATCAAAGTCCACGCCCGTGTCCACATGCCCCAGCAGCACCCGGTGCACCGGGCGGCCGATGCGGTGCCAGGCCGTGCCCATCCCCAGGGTGCGGGCCCGCCGGCTCTCCCGGCCCCGGGCCCAGGTCACGGGCGTTTCGCCGGCCACGAGCAACACCACAGGGCCCGCGTAGGTGCCGTAGATCCGAACCTCGTAGGCGCCGGCGGCCAGGGTATCGTGGATTTCGGGGTTGCCGCCGGGGCCGGAGCCCGCATCCAGCACCACCGGGCCGGCCGGCAGGCGTTTCAGGGCCAGCACCAGGCCACCGGTGCCGGGTTCGGGCAGAGCGAAAAGGCGGAGGGCGCCGCCGCGGAACTGGAACCCATAGGTCAGGGTGTCGCCGGCGGCCAGGGTGTCAAAAAAGGCCTGGCTGAAGGCGTTGGCCACATCCAGGGTGGGCTCGGTGCGTACGGCGGCCCGGAGGATACCGGCCTTCAGGTGCCCGAGGGCCGAGAGATCGCGGCGGAGCAGCCGGAACCGCCACCACGGGCCGGTTTTCCGAACCCGATGGGCCTGCCGGAGCAGGAAATGCTTTGAGGGAGCCTTGAGGTAGAGGTGCAGGGTTTCCGGAGCCTGATGGGGGTAGTGCCGATAGATCTGCACCAGGGGCCCCTGCCAGAGGCCGAGGAGTATCCCCACCAGGAGACCGAGCATACCTCAGCGGGAGTTCTGGCGGCAGTACAGCGAGTCGGCCTCGTCAAAGAGGTAGCGGGCCAGGTAGCGCAGGTCCAGGGGATTGGCCTGGTAGTCCTCGTTGACATCCATCGCCAGGGGGTTGGCGAGGGTTCCCCCAAGGAACAGGTACCGGCTGAAGACATCAAAATCGCTCCAGGTGGCGTAGCCGTCGCCGTTGGCGTCGCCGCATTTCCGGTCCCAGGAGGCATCGCCGAGGTACACAACCTGCAGGTAATCCGAGGGTTCGGCCTGCACCAGTTCCACCAGCACCACCCGACCCCGATAGATCATGCGATGGCTCAGGCCGCCGGGGTAGGTGGCGGTCACCTCGGCGGGCACGGGGGGCACAAGGGAATCCACGAGGCTCTGGGTGGCCAGATCCCAGCGATACAGCCGGTTCCGGAAGCCCAGGGTGTCATTGATGACGGCGGAGATCCAGAGATGGGGGCCCCACCAGCCCCGGAGCGCCGGCACAAAGGCCAGGCCGTACACCTGGCGGCCGGGCACCAGATAACTCAAAACGGTGCCCCGGCGGTTGAGTTCCGCCACCGGGCTGGTGCCCGAGGCCACGAAATAGCGCTGGCGTTCGGGGTCCCAGGCCACGCCCCGCACGGGATTGACCGGTGTGGCCACGGTGGTATCCAGCACCAGGGTATGGAACCCCGCGAGTTTCAGCCGATGCAGCAGGTTGCCGGTGCCGGCCAGGATCCAGGCGATGGTATCGCCGGGCTCCCGCCAGGCCTCCAGGTCGCGGTAGCCGGTGCCGGTGGTGGGCTGGCTCAGGCTGGCCGCCACACCGCCGGTGTCGTCCAGCACCACCAGGAAGTTGCCGGCCGGCGTGTGGGTGGACACATAAAAGTAGGTGCCGTCAAAGGCCACGCCGTAGTTCTCGCTGCTGCCGGTGCGGTGATTCAGGAAGATCACGCGGAGCAGGTCGCCGGGCACCAGATCGGTACGCACCATCCGGCCCAGGGAATCGTTTTCAGGGGCCGCATCGTCGGCCAGGCCGGTTCGGACCACAAACAGCAGGGTGTCGTAGATTTCGGGCACGCGCCAGGCGTCAAAGGTCACCACGACGGTGTCGCCGGGTGCCAGGACCGGGAGGGTCGCGGTATCCCCGTAGAGGAGCACCCAGGGTGTGGTCAGGAAGTCGGTGCTATCGGCCTGCCGATATACGCTCAGGTACACAGGCACCGACCCTTCGGTAAAGGTGCCCGCATTGCGCACGGCCACACGCACCTGCAGGGTATCGCCGGGCACAACAGCCGAACCCGGCGGATGGCGGAAGGCCAGAGGCTGGACATCGTGGAAGGTGTACAGGTCGCCGGCAAGGAAGTTCATCAGGGCTGTGATCAGCCGCTGATCCACGAGGTTCCGAAGGCCCTCTTCCTGTTCCACCGGCGTGAGTTCCACGGTGGACACCGCGGCGTTCCACCGGGTGCCCTGGTAGGCCACCAGGGTGGGATAGGCGGGTGCAATCTGCATCACCGGCTCCACCCGGGCGTCGGTGGGCGACAGGAGCACCAGGCTGTCCAGGTGTTCCCGGCCGCCGTAGTAGGCCCAGGTGTCCTGGACGGTGATCTCGGGGATCAGCGAATTGTCCAGGCCGTAGAGGATGCCCACCGGCGTGGAGCCGTCGCTGGTGCGGTCGGTATTGATGCCGAAGTAGGGAGCCAGGGTGTCGCGGGTGGCATCCTCGCCGAAGGCGTCGCCGCTCTGGAGCAGCACGCGGCCCCCGGCCTCCAGGTAATCCCGGAGTTTCAGGGCCTGATACACCGTCAAAATGTGCTTGTCGGGGT
>JALXEF010000008.1 GCA_027069855.1 Caldifarciminota bacterium
TGTCTGGCCCGCCAGGGGCGGGGACAAGTCGGTGTGCGGCTCGCCGGGGGCGGGGACGATTGGGACTGTGGGCCCTCAGCGAGCGGGGACAACTTGGCCGGGTTCGTCCTCGTGAAGAAGACGATCTGGGGCCGAGACTCCGCCGGAGGCGGAAAGGACTTGGGGGCCGGGAAAGATCAGAAATCTTCGTGAAATTCTGACATCTCCCGAGCGTCACCAAACACGAGCCACAGGTGGACTTCGGCGGGGCCGTGGACGCCGCGCACGATTTCCTTCTCAATGTCGGCCGTCACACTGGGGCCGTGGATCAGGGTCCAGGCCGGCACCCGCCGGAGTTCAGAGCCCCTCTGGAACAGGGTTGCCAGATCCGGCACCACCCGTTGGGCCGGAAGGAGCACCAGCAACCGGTCGGGCACCAGGGAAATCCAGGGCGGCTGGTCCGGGCCGAACCCCAGGGCGACGCCTCCGGTTTCGGCAACGCCGTAGGCGGCTTCGGCCACGGCCCAGGGACAGGTGGCCACCGGCTCCCCGGCTATGGGAACTCCTGCGACCTGGAGCCAGGCCCGCACCCAGCGGCCGCCGGCCGGCACCGGCGCGTGTTCCTCCAGCAAACGGCGCAGTGCCTCGGACACCTGGTCTTCGGCCATCCGGCGCACCTGCCAGTCGTTCTCCCGAAGGGCCTCAAGGAACCGGTCCGGCAGGCTCATGGCTCCTCCCCTTCAAAAAAGGAAAGGCCCCGCTCCCGGGTCCAGGCGCGGAAGGGGCCAAAAGACGAAAGGGGGCGGGCCAACGGGCTTCGCAGCAAGCGCCGGGCCATCGCCTGGACCGGGGGCGAGGTCATCATAAGCGTCCAGCCCCGAAGCCAGCCTTTCAAGAGGGGGGACAGGGCTCGGCTCGCCGTGCGTTGCCGCACCCGCAGGATCAGGTCCACCAAGGGCACCTCCACCGGACACACCCCCACGCAGCGGCCGCAGAGGGTGCAGGCGTAGGCCAGGTCCGGCAGGGCCTCGTCGGGCCAGAGCAGGAAACTCAGCGGTATCCCGATGGGGCCGGAGTACACGCTGGCATAGGCATGGCCCCCTACGATCTGGTACACCGGGCACTCGGTAGAACAGGCGCCGCACCGGATACAGGCGAAGGTTTCGGCCCAATCGGGGTCCTGGAGCCAGTCCAGCCGCGGGCCATGGAGCAGCACCACATGTACCTCGCGATCCTGGGAAATCGGCCCCTGCACGAACCGCACATAGGCGGTTTGCCGCTGGCCGGTGGCCGCCACGGGCAGCACCCGAAGGAGATCCGCCAGGTCCCCATGGTCGGCCACCACCTTTTCCACCGAGGTAACCGCCACATGGAGCCGGGGCCAGGCCAGCGTGAACCCGGCGTTGCCCTCGTTTTCCAGGATCACCAGGCCTCCGGTTTCGGCCACCAGGAAATTGGCGCCGGTGATACCGGCCTCGGCCTCCAGAAAGCGCTGCCGCAGGTATCGCCGGGCAAAGGCGGCGAGTTCCCGGGGATCTTCGGAGCCCGAATACCCCAGTTTTTCGTGGAACACGTGCTGGATCTCGTGGCGGCGTAAATGCAGTGCCGGGGCCGTGATGTGGGAGGGCCGCTGCCCCAGAAGTTGCACGATCCACTCGCCCAGGTCGGTTTCCGTCACCTGGATGCCGGCCGCCTCCAGGGCCGGGTTCAGGCCGATCTCCTCGGTGATCATGGACTTGCTCTTGACCACCCGGCGAACGCCGTGGCGCTCCAGAATCCGCAGGACGGCCCGCCGGGCTTCCCCGGCCGAGGCCACCGGATGCACCTGGATCCCGCGGCTCCGGGCCCTCTGGATCCACTGTTGCAGAAGTGTTCGGTGCTCCCGGAGCATCCGGCGGCGGGCCCGGGCGGCGCGGCGCGACGCCTCGGCATAGCCCGGGGTTTCGGCGATCCGGCGACGCCGCTTTTCCACCGACACCCGGGTGTTGTGGTCCAGCGCCCGGCGCAGTTCCGGGTGGCGCAGGGCTTCGCGGGCGGTGTCCCGAAACCGCTTCATGGCACCAGCAACTCCACGAAGTGCAGAACCCTTACCGGCCGCCCCAGGCGGCGCAGCACACCCCGCAGGTTCATCAGGCATCCGGGATCCGGTGAAGTCAGCACCTCAAAATCGCCGTCAAAGGACCGGGCCACCTTGCGTTCGGCCATGGCCAGGGAGAGTTCGGGCAGCACCAGCGAAAACACGCCGCCGAAGCCGCAGCAGAGCTCGGCCTCGGGGGTGGGCTGGATCTCAATGCCCTCCAGCCGCTGGAGGATCCGCAGAATCTCGTGCCGCCGGCCCAGGCCCCGCAGGTAATGGCAGGAATAGTGGATGCGCACCCGGTGGGGGAACCGGCCCGAGATCCGTTCTACACCCACCACATCGTGCAGAAACTCGCTGAGTTCCAGCACCCGGCCGACAAGGTGCCGCGCCCGGGGCACGAGGTCCGGGAACCGTTCCCGAACCATCGCCACGCAGGAGGCCGAGGGCGCCACCACGAAGTCCGGCACCGGCTCCCGGAAAAAGGCATCCACCCAGTGCTCGGCCATCCGCCGGGCCTCTGTGATGCGTCCGGCGTTGTAGGCCACCTGGCCGCAGCAGTGCCAGCCTGCAGGCTGGTCCACTTCGTAGCCCAGTTGTTCCAGAAGCCTGCGGGTTTTGTGCACGATCCGGGGTTGAAAGAGGTCGCCCAGGCAGGTGGCGAACAGGCGCACCCGACCGCGGGAAGGCTTATCTACGCCCGGGGATGGTACCGTTGGAACACCTCCTTCAAGTGCTGGATGGAAAGATGCGTATAGACCTCCGTGGTGGACACCGAGGCATGGCCCAGGAGTTCCTGGAGCACCCGCAGGTTGCAGCCGTTGGAGAGCATATGGGTGGCGAAGGTGTGGCGCAGGATGTGGGGATACACCCGTTTGCCGAGGCCGGCCTTCAGGGCGGCCTGCCGCAGGATCTTCCAGAAACCGGTGCGGCTCAGGGGGCCGCCCCGGGCGTTCACGAACACGCGGTCGCGGGCGGACCTCTGGGCCAGCTGGGGCCGGGCCTCCTTCAGGTACCGTTGGAGCCATTCGCGGGCCGCCTCTCCCAGGGGCACGAGCCGCACCTTCCGGCCCTTGCCCCGCAGGCGCACGAGGCCCCGGCGCAGATCCAGATCGGCCAGGCGAAGGCCCAACATCTCCGACACCCGGGCCCCGGTGGCATACAGGAACTCCAGCATGGCCCGGTCGCGCAGGCCCAGCGGCGTGCCCACATCCGGGGTTTCCAGAAGTTGCAGCACCTCGGCATAGGTGAGCACCTCGGGCAGGCGTTCGCCCTTGCGCGGGGTTTCCAGGAGTTCGGCAGGATTGGCCTGGGCGCCTTCTTCCTCCACCAGGTACCGGTAAAAGGACCGCAGGGCCGACACCAGCCGGGCCCGCGACGAAGCGGCATACCCTTTTTTCTGCAGGTGGCTCAGGAAGTTCAGGAGGTCCTGTACCGACAGATCGGCCGGATGCCGGGCGCGGCGTTTCCGCCGAAAATAGTTCTGGAACAGCGTGAGGTCGCGGGCGTAGGCCTGCACCGTGTGCTCAGAGTACCCCCGTTCGGTGCGGAGGTAATCCAGAAACCGCTGGATTTCCGGGGCTGCGTCCATTGCAGGGTTCGGTTTTCGGAGTTATAATAGGGGTCCCCCCGAGAACCTTCAAGGAGGATAAGCGAGATGACAGTACGCAGGAACCGGTCAGCGGAAAAACGGGTGCGCCAGAGCGAAAAGCGGCGGTTGCGGAACCGGGCGCTCAAGACCCGTATCAAGAACACCATCAAAAAGTTGATGGCCGCAGAAAGCCGGGAAGAGAAAGAGAAGCTCCTTCGGGAGGCCTACTCTTTGATTGACAAGGCTGTGAAAAAGCACATCTTGCATCGCAACACAGCGGCAAGAAAGAAGAGCCGTTTGGCGAAACTTCTCGCGGCCTGATTTACAGGTGGGCGGATAGTTCAGTTGGTGAGAACGCGTGCCTTACAAGCACGAGGTCGGTGGTTCGAATCCGCCTCCGCCCACCATTTTCCTTTTTAAGGTCGGGGAACGGGCACCATGGCGCGTGAAATCAAACTCCTGTCGGGCCGCTCCTCCCGCGCACTGCTCAAGGATATCCAGGCGTACCTGGGCCTGGAACCGGTGCAGCACATCGTGGACCGGTTCGCCGACGGCGAGATTCGGGTCCAGATCCTGGAGAACCTGCGGGGCGAGGATGTGTTCATCGTGCAGTCCACGCATCCGCCGGCCGACAACCTGATGGAGCTCCTGCTCCTGATTGATGCGGCCCGGCGCGCGTCGGCCTGGCGCGTGACCGCCGTCATCCCTTACTTCGGCTATGCCCGGCAGGACCGCAAGGACCAGCCGCGGGTGCCCATCTCGGCCAAACTGGTGGCCAACCTCATTGAGCGGGCCGGGGCCGACCGGGTGCTCACCGTGGATCTGCACTCCGGCCAGATCCAGGGGTTCTTTGACATCCCGGTGGACAACCTGTTCAGCACGCCCATCTTTCGGGAGTACCTGGGGGTGCTGGACCCGAAGAAGTACATGATCGTGTCGCCCGACATCGGGGGCACCAAGCGCTCCTGGGCCGTGGCCCGCAAACTGGGCAACCTGCCGCTGGCCATCATCGACAAGCGCCGGCCCGCGCCGAACCAGGCCGAGGTACTGAACATCATCGGCGATGTGGCCGGCAAAAACCTGTTGATCTTTGACGACATCATTGACACCGGCAACACCCTGGTGGAGGCCGTTCAGGCCCTGCGGGAACGGGGCGGCCACGAGATCACGGTGTGCGCCACCCACGGCCTGTTTTCCGGCGATGCCCCGGAAAAACTGAGCCGCCTGGAGGTACGGGAGATCGTGGTGACCGACACAGTGCCCGTGCCGCCGGAACGGCGCCCCCGCAACACCCGGGTGCTGCCCATTTCTCCGCTCCTCGGGGAGGCCATCCGCAACATCCACGAGGATAAGTCGGTAAGCCAACTCTTCATTTGATGGAGGACGCAATGCAACGCAAACTGAAGGCAGAGTATCGTCAGGGAACCGGCAAGTCGGTGACCCGGAAACTCCGGGCCCAGGGGAAGATCCCCGCCATTCTCTACGGGGCCGGCGAACAGAACCGGCTCCTGCAGTTGGATGCCCACGAAATGGATGTGTTCCTGAGGCATCAGGCGGGGGAAAGCCCGGTGGTGCATCTGGAGATCGACGGCGAAACGCTGGAGGTCATCATCAAAGAGGTGCAGCGCGAGCCCGTGTTCGGCAAACTGCTCCATGTGGACTTCCAGGTGCTGCACAAGGGCGAAAAGGTCATCGTAGAGGTGCCGGTGGTGCTCAAGGGCGAAGCCGTGGGCGTCAAGAAGGGCGGCGTGCTGGAACAGCTCGTGCGCGAGGTGGAGATCCGGGCGATTCCGTCCAAACTGCCCTCGGCCATTGAGGTGGATGTCAGCGATCTGGACATCGGCGACGCCATCCATGTGCGCGACCTCAAGGTGGAAGAAGGCGTGGAGATCCTGGAGGATCCGGAACAGACCGTGGTGACGATCCTGGCACCCAAGAAGGCGGCCGAGGAAGAGGCTGAAGCCGAGGCTCCGCCCGCCGAGGGTGAAGCCGAGGCCGGCGAGGGCGAGGCTCCGGCCGAGTCCTGAAGACCTTGAAGACCCCGTTACCGGTGATCGGCCTCGGGAACCCGCCCCGGGAGTACGACGGCACCCGCCACAATGTGGGCATGATGGCCGCCGAGTACATCGCACGGCAGGAGGGCCTGCGGTTCCGGGCCGGCAAGGGCCGCTACTTTTACGGCCAGAACGCCCGGTACCTGGTGGTGATCCCCACCACCTACATGAACGAGTCGGGCGTGGCCGTGCGGGAGGCGGTGGACCACTTCGGGCTGGCGCCCGAGGAGATCGTGGTCCTGCTGGACGATGTGAACCTGCCCTTCGGTACCCTCCGGCTGCGGCCGCGGGGCTCCGACGGCGGCCACCGGGGGCTGGCCAGCGTGCTGTACCACCTGGCCACCGACGCCGTGCCCCGGCTCCGGATCGGCGTGGGCCGCGACCCCGAGGTGCCCCTGCGGGTGTATGTACTCTCGCCCTTTTCGCCGGAGGAACGGGAACAGTTGCCTGAGATCCTTCACCGGGTGTACCAGGGGCTTGAGGTCTTGAGGACCCAGGGCATGGACCAGGCCATGAACCTTTTGAACAGGAGGAAAGGAGCATGATCAATCTCACCTGGGTATGGGTCGCCGTGCTGGGCGGCGTGCTGGGCGTTCTGTTCGCCGCCTTCATGGCGTCGCTCGTGATGAAACGGGATCCCGGCAACGAAACCATGCGGAACATCTCCGCCTACATCCACGAAGGCGCGATGGCCTTCCTCAAACGCGAGTACCGGACACTGCTCATCTTCATCATCGTGGTCATCCTGCTGCTCCTGGTCGGCCTTTCCCTGGATCCCAAAACCGGCTTCAAACTGGCGCTGCTGACCGCCGTGGCCTACCTGGTGGGCGCGGGGCTCTCGCTGGCCGCAGGCTTCTTCGGCATGCAGATCGCCACCCGGGCCAACGCCCGCACCGCCAGCGCCGCCACCCGTTCCTTCAGCGAGGCCCTGGAGGTCGCCTTTTACGGGGGTTCGGTGATGGGCATGTCCGTGGCCGGCCTGGGCCTTCTGGGGCTGTCGCTGCTGTATGCCCTGTTTTACCTCTTCCTGAAGGATCCCCTGGCGGCGGCCACCGTGCTCGCCGGCTTTTCCATGGGGGCGTCGTCGGTGGCCCTGTTCGCCCGCGTGGGCGGCGGCATTTATACCAAGGCGGCCGATGTGGGCGCCGACCTGGTGGGCAAGGTGGAGGCCGGCCTGCCGGAGGACGACCCCCGGAACCCGGCCGTGATCGCCGATAATGTGGGCGACAATGTGGGCGATGTGGCCGGCATGGGCGCCGACCTGTACGAGTCCTATGTGGGCTCCGTGCTGTCGGCCGTGGTGATCGCGGCCAGCAAGCAGGATCTGCACCTCATTCTCCTGGCCTTCGTGCTGCCCACCTTCGGGCTCCTTTCCTCCATGTTCGGCACGCTGTTCATCCGGGGCGCCCGCAGCAACCCCCAGGCCGCCCTGCAGCGCGCCACCTACGCCACGGCCGTGGCCTTTGCCATCCTGGCCTTTGTGGCCCTGAAGATCACGGGCTCGCCCACGGCCCTGTACTGGGCCGTACTGCTGGGCCTGGTATCGGGCGTGCTCATCGGGTACATCGCCGAGTACTACTCCACGGGCAAACGCATTGAGGCCATCGCCCGGGCCTCGGATACCGGCGTGGCCACCAACATCATCGCCGGTCTCGCCACCGGCATGATGAGCACGGTGGTGCCCCTGATCGCGATCGCCATCGCCATCCTCGTGTCCTTCACCGTGGGCGGTTTCTACGGCGTGGCCCTGGCGGGCATCGGCATGCTGTCCATCGTGGGCATCACGGTCACCGTGGACGCCTACGGTCCCATCGCCGACAACGCCGGCGGCATCGCCGAGATGTCGCACCTGCCGCCCCAGGTGCGGCAGATCACCGACTCGCTGGACGCTGCAGGCAACACCACCGCCGCCATCGGCAAGGGGTTCGCCATCGGCTCGGCGGCCCTCACGGCCCTGGCCCTGTTCTCGGCCTACACCCAGTCGGCGGGCATTGACATCCTGAACATCCTGGACAAGGCCGTGATCACGGGCATCTTCATCGGTGCGGCGGTGCCCTTCTTCTTCTCGGCCCAGGTGATGAACGCTGTGGGCCGCACGGCCCAGTATGTGGTGCAGGAGGTGCGGCGGCAGTTCCGGGAGATCGCGGGCCTCAAGGAGGGCAAGCCGGGTGTCAAGGCCGATTACGCCCGCATCGTGGACATCACCACCGGCGGCGCCCTGAAGGAAATGATCCTGCCCGGGCTCGTGGCCTTCTTCACGCCCCTGATCGTGGGCATCCTGCTGGGCCTCAAAGCGCTGGGCGGCCTGCTGGCCGGCTCCCTGGCCGTGGGTGTGCCGCTGGCCCTCTTCATGGCCAACGCCGGCGCCGCCTGGGACAACGCCAAAAAGTGGATTGAGGCCGGCAACATGGGGGGCAAGGGCTCCAAGGCCCACAAGGCCTCGGTGGAGGGCGACACCGTGGGCGATCCCTTCAAGGACACCGCGGGCCCGTCCATCAACATCCTGCTGAAGTTGATGGCCATCGTGTCGCTGGTCTTTGCCCCGTTCTTGAAGGTGCTGTATCATGCACTGCCGTTTTTGCACTTCTGAGGCTCCCAGAGCCGACAAACGATTTCGGACTCCGGAGGCCCCGGCCCGGGTCGGGGCCCCTGGTTGTTCCAAACCAGGTCCAAGGAGGTCAACATGAGACCCTACGAAATGATGGTCATCATCGACCCGGAACTGGGCGATGACGGCATCCAGGCCCAGAAGGAGGAACTGGAGGCCTGGATCAAGGAAGGCGGCGGCCAGATCACCGATGTGGACGAATGGGGCCGCCGGAAGTTCGCGTACCCCATCAAGAAGCGCCAGGAAGGCTACTACGTGATCTACTACTTCGACGCCGACCCCGCCTTCACCCTCACCTTGCGCAAGAAACTGGAACTCGCTAAGGGCGTGCTCCGGCACATGATCCTGCGGAGGGATGAGTGATGGCCGAACTCAAGGTACCGTCCATTAACCTCGTGATCCTGTCGGGACGGCTCACCAGCAACCCCGATCTCCGGTACACCGCTTCCGGCCGGCCTGTGGTGCGGCTCCGGATCGCCAACAGCCGCCGGTACCGCGACCAGTCGGGCGAGTGGCAGGAGGATACCCTGTTCATTGATGTTTCCGCCTGGGGCGAGCTGGCCGAGCGGTGCCACGACCGCCTGGTGAAGGGCAGCCCGGTGCTGGTGGAGGGCACCCTGCGCCAGCGTTCCTGGGAAACCGAGGACGGCCAGCGCCGCACCGCCTACGAGATCCATGCCTATCGCGTACACTTCCTGGAGAAGGTGCCCACGGGCGAGGAAGTGGTGGAAGAAGAGGCACCGCCGGTGATCGACGAGGAACCGGTGAACGACAGCGATGTGCCCTTTTAAGGAGGCGTGAACGATGCCGAAGAAAAGAAGGAA
>JALXEF010000009.1 GCA_027069855.1 Caldifarciminota bacterium
GCCCAGGAGCATGGAAAGCCGTTTGGGGTCGTAGCCCGTGGTGACCCGCTGGGGCAGGGCGAAGGGGGTCCGGGCCACCAGCGCCTCAATTTCCACGAGGAACGGTCGCCGGCCCTCCAGCACGGCGGTGATCACAACGCCGCTGCGCCGGCGGAACCCCGTGCTCAGGAAGATGCGGCCGGGATCCCGGATCTCCCGCAGCCCGGTGCCGGTCATTTCAAACAGGCCGATCTCGTCGGTGCTGCCGTAGCGGTTCTTGGAGGCCCGGAGCACCCGGAGGCCGGACCCCTGTTCCTCCAGGTAGAGCACCACATCCACCATGTGCTCCAGGGTTTTGGGGCCGGCCAGGGTGCCGTCCTTGGTGACATGGCCCACGAGGATCACGGCGATGTTCCGGGTTTTGGCCAGCCGGAGCAGGGCCGAGGCGCATTCCCGCACCTGGGCCACACTGCCCGCCACCGACGGCAGCTCCGGTGTGATGATGGCCTGGATGGAATCCACCAGGAGCACCCGGGGCTGGATCTCTTCGGCCAGGCTCAGGAGGTCTTCCAGGGTGGCCACCGGGGCCACCTGCACCCCTTCGGCGGCGATCCCCAGGCGGCGCGCCCGTTCCAGGATCTGGGCCCTGGATTCCTCGGCGGACCCATAGAGCACCGGCGCCACCCCGCCCTCGGCCAGCGCCCGGGCGAGTTGCAAAAGCAGCGTGCTTTTGCCCACGCCGGGTTCACCGCCCAAAAGCACCACCGAACCGGCCACGAGGCCCCCGCCTAGCACCCGGTCCAGTTCCTGGATGCCCGTGGGCCAGCGCCGGGCCTCCGGGGTTTCCGCGGCATCTGGGACCAGAGGCACCGGCCGCACCTCCTGGGGTTCCAGCCAGGCCTGGGTACCCGGTCGCTGGGGTTTGGCCGAAGGGACCTTCACTTCCTTGAGGGTGCCCCAGGCGCCGCACACCGGGCATCGGCCCATCCAGCGGGGGGTTTCGTAGCCGCATTCGGTGCACCGGTACCGGGTTTCGGCCTTCATGATCCTGTCAGCGGGCGGTTTGCTTAAAAGATGCTGATGTGCACGTACCGCCCGGGGTTCTCCCGGATGTCCCGCAGCAGGTCTTCCACGGCCTGCAGCGTGGAATCCAGGCGGAAATACAGGGTGGAGTCCTGCACCAGCCGGGCCACGGTGCCCTGGCCCACGCGCAGATCCACGAGCAGGGAGTCCAGGTGGTCCAGGGTGGCCTCCAGGTGCCGGCCGGTGGAATCCAGGCGCGCCCGCCCGGCCTGCAGGGTGATGCGGCCCTCCTGCAGGGTGCGTTCCAGCTCGCGCAGGCTCCGGGCCGTTTCGGTCATCAGTTGCCCGAGCTGGCTCTGGGTGCCCACGAGCACCTTTTTGAGTTGCACCAGCACATCGCTGACCGTGAGGATCAGGGAATCCGAGCGGGCCACGAACTCGCCCACCTCGGCGATCACCTGGCCGATGTCCCGCTGGGTGTATCCGGGAATGGTGGACCACTGGGGCAGGGTATCGCCCGAGCCCAGCGTAAGGGAAATGCGCATGGTGCCGATGATGCCCTGGCTCTCCACCCGGGCGAAGGCGCCCTGCCGCAGTTTGTAGTCCTCCAGCCAGATGACCACGATCACCGAGTCCGGGTAGAGCTGGACATCGTGGATCCGCCCCTTGGGCACGCCCAGGATCGTGACCGGATCGCCCTTGTTGATCCAGGAGGCCTCGGTGAGGCGGATCTTGTAAAAGTACTTTTCCTTGGCCCACTTGAAGCCCTTGAGGTAAAAGTAGCCGCCGAAGAGCACGGCCAGGGTCAGCACCACGAAGAGGCCGACTTTGATGGTTTCCCAGCGATCCTGCATGGACACTCCTTAAAAGGTGCCGCGGTACCAGAGCCGCTGCCCCTGGCGGTCCAGCACCACCTCCAGGTAGCCCCGCCGCAGGCCCTTCAAGGCCCGGCGCAGGTCTTCCACGGTTCGGATGTCGTGGCGGTTCAGCGAGAGGATGACGTCTCCAGGCTGCAGGCCGATCCGGGCGAAGGGACTCTGGGGATCCACCGAAACCACCACCACGCCCTGGGCGGTTTGGAGCCCGTACTTTTGCACCAGGGCCGGCGTAATCTGGGCTACGGTCAGGCCGTAGTCCAGGGTTTCGCTGGCAATCCGGAACTCCACGCTGCGCGCTCGCACCGTAAAAGTTTTCCCCTGGCGCCAGAGGGTGAAGGTGAACCGTTCACCCGGCACCAGGGCGTAGGTGAAGTCCTCAAAGTCGCCGGAGTTCAAGATGCGCCGACGGTTGATCTGCAACAGGATGTCGCCTTCCTTCACTTTGCCGGCCAGGGGACCCTGGGGATCCACGCTGTTGATGAGCACGCCGCCGGTGCCCGAGAACCCCAGGCCTTCCCGCAGGGCGTCGGTGAGGTCCTGCACGGTGATCCCCAGGTAGCCCTCCCGCACATGGCCGTACTCCACGATTTCGCGGGCGATCTTTATCACCGTGTTGATGGGAATCGCGAAGCCCATGCCCTCCGATCCGCCGCTTTTGGTGATGATGAAGGTGTTCATGCCGATGACCTCACCGAGGGCGTTCACCAGGGGGCCGCCGGAGTTGCCAGGGTTGATGGCCGCGTCGGTCTGGATCATGTCGCGGTACAGCCGTTCGGACCGGCCCTTGAAGGTGCGGTGCAGGGCCGAGATCACGCCCACCGTCACCGTGGGCTCCAGGTCTTCCATCAGGAAACCGAAGGGGTTGCCGATGGCAATCGCCCATTCGCCGATGAGCAGGTGGTCCGAGTCGCCGATGGGCGCCACCGGCAGGTGTTTCCCCGGGATCTTGAGCACGGCGATGTCCAGTTTGTCAGCCTCTCCCAGAAGGTCGGCGTCAAAGGTGCGGCCGTCGGGCAGGGTGACCTTGATAACCTCGGCCCCGGACACCACATGGGCGTTGGTGATCACGATGCCCGAGGAATCTACGATGAACCCGGAGCCAAGGGCCCGAACCTGCCGGCGGATGTAGGGCGTGGGGAAAAAGTGGCCCCAGAACTCGCCGAAAAAGGGGTCTTCAAAGAAGGGCCGCGAGGCCACCACCGTGGTGGCCAGCACGGACACCGACACCACGGCGGGCGACACCCGTTCGGCCGCGTTCACAATGGCCGTGCGCCGGCTCTGGTCAATGGACGCGGAGGCCGAGGAGACCGCGAGGAGCAGGGCCAGGACCGCGCTCATGGGCTTATTTCAGCCGTTCCTGCAGCTTTTTCCAGTCGGCCAGGAACTTTTCCAGGCCGATGTCCGTAAGCGGGTGCCGGATCAACTGGCGGATGACCTTGGGCGGAGCGGTCACGATGGGGGCCCCCAGTCGGGCCGCCTCCAGCACATGCATGGGGTGCCGCACCGAGGCCACCAGCACCTCGGTTTCAAAGTCGTAGTGGTCAAAGATCTCCAGGATGTCGGCGATGAGGTTCATGCCATAGGACGAGATGTCGTCCAGCCGGCCGATGAAGGGCGATACGAACCGGGCGCCCGCCTTGGCCGCCAGCAGCGCCTGCATGGGGGTGAACACCAGGGTCATGTTCACGCGGATGCCTTGCTCGGAAAGGGCCCTCGTGGCCTTGAGGCCGTCGATGGTCGCCGGGATCTTGATCACGATGTGGGGGTGGATCTGGGCCAGGCGCCGGCCCTCCTGGACCATGCCTTCCCAGTCGGTGGATACCACCTCGGCCGACACCGGCCCCTGCACCACCTCGCAGATCTCGTACAGGATCTTTTCGGGCTCGCCCTCCTCGCGGGAGAGCAGGGTGGGGTTGGTGGTCACGCCGTCAATGGCGCCCCAGCTCGCCAGTTCCTTGATGTCCGGCAGGTGAGCGGTATCCGCAAAAAGCCGCATGGTTCAACCTCCTTGTCGGCAAGGGTTTCGGCGTACAGGGTGTTCCTGCTGCACGATTTCAACCGTGCATTATAAACCGCTCTGGCGGCAATGCGCAGGCGGGATCAGCGGCCGGGATACACGAAGCGTTCAAACCATCGGGCTATCTGGAACACCCGGGCGTCTTCAAAGGCCGGTGCCATGAACTGCAGGCCGAAGGGCAGGCGATGGGGACCCCCGAAGCCGCCCGGCACCGAGATGGCCGGGATGCCCGCCAGGTTGGCCGATACCGTGAAGATGTCCAATAGGTACATGGCCAAGGGATCCCGGCGCTTCTCGCCCAACCGGGGCGGGAAGGTGGGCGCCGTGGGGGTCACGATGAGGTCCACGGTTTCAAAGGCCTGCTGGAAGTCCTTCTGGATGAGCCGGCGCACCCGCAGGGCCCGGTTGTAGTACTCCTCGTGGTAGCCCGAGGAAAGGGCAAAGGTGCCGAGGAGGATTCGGCGCTTGACCTCCGGGCCGAACCCTTCGCTCCGGGTTTTGCGGTACATCTCGTCCAGGTCGGCATAGCCCTCGGCCCGGAACCCGTAGCGGACCCCGTCGTACCGGGCCAGGTTGGACGAGGCCTCGGCCGTGGCCACCAGGTAGTACACCTGCACCGCGTACCGGCTGTGGGGCAGGTGGATCTCCCGGAGGCGGAACCCCTCCCGCTCCAGCTGTTCCAGGTACCGCTGGAAATGCAGGCGGATCTCGGGGTCCAGGCCTTCGGTCTCCAGATACTCCACGGGCACCCCCAGGGTGAACCGCTGGCGCTCCCAATCGGGCGGGAACACCTCGGTAACCCGGGGAGCCGGCAGGTTCAGTGAAGTGGAATCCAGGGGATCGTGGCCGCCCAGGGCCTCGAACAGGAGGGCGGCGTCCAGCACATCCCGGGTCAGGAACCCGATCTGGTCCAGCGACGAGGCGAAGGCCACGAGCCCGTACCGCGACAGGCGGCCGTAGGTGGGCTTGAAGCCCACGGTGTGGGTGTAGGCGGCAGGGAGCCGCACCGAGCCGCCGGTGTCCGAGCCCAGGGCCGCCACCGCCTCGCCCGAGGCCACGGCCGCCGCCGAGCCCGAGGAGGAGCCGCCCGGCACGAAGTCGGGGTTGTGGGGATTGCGGGTGGGTCCGAAGAAGGAGTACTCGCCGGAGGAGCCCATGGCGAACTCGTCCAGGTTGGTCTTGCCCAGAACGATGCCGTGGTGCTGGAGCAGGCGCTCAATGACCGTGGCGTTGTACGGCGACTTAAAGCCCAGGAGGATGCGGGAACCGCAGGTGGTATCAAAGCCCTTCACCACGATGTTGTCCTTCACCGCAATGGGGATGCCGAAGAGCAGACCGCGTTCGTCCGGGGGTACATCCTCCAGTTCTACGGCGCGGCGGCGGGCCTCTTCGGCGAACACATCAATGTAGGCGTTGAGGGTTTCCTCCTGGGCCTCAATGTGTTCCAGCACATCGTTCACGATGTCCAGGGGGGAGATCTCGTTCCGACGCAGGCGTTCCTGTAGGTCGTGGATCGGTTGCTTTGCCAGGTCCATAGGCTAATCTTAACCCGCCGTTTCCCAGGGCTCAAGGGGGATGAAAGACGCGAACCATCGCAACCTCACCGTTCCCGGTCAAAGTTTCCCCAGCGGTATGTTCTTGCTGCCGATAGGCACGCTGCGCATTCAACCCTGCCTGGGCAATGTTTTTGCCGGGTTTGATGGGCTTCTATCTTGAGGTACGATTGTGGGCCGGTACACGCTTTTATCACAGTCCGGGGCTTGACCCCCGGCCTCCGTCCCCCTACATTTAGACCAGTCGTAGACCGGTCTAAAGGAGGTGTAGCATGCCTGAAATCGGTGCGTACGAGGCGAAGACCCGGTTTTCCGAGATTCTCCGACGGGTGGAAAGGGGCGAGCGGTTCGTGATCACCCGCCACGGCCGGCCTGTGGCCGTGCTGGAGCCCGTGTCGCCTGCCCGGCAGAGGGATGTGAAGGAGGTGATTGAAGCCCTTAAGGAGTTCCGGAAGAACAAAACCCTGGGTGGCCTGAAGATCAAGGACCTGATTGAAGAGGGGCGGATGTGATGGCGCAAGTTCTGCTGGTACTGGATGCGTCGGTGGCGCTGGCCTGGGGATTGGAGGACGAAAGCAACCCGTATACCGACGCGGTGCTGGATGCTCTGAAGCACGGGGAGGCGGTGGTTCCGGCCATCTGGCCGTTGGAGGTGGCCAATGCGCTCTGGGTGGCGGAGCGGAGAGGTCGGGTTACCGAGGCCACGGTCGCCGGTTTTCTGGAGTATCTGCGCGCTTTGCCCATTGTGGTGGAACAGGTGACACCGGAGCAGGTTTTCAGCAGGGTTCTTCCCCTGGCCCGGGAACAGGGGCTCTCTGTGTACGACGCTGCCTATCTGGACCTGGCCATGCGACTGGCTTTGCCGCTTGCCACCCAGGACGGTGCCCTCCGCGCCGCGGCCTCCCGGGTGGGCGTGGCAATCTTCGGCCTGCCAGACGAGGGATGATGGAACTGCGGGAAGGCGAAACCCTGGAATTGAAGCGCCAGTGGACCGACCGGGCCCTGGAAGACCTGGCCGCCTTCGCCAATACCCGGGGTGGCACGCTCCTTATCGGCGTTCGGAAGGACGGAACCGTAGTGGGTACTGTGACCGATGATGCTGAACTTCAGCGGATTGCAAACACCATTGTTTCCAAACTCGGGATTACCCCTTCCATCCAGGTGAGGGAACTTCAAGGACATGAGGTGATCGTTATAAAGGTCGAGCCAATTCACGGGGTGGTCCCCTATCAGGGTAGGTATTTGACCCGAGTGGGTACCGTTAACCGCGATATGTCTCCCGAGGAACTTGCGCGTCGGTTGCTGGAACGCTCCTTGCAAACCTGGGACGGTCTGACCAGCCCCTGGGGTCCTGAAGAGATAGACCCAGAGCAAGTCGTTCAATTCGCCAGATTGGCAAGGGATAGGCTTCCGCAAATTGAACCCTCCGAACCTGAACGCATGCTACAAAACCTTGGTTTGCTTCAAGGGCACAGACTCACCAACGCCGGGGTTCTCCTGTTTGCTCGCCGCCCTCAGCTTCTCTTCCCCCACGCTCGATTACGGATCGGCCTATTCAAAGGCAACCAGATTCTGGACAGCCACGAATTCGAGGGCACCCTCTGGCAGCAATTGAACGCCGCCATGGACCGATTCCGCCAAGTATTGCAAGTTCGCTTTGATGTTCAGGTTACCAAACCTACACTGGAAGGGCTGCAACGCAGAGAAACCTGGGAATATCCTCTGGAGGCCCTGCGGGAGGCGGTGATCAATGCCCTCATCCACCGGGATTACACAGCTTACGGAGACATCCAGATTCGCATCGCTGAAGGCCATCTTCAAATTTGGAATCCTGGTGGACTACCCGAGGGTATTCGGATAGGCCAACTTCGGGAACCGGAGCATCCTTCCGTCCCCCGCAACCCCCTCCTGTCCCGTACTTTTTACTATGCGGGTTTGATCGAGCACTGGGGAACAGGGACCACGCGCATCCTCGAACTGTGCAAGGCCCAGGGGCTTCCGGAGCCGGAGTTTGTGGAGCAGTCGGGGAGTTTCAAGGTGGTGTTTCTCAAAGACCCCTACACCCCAGAGCGCCTGTACAAACTGGGCTTAAACGAACGGCAGATCCAGATCATAACCGTGCTGCGGAGCATGGGTAGTGCATCTTTGGGGGAGTTGCATCGGCATTTTTCGGGCATTTCCACCAAAACCGTCCAGCGTGATCTGCAGGCTCTTGTGGAAAAGGGTCTGGTAAAAGCGTCAGGTGAAAAGAAGGGAAGACGCTATGGCTTGGCGCGGTAACGGACATTTAAAGGACATATCGGACAGATTTCGGACATTTGTTGGACAAAGGGAAGTGTCTGCAAGGAAAGGACTCAGAAGACTCGTAAACGACTCGAAAACGGGCCAAACGGGCTATAAAGGGGTTACAAAGGGGCAAACCGATGCAGATGGAAAGCAAGTTGCCTAAACTCCAGGATGATGTACAGGATTTGCCCCCAGGCTACCGCATAACCGAACTCGACCCCCTGCCTGAGGAGTGGCGGGTGGTGAAGTTGGGCGACGTGTACGAGGTTCAGCAAGGAAAAGGCTCTTTCTCGCAAAAAGACAAACTCTTCGGACTATATCAAGGACGCGGAAACAAAACCACGATCCCTAACCTTTCCAAACATGGGTTGGCTGAGTTTCCAATCCCCCTCCCACCCCTCGAGGAGCAACGCGAAATCTCCGGCAGCCTGCAAACGGTGGACCGTAAAATTGAGGCCGAGGAGGCACACAAGGAGGCCTTGGATGACCTCTTCAAGACCCTCCTCCACCATCTGATGACGGCCAAAATCCGCCTGCCCACCGAGTTTATCGCCCAATTCAAGGAGCGAAAGCCATGACTGCTGATACCAAGCCTCTCTCCCGCGGTGAGCGTTTCCGTAGAGCCTTTCTTGCCATAGATAAGCATCTTCGTCAGTTGACCGAGTTGTCGGATAAGGAGCCGTTCGCGTTCGTGATGCATAAGGCCCGCTCTTACTCCCCTTTGGTATCTCGCCGCTGGCAGGATCTGGAGGCGATTCGGAAACTGCGGAACGCCATTGTGCACGATACCTACGGCCTGCTGGCCGAACCCACCGACAAGGCAGTGCAACTCGTTGAAGAAATCCGTGATCTGCTGTTGGAACCACCACGGGTGGATACATCCCCCTTCTTGAGTGAGGTGATCACCATTTCCCTTGAGGCACCTGTGGCCGAGGCCGTGAGAGTGATGCACGAAAAGGACTTTTCCCAATTGCCCGTGGTGGGTCAGAAGGGCATTGTCGGCCTGCTCACCACCAGCACCATCGCCCGCTGGCTGGGTACCCAGGTGGCCGAGGATATCTTCAGCTTGACAGAAACCGCTGTGGCTGAAGTCCTGCAATACAAAGAGGAGGACGAAACCTGGAAATGCATCCCCCGCCACAGCACGCTGGTGGAGGCGGTGGAGTTCTTTGAGCAGGAACTGCACCAGGGACACCGCCCTGTTGCCCTGATCATCACCCATTCGGGCAAACAGCACGAAGCACCCCTGGGGATCATCACACCCTGGGATTTGCCCGAGATCTATAAGCGCATCGGGGAGCGAAGGTAGGGCGAAGCCCATACAATGTAGAAGAAATGGAACGCAGGGATCGGGAGAAGCTGTTGCAGCG
>JALXEF010000010.1 GCA_027069855.1 Caldifarciminota bacterium
CCCATGACCTGGAACCGGGGAGCCGCCGCCGGGTGGCCCAGCAGTCCATCCTGACGGCCACCGGTGTGGGCCTTGTGTTCCTGTTCACCGGCCGGCTGGTGCTGGATTTCCTGGGGGTCACGGTGCCCGACTTTCAGGTGGCGGGCGGCATCCTGCTGGTGGTGCTCTCCATTTCCGATCTGCTGCAGAGCGAGAAGAGCCGGCGCCGTCCCTCGGGCCCCCTGGGCGTGGTGCCCCTGGGGATCCCCCTGATCGCCGGTCCGGCGGTCATCACCACCCTGATCGTGCTGCGGGACCTCTACGGGGTGGCCCCGGTGCTCGGGGCATTCCTGGTCAACCTGGCCCTGCTCTATCTTTTGCTGGCGATTTCCGATAAACTATACCGCTGGATCGGAACGGGAGGGTCGCTGGCCCTCTCCAAAATCATGATCCTTTTACTTTCCGCCTTTGGCGTTATGTTCATTCGGGAGGGTATTACTGCCTTCCTGAAAATGTAGACAAGGGAGGTTTCCATGAAACGCACATATCAGCCATCGCGCATCAAGAGAAAGCGGAACCATGGATTTCGGAAACGCATGAGCACCCGGGGTGGTCGTCGCGTGATCCAGCGTCGTCGCCGCAAGGGCAGGCACCGCCTGACCCATTGAGCCCGGAATGCTTGAGGAGCGGCCGTGTCGGTTCCAGACGCTGAAGAAAAGCGAAGCCTTCGCCAGGGTTCTCCGACAGGGACAATGGATCCGGGGCACCTGGTTCCATCTCTACTATCTGCCGGAGCCCGCCGACGGCATCTACGCGGGGTTCGCCGCCTCGCGGAAACTGTACACCCGCGTGCGGAAGAACCGCGCCAAGCGGCGGCTTCGGGAGGTGTTTCGCCGGTACTGTGGCTGGCTTCCCCCCGGCAGCTTCGTGCTCATGGGCACGGAGAAGACCCTGCAGGCCCCCTTTCCGGCCCTGGTGCAGGAGTTTCATCGGCTGCGCCAGAAACTCCCGCACGGCGTTTCATCGTCGGCCTGATCCGGTTTTACCAGAAGGCCATTTCCCCTTCACTGCCCCATTCCTGCCGTTACTATCCCACCTGCTCCGAGTACACGGCAGAGGCGGTCACCCGCTACGGGGTGCTACGGGGGCTCCTGAAGGGGTTCTGGAGGATTTTGCGCTGTAATCCGCTGTTTCCAGGAGGTTACGACCCGGTATGAATACCCGAAACCTGATTCTGGCCTTTGTGCTGACCTTTCTGTTCCTGTTCGTTTACGAACTCTTCGTGTACAAGCCCCCGAAGGCTCAGCCGACGGCGGGCACCCCCGGCGATACCCTGGCCGAAACCACCCGAACCCGGGCACCGGCGGAGGTTCCTTCACCGGCAACCCCTGCTGCTCCTCCCACCGTGCAGGCCCCTGCCCCTGGAGCCCAGGAACCCGAGATCTTTGTGGAAACCCCCCTGTATCGGATGACCCTTTCGGCGTATCGGGGAGACCTCCTTCGGTTCGTGCTGATCCGGTATGCCACCCGGAACGAGCCGGTGGAGCTCGTGCCTGAGGGCGAACGCCTGGGCCAGCTGGATCCTCCCGAAGGCCGGCAGATCCTCTGGCTTCCCCAGCCCGCCGAAACCCTGAAGCTGCAGGAAGGAGCCATTGATTCCGTGGTGTTTCGGGGCCTGCTGCTGCCCGATTCGGTGGAGGTCCGGAAGGTGCTGGTGCTGGAAGGCGGCAGTTATACCCTGCGGGGCCGCCTCCTGCTGCCCGAAGGGCCGGTGTTCACCCTGCGGTTTGATGCGGGCCTGAACCCCACGGAAAAGGACCTCAAAGAAGACCAGCGGTATTTCCATTTCCTGGTGCTTCGGGAGAAACTCCACAAGATCCCGCTCAAGAAACTCAAGGAACCCCGGTGGTTCGCCGGCGATGGGCTCCACTGGGCCGGCGTTCGCACCAAGTACTTTTCGTTCTTCTTCATCCCGCAGAACCCGGTGAAACGGGTGTACGGCAAGGCCACCGATGGCCGCGTCGGCTTCGGTGTTCAGATGGCCGGGCCGGTGGCGTTCCGCACCTACTTCGGCCCCTTTGATTACTTCATCATGAAGAGCCACGAGCCCGAACTGGCCGTGGCCTATGACTTCGGCAACGCCATCATCAGCCCGTTTTCCAAGGCCATTCTTTACGCGCTGAAGTTTCTGTATCGCTACATCCCCAACTACGGCTGGGTGATCGTGGTGTTTGCCCTGCTCATGAAGCTCCTCTTTTGGCCCCTCACCTATCGGGGCCTGCGGTCTATGCAGCGCATGCAGGAGCTCAAACCCAAGATCGACGCCATCCGCAAGATGTACAAGGACGATCCCCAGCGGATGCAGCAGGAGATCATGGAACTCTACCGCAAATACAAGGTCAACCCCTTCAGCGGTTGCCTTCCGCTCCTGCTGCAGTTGCCCATTTTCTGGGCCTTGTATCAGATCCTGCGGATGTCCATTGACTTCCGGGGGGCGCCCTGGATCCTGTGGATCCACGACCTCTCGCTGAAGGACCCCTACTATGTGTTGCCCATTCTCATGGGCTTGACCAGTATGGGGCAGGCGCTGCTGCAGCCCGCCCAGGACCGGCAGTCGCGGATGCTGGCCCTCTTTATGCCGGCATTTATCACCCTTATATTCTTGAACTTCCCCGC
>JALXEF010000011.1 GCA_027069855.1 Caldifarciminota bacterium
GGTGGAGGGGGTGGGAGGGCGGTCGGTGAGCACCACGGCCGCACCCCGGTCCACGGCTTCCTGTGCGAAGCGGACCCCGTGGAACCGGGTGCCCTGGAGGGCCACGAACACCTGGCCGGGCCGAACCTCCCGGGAATCCAGGGTGAAGCCCCTCACAAAGGCGGTCAGGGGCAGGTTCTGGAGGTGCCCGCCGGTAATCCGGACCAGTTCTTCGGCCCGCCAGGCAATGGGTGGTTTCATGGCAAAAGCCCCCGTTCTTTGAGCAGTTCCCGGGCCACCTTCCGGTCGTCAAAGGGGATCTTCTGGCCCTGGATGGTCTGGGTCACCTCGTGGCCCTTGCCGGCCAGCACCACCACATCGCCCTCCTGGGCCAGGTCCAGGGCGAGGGCGATGGCCTGGCGGCGGTCCGGCTGCACATACACCCCTTCGTCGGGGTTCTGCAGGCCCTGGAGCAGGTCGGCGATGATGGCCAGGGGGTCTTCGGAGCGCGGGTTATCCGAGGTCAGCACCAGCACATCGGCCCATTGTTCCACGGTGCGGGCCATCAACGGGCGTTTGCCGATGTCGCGGTCGCCCCCGGCCCCGAATACCACGATGATGCGCCGGGGCTTCAGGTCCCGTACGGCCCGGAGCAGAACCTCCAGGGCGTCGGGTGTGTGGGCGTAATCCACGATCACCTGGAACGGTGCGCCCCGGCCCAGGAGGGTCTGGAACCGGCCGGGAACGCCCTGAAACCGCTTCAAAAAGGTCTGCTGATAGGCCAGAGGGTTTTCGCCGGTAAACGCGTGGAAGGCCAGCAGCGCCCCCAGCAGGTTGTAGGCGTTGTAGGCCCCGGGCAGGGGCAGGGAAAACCGGCCGCTGAACACGCCGGTGAGTTCCAGGTCCAGGCCGTACAGGTCGTTGCGCAGGATCCGGAACCGGAGATCGGCCTCCGGTTGCCGGCCGAAGGTGAGCACCCGGGTGGCGCGGGCCCGCTGGATCACCCGGGGGGCCCGGGGATCGTCGGCGTTGACCACCAGCACCTCAGCCACGCGTTCCAGGAACCGCAATTTGGCCTCCATGTACTGCTCCACGCTGCCGTGGTAGTCCAGGTGGTCGCGCCCCAGATTGGTGAAGATGCCGTAGCGAAAATGGACTTCGTCGATGCGGTGTTCGGCCACGCTGTGGCTGGACACCTCCATGACCGCGGCCCGGCCTCCGGCATCCAGGATCTCGCGCAGATATCGCTGCAGATCGGGCGATTCCGGGGTGGTCAGGGAAGCCAGGAGCCGACGGTCCAGCAGGTCGTATTCAATGGTGCCCAAAAGGCCGGTGGGTACGCCGGCCAGGTCCAGGAAGGTTTTGAGCAGGTACGCGGTGGTGGTTTTGCCGTTGGTGCCGGTGATGCCGAACACCGAGAGGGTTCGCGACGGATGGCCGTAGAACCGGGCGGCCACCCGGGCCATGGCTGTGCGGGTGTTGGGCACCCGCACCTGCAGGAGGTCCACCTCCGGCACCGGGTGTTCCACCAGAGCGGCCACAGCCCCACGGCGCCGGGCGTCTTCCAGGAACCGGTGCCCGTCGTGGTGTCGGCCCACCAGGGCGATGAACAGGTCGCCCCGCTGAACCTTCCGGCTCTGATAGCTCAGGCCCCGGATTTCGGGGTCCCGGGGAAGGTCTTTGCGCTCAAGGAGTTCGGATAGCCTCATTTTTCGGTCCTTGATGATACGCCACCGGGGCGCGCCAGGCCTCCAGAGCCAGGGCGCCCTGGGCGATCCGGCGGAAAATGGGGGCCGCCACATCGCCGCCGTACTTGCCCACCCGGGGTTCGTCCACCACCACATTGATCACATAGCGGGGATCGTCGGCCGGGAGAAAGCCGATGAAGGAGGTGATCACGCGGTTGTAATCGTACCGGCGGGTTCGGGGATTCACCTTGATGGCGGTGCCGGTTTTTCCAGCCACGGCCACGCCCGGAATGCGGGCCCGGCGGCCGGTGCCCTCTTCCACGACCCGCTGGAGGATCTGCCGCAGAGTGTCGGCCACACCGGGCCGGAACACCCGCCGGACGACATCCGGCCGGGGATGCCCCTCGGCCAGCACATGGGGCCGCAGCAACAGGCCCCCGTTGGCGATGGCGCTGTAGATCACGGCCATCTGCAGGCCGGTGACCATCACGCCGTGGCCGATGGCAAAGGCGGCCTTTTCCACATCCTTCCAGCGTTTCAGGGGCTGGATGCGGCCCGGGGATTCGCCGGGCAGTTCAACGCCGGTGCGCCGGCCCACACCCAGGGCCCGGGCCCAGCGGTACAGGTCTTCGGCCGGAATCTGCAGGGCGAGTTTCGCCGCCGCCACATTGGAGGAATGCACCAGGGCCTCGGCGTAGGACATCACCCGGCCGCCGTGGGCGTGGACATCGCCGATGCGGTACCGCCCCACCCGGATCCAGCCCGGCCGGGTGTCCACCGGCGTTTCCGGCGTGATCAGGTGTCGGCTGTAGGCCAGGGAATACACCACCACCTTGAAGACCGAGCCGGGCTCATAGGGGTCCACAATGGTGCGGTTCCGGGTGGAGGCGACGCCCCGGGCCGGGTCGGCCGAGGGATAGGACACCATGGCCAGCACATCGCCGGTTTTGGGGTCCATGACCACGGCGAA
>JALXEF010000012.1 GCA_027069855.1 Caldifarciminota bacterium
TGCGGGTTTTGCCGCTGCCGGGGTGCGTCATCCGGACATCGCCGGCGCCCACCAGGTCCCAGAGGAAGCCCTGCAGGGTGTGGCCCAGGCGGAGCGTGCGGAGCCAGGCCGGCGGCTCGGGGTCCGGCCCGGGGTAAAAGCCCCGGGGGATGCGGATTTGCAGGGTGTCGCCCTTGAGATGGGTCTCGGGCCGCAGGTCGGGGTTGTGCTGGAGGTCCAGTTGCCAGGTGGCGCCGCCGGGCGAGGCGGCCGAAATGCGCTGCACGCTGGGCCGGTACCGGGACAGGATGAACCGGCGTTTTTCCAGGTCCCAGTAAGCGTGGCGGCCGGTCCAGCGGCCCACGGCGGGTTCCAGGCTCCGGGCCTCATAGGCGAGGCCCTGGTCGGCGAACCGGTCGGACTGCACGGCGTAGGCCCGGCCGTCCACCCACACCCGATGGGTACCGAAGGCGATGCGGTGGCTTTTATAGCGGTACTCCCCCTGGCCCACCCGCTGCAGGTGGAACGCCGAGATCAGAGCCCGGGGGGTGAGGTAAAAGCGGCCCTGGTACCGAAGGGCCTGAACCGGCACCGCCTGGTAGGCCAGGACCAGGGCCAGGAGCCAGGTCATACCTCCTCCGGCATCTCCATGAACTCCAGGAGCACGCGACCGGTATCCCGGGGATCGGTGAAGATCACCCGCGGGGAAAAGGCGCCCGGGCGGGGGCCGTCCACGATGCGGACACCGGCCTGCTGGAGCCGCTCCCAGAGATCGTTCCACCGGCGGACGCCAAAGGAGAGGTGGTGCAGGCCGTCGCCCCGTTTCTCCAGGAATCGGTCCAGAGCGGTGCCCGGTCGGGTGGGGGAGACGAGTTCCAGTCGGACCGGGCCGAGGGTGAAAACGGCGACGCGGAGCCCCCGGTCCGGGAGGTCTTCGTATTCCACCCGGGAGACGCCCAGGATCTCCTGGAACCGCTGGACCGCGGCTTCCAGGTCGCGCACGGCGATGCCCACATGGTGCAGAAACAGGTCGGCCTCAGGATTCCTGGTACTCACCGTACACCTCCCGAAGGGTATCGGAGATTTCGCCCAGGGTTGCCTGGGCGCGCAGGGCCTCCAGGATGTAGGGCATGAGGTTTTCGGAGCCGCGTTCGGCCGCCCGCTGGAGGTTTTTCAGGGCCTGGCGGGTTTCCGAGAAGTTGCGGCGCCGGCGATAGGCCCGGAGCCGTTCAATCTGTTCGCGTTCCACCTCGGGGTCAATTTTCAGGAGTTCGCCCACGGTTTCCCGGGCCCCTTCGGTTTGGAACCGGTTGACGCCCACCACCACGACCTCGCCCTGCTCAAACCGCTTCTGATACTCGTAGCTGCTCTGCTCAATCCAGTGCTGAAAGAGGCCCTTTTTCACGGCCTCCACCGCGCCCCCGTGCCGGTCAATCTCCTTCAGCAGGGCCTGCACCCGGCTCTCCACCTCGCGGGTGAGGGACTCTACGAAGTAGGAGCCGGCCAGGGGATCGGCGGTATCGGGCACCCCGGACTCGTAGCCGATGATCTGCTGGGTACGGAGGGCGAGTTTGGCGGATTCGGCGGTGGGCAGGGCCAGCGCCTCGTCGTAGGCGTTGGTGTGCAGCGACTGGGTGCCGCCCAGCACGGCGGCCAGGGCCTGGAGGGTGACCCGCACCACATTGTTGAGGGGCTCAATGGAGGTGAGGGTGACGCCGCCGGTTTGGGTGTGGAACCGCAGGCGCCAGGACTTGGGGTTGCGGGCCCCGAACTCCTCGCGCACGATGTGGGCCCAGAGTTTGCGGGCGGCCCGGAACTTGGCGATCTCCTCAAAAAAGTAGCTGTGGGCTGCGAAAAAGAAGGAGAGCCGCGGGGCGAAGTCGTCAATGTCAATGTTCCGGCCGAGCACTTCCTGGATATAGGCTTTGCCGTCGGCCAGGGTGAAGGCCACCTCCTGCACGGCGGTGGCGCCGGCCTCCCGGTAGTGGTACCCGGAAATGGAAATCGGGTTCCACTTGGGCATTTCGTGGGCGCAGAACTCAATGAGGTCGCCCACGAGTTTCATGGAGGGGTCCACGGGGTAGATGTAGTTGCCGCGGGCTGCGAACTCCTTCAGGATGTCGTTTTGCACGGTGCCCCGGAGCACCTGGCGGGGGACCCCCTGTTTCTCGGCCACCAGGATGTACATGGCCAGGAGGATGGGGGCTGTGGCGTTGATGGTCATGGAGGTGGACACCTGGTCCAGGGGGATGTCGCGGAACACGATTTCCAGGTCCTCCACGGTGGACACGGCCACACCGGTGCGGCCCACCTCTCCCTCGCTCATGGGGTGGTCCGAGTCGTAGCCCAGCTGGGTCGGCAGGTCAAAGGCCACCGAAAGCCCGGTTTGGCCCAGCGACAGCAGGTAGCGGAACCGCTGGTTGGTTTGGTATGCGGAGCCGAAGCCGGCGTACTGGCGCATGGTCCAGAGCCGGCGGCGGTACATGCCGGGGTATACGCCCCGGGTAAAGGGAAACTGGCCGGGGTCGCCGAGGTCTCGGGTGTAATCAAAATCCGCCAGGTCGTCGGGGCGATACACCTCCCGGATGGGGATGCCGGAGGGGCTTTGACGCTCCTTGTCGTTGGCGTTCATGGCGTTAATTATAGGCCGAAGG
>JALXEF010000013.1 GCA_027069855.1 Caldifarciminota bacterium
GGCAACGCCCGCCAGGTGGCCGTGCAGGATACCCTCGTGGCCGTGGCCCTGAAGGAGGCCGGCGTGGCCCTTGTGTCGGTGGCCGATCCGGGCCAGCCCCGGCTCCTTGCCACCTACGATCCCTTTGACGGCTACGCCTGGGATGTGGCCCTCTCGCCTGTGGTTCCTGAACTCTACGTGGCGGCCGGCGGCGGAGGCTTCTGGGTAATCAACATCCAGGATGCCCGCCATCCCGTGGCCACCGGGCGGTACACCGGCCCCTATGCCCTGTCGGTGGTGGCGACGCCGTATCAGGGGGCCGGCACGGTGTCCTTCATCGGAGGGGCGCGGAGTGGGCTGTATGCTTTTTAACCGATGAAGCGCGTGATCCTGGGTCTTCTGCTGGGCGTGGCCATCGGCCACGCCCATTTTTTGGAACTCTCGCTCCGGCCCGGGGAAAGCCGCACGGTGGTGCTGGCTTCCTTTGAGCCCGAGCCGCCCCATCCCCCGGATGCCGTCACAATCCGCCGCCACTATACCCTGAAACTGCGCGATGTCTATCTCCACCGGCTCACGCTGGAGGCCGGCCCCCGGCCGGTGACCCTCCGGTTCCAGAGTTCCCCGCCGCCGGATCGTCCGCTGGCCGCCGACTGGGCCGCCCTATACCGCACCCTGCCCGGCCTCCTGATCCCGGCGTCCCAGCCGCTGCAGCACGGCACCTACCTGATCGTGACCGTGGACGCCCTGGTGCCCACCCTGGCCCCCTTTGTGCAGATGCTCAAGGAACACGGGTTTCCGGTGCGGGTCGCCACCCTGGAGCAGATCGGCACCACGACCACAGCCATCAAGGCCTTTCTCCAGGAAGGCTACGACACCTGGCAACCCCGGCCGGAATATGTGCTGCTGGTGGGGGATGTGGACATGATCGGCAGCCCCGGCGTGCCCACCTTCACCTTCGGCCTGGACCCCTCGGACCTGGAGTATGCCCTGCTGGACGGCAACGATTACCTGCCCGATGTGTTCCTGGGCCGGATCCCGGTGGACCAGGCGCTGCAGCTGCAGGTGGTGGTCGCCAAAACCCTGGACTACGAACAGGTGGGTCACCCCGAGGATACCGACTGGCTGAGCCGGGCGTTGATGGTGGCCTCCACCCACTACGCGATCACCACGAAACTCACCAAACTCAGCATCCGCGACCGGCTGCTGGAACACGGCTACACCCAGGTGGACACCGTGTTCTGGTACGGCAACGGTGCCCAGCCCGGCCCGGAGGTGCTGCGGGATGCCATCAACGCGGGCGTGGGCATCGTGAATTACCGGGGATGGTCCGGCGCCCTGGGCTGGTCTGAGCCGCCGTTCCACATCCCGGACCTGCAGCAGCTGACCAACGGCTGGCAACTGCCGGTGCTCTTCAACATCACCTGCGGCGCCGGCAACTTCGCCTCGTCGGTGGACCCCTGCTTCGGCGAAGCCTGGCTGCAACAGGGCACTCCCACCCAGCCGCGCGCCGGCGTGGCCTTCGTGGGGCCCACGAACCCCAGCGTGCACACCCGCTGGAACAACGCCATCGACGCGGGCATCTTCCAGGGGCTACTCCAGGAGAACCTGCGCCCCCTGGCCGCCCTCACCCTGCGCGGCCTGCTGCAACTGATGCAGGACTTCCCCGACCGCACGGCCCCGGGCGATTCCGTGGAGTTCTACTTCCATGTGTACCACACCCTGGGGGAACCGGCGCTCCAGATGCGTACCCGGCCGCCGGAATCCCTCCAGGTAAGCGTGCTGCAGTATCCTGATTGCCTGGGCGGCCTGCTGGCCCTGCAGGTTTCAAATTCTTCCGTGTCTGTTTTCCGGCCCCAGGTGGCGGTCCTCTATGGAGGCGACTCTTTATTGGCCTACGGCAGCACCGATAGCAGCGGCTACTTTGAGGCCGAGATCCCCTTCCTTGATTTCCACCCGGATTCGCTGACCGTAGTGGTGACCGCGCCCGAGGCCCGGCCCTGGCGTACCACCCTGGCCATCGGCGACAACAGCCCGCTGATCGTGCACCGCGCCTTTTACAGCGACGACAACGACCAGATCCCCGAGCCCGGCGAACAGGGCACCCTGAACATCGTGGTGGAGAACCCGGTGACCATGGGCTGGGATGGCTACTATGTAGCCGAACTCCAGGACACGGGCGCGGTGTTGCTCCAGGATTCGGCCTGGGTGAGCTCCATCGCCGGGGCGCCGGATACCGCCCGGTTTCCGTTAGTCCTGAGCAACCGGCTGGCCGATGGCTATACCCTGCGCTTCTGGCACGGCGTCAATGCGTGCTGGCACTTCACCCGGCTCCAGGTGCAGGCCCCAGTTCCGGTGGTACTGCAGGCCCTGGGGCCGGAGGGCCCGTACCTCGTCCACGGGACCCAGCCCCTGAGCCTGGTGCTGCAGAACCAGGGGCACCAGGCGCTGCAGGCGGCGAACTTCACCCTGGAACCGGCCACCGAAGGGGTGACGGTTTCGGGCAACCCGGTGGGACCGGTGACCCTGGCGCCCGGCGCCGTGGACACCGTAGGCGGCTGGAGTGTGTCGGTGCCGCAGGCGGCGGCCCGCGGCCGCCTGGTGTGGTTCCGCCTGGA
>JALXEF010000014.1 GCA_027069855.1 Caldifarciminota bacterium
GGTGGGCGGAGTCCAGCGGGTTTCATCAAAGCCCTCGGCGATAAGGGCCTCTGTTTGCAGGTTTTCCAGGGCGGCCCGCACCCGTTCCAGGGCGTCCTCCAGGTTTCGGGCGTCGTCCAGGCGGAGTCGGCTCAGGCTTAGGCCCCAGGCGGCGGGATGGGCGTGGACATCCAGGAACCCGGCCACCACGAGCCCCTGGAACCCGAGGTCCTGAGTCGGCGTGCCGGGCGGTGCCGCCACACTGCCCGGCGGCCCCACGGCCTCATAGCGCTCGCCCAGGATCAGAAGATCGCAGGGCTCCCGGCGCCCTGCCCGAAAGCAGTGGGCGTTCCGCAGGAGAACCCGGGCCGGCGCTTCGGCGATCATGGTTTCAGGTGTTTCTGGACCTCCTGGTACAGGGGATCGGTGGGAGCCAGTTGCTGCAGCACCTGCTGGAACAGGAGCCGGGCGCGGTCGGCAAGCCCTGCCTGTTCCAGGATCAGGGCGGCCTCGTACCGGGCCAGGGGTGCCCACTGGGCGTCGGTGTCGTGGAAGGTGTACACGCGGCCGAAGTGGCCCAGAGCGCGGGCCTGCTGGCCCTGCATCCGGGCCAGGGTCCCCAGCCAGTACTGCACCTCGGCCTCCTGCCGGAACCGGGGCATGAGCCCCTCGGCCTCCGCCAGCACAGCGTAACCCTCGGCCGGTTTGCCGAGGTCAATGTCCACCAGGGCCAGCGAGATCCGGGCGTCCAGGGCCTCCTCCCGGCCGGGGAACCGCTGGATCAGGGTTTGATAGGCCTGGCGTGCGCCCTCCAGGTCCTTGAGGCGCTTCAGGCACACGGCGATGTTGTGATACGCCTCCGCAACGGTTTGGGGGTTCCGGCTCAGGAGTTCGGTGGCCATCCGGTAATACTCCACGGCCTCCCGGTACCGCCGCTCCTGGAACAGCACGGTGGCGAGTTTGAAGGCGCCGAGCCCCCGGGTTTCGGGTCCGCCCCACTGGATCACTTTGAAAAAGGCTTCCTTGGCCTTTTGGAAATCCTGTTGCCGCATCCAGTAGAGGCCCAGGGCGTACCAGGCGCGGGCCCGGGCGTCGGGTTCGTGGATCCTTCGGAGGTCCTGCCGGGCCTGCAGCACCTGGCCCTGTCGCACCTCGGCCTCCACCAGGGCAAGCCGGGCCACCGACGCGGGGAGCAGGCCGGCGGCCGCCACCGAATCGGCCAGTTTCCGGGCGAAGTCCTCGTGGCCTGTGGTGGCGAGGAGCACGAGGTACCGGTGGATCAGGGCCGAGTCGCGGGGCAGCGGCAGGGGGAGCAGGCTCAGGACATCCTTCTGGTCCAGGAGGTACCGGAAGGCCAGTTCCGGTGCCGCATCGCGGTAGGTGGCGGCCCAGTCTGGGTAGCCCGCCCGGAGCAGCGCCAGGCCCTGGATCCTGCGGGCTTCAGTTCCCCTGAGCGGCACAGCCCGAAGGTAGGCCTTGCGGGGATGGCCGGTTTCCAGGAGCCCCCGGGCGAGAAGCAGCCGCACGGTGTCGGAGGGCGGATATTCAGTGAGATAGGCGCGGGCCAGATCCACCACCTCGGGCCATCGGGCCAGGCGGGCGGCCAGCCGGAGCCGCAAATGGGCGGCCTGTTGGCCCACCTGAAAGCCGGCATAGGAAACCCGTTTCAGCAGGTCGTAGGCCAGTTCCCCGGCGTTCTGGGCGGCCAGGGTTTCGGCCAGGGCCACCACCTCCAGGGGATGGCCGAAGTCCAGCGCCGCGTAGGCCGAGTCCAGCAGATGGTTCGCCAGGAACAAGCGAAACCGGATCGCCCGGTCCCGCAGCCGACTCCGCCGGGCCACCTGCAGGGCCAGGTCGGGCCGACCGGCCGCCAGCAGACCTTCCACGAGATAGGGGGGCGCGCGGCGGTCCACCTTCAGGGTGTCCAGGTGCAGCAGCACCCGGGGCCGGAACCGCCGGTGCAGCCGCAGGTACAGCGTGGGGTCCTGCACCTTCCGGGCCTGGAACAGGGCCTCGGCCTGCAGGGCGTACGTGCTGTCGCCGGAGAGTTCGTAGGCCTCCAGGTAGGCTTGGGCCAGCAGCCGGTTGCCGGTTTCGTTGAGTTTGAGGCCCGAGAGCAGCCGGATCACGGTCCAGGGATCCCGGAGGTCCAGCAGGCGCCGAGCGCCTTCCAGGAGGGGCAGGCCCCGGGCCATGTCCACGAGCACGGCCTCCCGGGCCGAGTCGGGCACCGCTGGCGGCACCGAAATCCCCAGGCGGCGCAGGGTATCCATCAGGCCCGGCAAGGGCTTGAGCCGTGCCCGCAGCCGGAGCAGGGCCTCGCGGGGTACGAACCGGGGGCCGGGCCGCAGGGTTTCCGCCACCTGGATCACCTGCAGGGCCAGGGGCGCCAGGCCCAGGGAGTCCAGGGCCCGGGCCAGGTCGTACCCCTGGGCGCGGTCGGTAGGCCGGCGGAGGAACAGGGCCGCGGCCTCGGCGAACCGCCCCAGGTTCAGCAGGGCCTCCAGGCGGAGCCGGGTGGGAGCCAGGGTTTCATCCAGCACGGCCGAATCGGGCAGGCCGGCGGTTTCCAGGGAATCCAGCAGGGCCAGGGCCCGGGAGTCCCGGCCGAGCACCAGCAACACCCGGGCGCGCACCAGGGGGTTCTGCAGATAGGGCAGCAGGTCTTCCAGCCGGGCCCGGAGCCCGATGGCCATCCAGGCCCGTGCCTTAAGATCGGCCAGGCCGGGCAGGGTATCGGGGTCTTCGGCCAGGGTTTGGGCTGCGCCCTCGGCATCGTCCAGGGCCAGAAGCAGCCGGGCCTTCAGGCGGCGCAGGGCGCGGCTGTTGGGTTCACGCAGCTGCGCCAGGGCCTCCAGGGTATCGCCGGGCAGGGCCATGCGGGCCAGCAGCAGCCGGGCGTCGGGGTTCTGGGCGTGGCGGCGGAGCAGGAGCCGGGCCAGGGCGGTATCCCGGGATGCCAAGAGCCCGGCCAGCTGGATCTGGGCTTTCACCCGGAGCGTTTCGTAATCCGCGGCCAGGGTGCGCCAGGCGGTTTGGGCCAGGGCCGGAGGCCCGCCGGCGGCGATCTCCAGGAGCCAGGATTCTCGGCCCTCCAGGGTGGGCACCCGGCGGGCCAGGAGCAGCCGGTACCGCAAGAAAACCTCGCTGCTATCTTCGGCCAGCAGGGGCTTCAGGAGGGGTGCGAGTTCCGGCAGGCCGGGGGAGCGGAGCAGGGTTTCCAGGGTGCGCAGAGCCTGTTTCCGGGCGGTGCCCTGCAGGGTGTACCGAAGCAGGCCGATGCGGGCGCGCTGGGCCCAGTAGGTGTGGGGGTACCGTTGCAGCACGAGGCGGTACAAATCGGCCGCCACCTCAGCCTGGGAGGTTTGGGCCAGGGAATCGGCGAGGTGCAGGAGTTCCTCCTGGGCCCGGGCGGAGGTGGCGAGGCCCAGGAACAGCCCAAAAATCACGAAAAGCCAGGGTTTTCGCCGCATGTGCTGGATTTTAGACGGCCCCTTCGGGGGTGTCAACGAAGGGCGTAACATTTACCGTGCAACAGGAGGCAGTGCCATGAAGGGCAGCGAAAAGGTCATTGAAAGCCTGAACGCGTTGTTGATGGACGAAATGACGGCCGTGCACCAGTACATTTTGCACGCCGAAATGTGCGAGGACTGGGGCTACAAGAAACTCGCCGAGGCCGTGCGGCAGCGGGCCCTGGACGAGATGAAGCATGTGGACCGGCTGATTGAGCGCATCCTTTTCCTGGAGGGGCAGCCGCTGGTGGGCCAGTTGCGGGGTGTGAACATCGGCCGCGAGGTGAAAACCCAGCTGGAAAACGACCTCCAGAGTGAACGGGAGGCCGTGGCGGCCTACAACCAGGCCATCGCCCTGGCCGCCCGGGAGGGGGACAACGGCACCAAGGACCTGCTGGAGGAGATCCTGGCCGATGAGGAGCGGCATGTGGATTGGCTGGAAACCCAGTTGAACCTGCTGGAATCCATGGGCCTGGAGAACTATCTGAGCACCCAGGCGGCGTAGGAGCCTATGCTTCCGGCTTCTGGATCCGGGCGATAAAGAAGCCCTCGGTGAGGTTGTCCTGGGGATACACCCGCCGGGTGTGTTGCATTTCGGGCGGGTACTCGTTGCGTTTCCACCGGATGAACCCGGGCCGCATCTTGAGGCCCGGGATCTCGGGGATTTCCAGGATCCGGGCCTCCGGGTATCGCTGGAGCAGGAAGGCCACGACCCCTTCGTTTTCCTCGGGCACCAGGGTGCAGGTGGAATACACCAGGACGCCGCCGGGCCGGAGAGCCTGATAGGCGGCCAGGATCAACCCCTTCTGCGTGCGCACCAGGCGCCCCACCTTGCCCCAGGACCACCATTTGAGGATCTCGTAGGTTTTGTGCAGGGTGCCGAGCGCCGAGCAGGGTGCATCCAGGAGCACCCGGTCAAAGGTGTTTTCAAACCAGAAGCCCAGTTTGTAGCCGTCCACCTGGGTGAGCACGGTGTTCAGCACGCCGGATCGGTCCAGGTTGTTGGTCAGGGCCTTCATGCGCTGGATGTCCACATCGTTGGCCAGGATGACGCCGGTGTTCTGCATCATCTGGGCCATCTGGGTGGTTTTGGAGCCCGGGGCTGCGGCCAGGTCCAGCACCCTTTCGTGGGGTTGGGGGTTCAGGATCACCGGCGGCAGCATGGAGGCGAGTTCCTGCACATACACATAGCCCAGAAAGTGCTCCAGGGTTTTGCCGATGGGATAGGGCTTTTCCCGGAGCCGGTAGGCGAAGGGCACGCCGGGGATCCGTTCCAGCACAAAGCCCTGGCGTTCCAGACGCTGAACCACCTCGGGTTCCGGGGCTTTCAGGGTATTCACCCGAATCACGGTGGGCAATTTGCGGCGGGTGGCCTCCAGAAAGGCCTGCAGATCGGCCTCGGGAAAGAGTTCGGTGAGAAAGGTGTAGAGCTCGCGGTTCCGCTGGAGCTCCCGCTGGTGGACCTCCGGATTCATCGGCGGCTCCATCGTTCGGAGATCACCCGCACGGTATCGGGCTCAATGCGAAGCACCCGCAAGGTGCGGGGGCGCAGGATTTCCACCGGCACCTCGTAAAAGCCGGCGCTGAGTTTCCAGATGCGCACCCGGGCCTGGAGGCGGCTTGGCGAGAGGGTATCCAGGATGCTGGCCGGGCCTTCCACCAGCACCGTGACCGAATCGGGCCGGGGTGTGAGCCGGTACCGGCTGGTGCGGGGGGCCTTGATCCGGATGGGCAGCCGGTAGGTTTGCTGCACTAAGGGTTCCACCTCCACCCGCACCTCCACCCGCCGGGGATCCACGGCCACATAGGGGCTGTCGGGCACCTCCAGGGCCGCCTGGGTGTGCAGGGGTTTTTTCACTCCGTCAATGGGCACTGGCCGCGTGTAAACCCGGCGATGTTTCCGCACATACATGGCTGCGCCCTGGAGTAGGGCGGTGTCCGGCTGGGTTTCCACCCGGGTGACCACAAAGCCCTCGGCCGGTGCGCCCTCCAGCCGGGCCTTGACCGGCACCCGCTTACGGATCCGGTAATCGGCCAGAACCACGAGTTCGCGGGGTTCCACCTGGAGCACCTCCAGGTTCAGGAAGTCGGGGTATCGGAAGTTTTCGGGGGTCAGCGTGACGCGCGTTTTGCGGTGGGGTTTCAGGGAACGGAGGTCCAGCACCATCCGGGGATGGTCAAAGGCGAGCACCAGCAGGGCTTTGCCGGTGGCGCGGATCTGAAGGTTCACTGTCTGTGGCAGGTCGCCCACCACCACCAGCGTGTCCGAGGGCCGGAGGATTTCCAGAGGGATCTGGCGCTCCACGGTGTACACGCGGTCGGTGCGCACATGGAACCACAGGAGCACCGCCAGGAACAGGGAAAAGAGTTTGAGTCCCAGGTTCCAGCCGCGGGGTTCGGCAGGCCGGGGGGTCCGCGGGACCCGGAAGATCCGGGGCAGCGTCCTTTTCTTTTTCCGTTTACGCCGCAAGGCTCGTTTCCGCCTCCTCGGGTTCCGGAATGAGCAGGGCCTTGAGTTTCTGGATCAGGTCCACTTCCGTATCCACGCGTTCCAGTTGCAGGTCGTGGCCGAGGCGCACCTCGTTGCGTTCCTCCGACACCACCACCACGACGGCATCGCTGTGTTCCATTACGCCCATGGCCGCCTTGTGGCGGGTGCCGAACTCCTCGGGCAGCGGATGGGCGCCGGAATAAAGGGGCAGGATCACGCGGGCCGCCACCACGCGGTTCTGGCGGATGATCACGGCGCCGTCGTGGAGCGGCGAGGTTTTCAGAAAGATGGAAACCAGGAGCGGGGCCGTCACCTGGGCGTCCAGGCGCACGCCCGACTCCTCAATCAGGTCTTCCAGTTCCACCTGGCGTTCCAGCACGAGGAGGGCGCCCAGGCCCATGCTGCGGAGCTGGAACGCGGCGCGGGCCACCTCGTGGAGGGTGCCGAGTTCGGGATGGGGTTCCCGCAGCAGTTGTCGGAGCCAGGGGGTGCGGCCCAGGTTGGCCAGCACCCGGCGGATCTCCGGCTGAAAGATGATGATGATGGCCAGCACGCCCACGGTTTCCACGCCCTGGATGATGGAATTCAGGGCCTCCAGGTTCAGGAACTGGGCGAGCAGGGCCACGACGGCCAGGCCGGTGAGGCCGAACACAATGTAGGCCGTGCGGGTTCCCCGAAAGAGTTTGAGGATCTGGTAAAACAGGGCCCACACGATGAGGATGTCCAGGAGATCCTTGAGCCCGAATTTGAGGAAGTCCATGGGTCCTTGGCAATTATACGCCGTCAGGCCACGGGCGTGCCGGGCTCCACCTCCTCATCGGGCCGCAGGAGCACCACATCCCCCTCCTCCGGGATGGCGCCGAGTACCAGCACCTCCGAGCGTTTGCCGGCGATGATTTTGGGCGGGAAGTTGTTGACCACGACCACCATGCGGCCCACCAGGTCCTCGGACCGGTACCGGCGGGTGAGGCGGGCGCTGGTGCCCCGGATGCCGGCGTCGCCCAGGTCGATGCGCATCCAGTAGGCAGGGATCCGGGCGCCCTGCAGGGGCTCGGCCGATACCACGCGGCCCACGCGCAGATCCAGCCGCACGAACTCGTCGTACTCCACCCGGGTGGGTTTGATGCGGAACCCGTGGTCCAGGGGACCGTGGCCGCGGCCCAGCGGCAGGCCGTGGCGGATGGCGCCGGTGACATAGAGTTTGGCGCGGTCCACGGCCTCGTAGATGGAATACCCCAGGGCCAGGTTGGCTGCGATGGCCGAGGCGTAGGTGCAGCCGGTGCCGTGGGTGTTGCGGGTGGCGATGCGGTCGGCCTCGTAGCGGTGGAACGCCCGGCCGTCGTACAGCAGGTCTATGGCCCGGTCCAGGTGTTCCAGGTGGCCGCCCTTGACCAGCACGAACCGGGGGCCCAGGGCGTGGATCCGGCGCGCCGCCTCCTTCATGTCGTCCAGGTTCTGGATGGCGATGCCGGCCAGGGCTTCGGCCTCGGGCAGGTTCGGGGTCACGATGGTGGCGAGCGGCAGCATTTCCTGGATCAGGGCGTCCTGGGCCTCGGGCCGGAGCAGGGGATCGCCGCCCTTGGCGCGCATCACCGGGTCCACCACGATGTAGGGAATTTCGTAGGCGCGCAGGGTTTCGGCCACGGCGTGGATGATGTCGGCGTTGGACAGCATGCCGGTTTTCACCACATCGGTGCCCAGGTCGTCCAGCACCGCCCGAATCTGGAGGGCCACGAAGTCCGGGGGCAGGTCGTGGATCCCGAGCACGCCCTGGGTGTTTTGCGCGGTCACGGAGGTGATGGCCGACATGCCGAACACATGGTGGGCGAGGTAGGTTTTGAGGTCGGCCTGGATGCCGGCGCCGCCGCCCGAATCGCTGCCGGCGATGGTCAAAACCCTCGGAATCCGTTGCGTTGTGCCTGTTTGCCGCATGCGGAAATTATACCGGTGGGGGGTTCACCCCACATAGAAATCCCGGTCGGGGTCGGTGTTTAAGAGGTGTTCCAGCAGGTGGCGGTGCTCGGGATGGGTCAGGTAGGGGTCCTGGGCAAAGAGGGTTTGCACATCCCGCTGCACCTTCTGGATCAGGGCGGCGTCGCGCAGCAGGTCGCCGATCCGGAACTCGGCCGGGCCGTGCTGGCGGGTGCCCAGCAACTCGCCCGGACCCCGCAGTTTGAGGTCCAGTTCTGCGATCTTGAAGCCGTCGGTGGTCTGGGTCAGGATGCGGAGCCGGGCCGCTGCCTCGTCGCTCACGCGATCGGGCGACAGCAGGATGCAGTAGGCCTGGTCGCCGCCCCGGCCGATGCGGCCCCGCAGCTGGTGCAATTGGGCCAGGCCGAAGCGGTTGGCGTCTTCAATCACCATCCAGTTGGCCGTGGGCACATCAATGCCCACCTCAATCACGGTGGTGGCCACCAGGATGTCAAACTCGCGGTCCCGGAAGAGTTGCATGATCTTGCGGCGCTCGTCGCGGTTCATGCGGCCGTGGATCAGGCCGAGGCGGACTCCCTGAGGCGCCTTCTTTCGGAGTTCCTCGTAGAGTTCGGTGGCGGCCCGGGCCGGCAGTTCGTCCGAGGGCTCAATCAGCGGGGCGATGACATAGGCCTGCCGGCCCTGCTGCACCTCCTGAAAGAGCCGCTGGTACACGGCCTCGCGCTCCCGTTCCCGGCGCCATTCCGTATAGACCTCTTTGCGGCCCGGCGGCTTTTCGTCCAGGTACGACACATCCATGTGGC
>JALXEF010000015.1 GCA_027069855.1 Caldifarciminota bacterium
CGCCACCGTGTTCAAAGCGCCCATGAGTTCCACCATGGCGTCGCGGGCGGCCAGGGCCTCAAAGCGGTTCTCGGCTTCCCGGAAGGGCAGGCCGGTGCGCTCGGCGATCTTCGCGATCACCCGGGGCGCGAACTCGGGATGGGCGTTGAGGCCCGTGCCCACGGCCGTGCCGCCAAGGGCCAGTTCTTCCACATGGGGCAGGGTGTGCTCAATGCGCCGGAGGCCATGGGCGATCTGGGAGGCGTAGCCCGAAAACTCCTGGCCGAGGGTGATGGGCACCGCGTCCTGCAGGTGGGTACGGCCGATCTTGACGATGTCCTTGAACTCTTCGGCCTTCTGGTTCAGCGCCTCCAGCAGGTCCTGGAGAGCGGCCCGCAGGGGCTCCAGTTCCTGGCGCACCGAGATGTGGATGGCCGTGGGGATGACATCGTTGGACGACTGGCCGCGGTTCACATGGTCGTTGGGATGCACCGGGTGCCGGGTGCCCAGGGGCTGGCCCAGGAGTTCGTTGGCCCGGTTGGCGATCACCTCGTTGGTGTTCATGTTGGAGGAGGTGCCGGAACCGGTCTGAAAGATGTCCACGGGGAAGTGCTCGTCCCACTTGCCCTCGATGACCTCCTCGGCGGCCTGGATGATGGCGTCGGCGAGGTCCGCTGGAATCTGGCCCAGGTCGCGGTTGACCTCGGCGGCGTAGCGCTTGATGAGCCCGAGAGCCCGGATCATCGGGCGCGGCAGGCGGATGCCGGAAATCGGGAAGTTCTCCACCGCCCGCTGGGTCTGGGCGCCCCAGTAGGCCCAGGCCGGCACCCTGACCTCACCCATGGAATCCTTCTCAATGCGGTATGCATCAGCCATGGTAAGCCTCCTTTGATGCCGTTTTGCCCATATTATGCGGCAGGCCCTGGCGGCTCCGGTTTACAATTATCCCAACAAAAGGAGCCGCATCTTGAACCTCCGGCAACCCGCGCGGCAAGTCGTTCGGCTGGTGTATCGGGAGGGGTTCCTGGCTTTCCTGCTCCTTCTCCTGCTGATCCTGAGTTTGTGGAACCCCTCCGAGGTGCGGCATTACGGCGCCTATGTGCACTGGAAAACCCTGGGCACCCTTTTGGGATTGCTTGCCGTGACCACCGCTCTCCAGCAAAGCGGCTACTTCCCGGTGCTGGCCCGGCGGATGCTCCAGCGCCTCCGAACCGAGCGGGGGCTGGCCCTGGGGTTGGTGCTCCTGACCGCCGGGCTTTCCACCTTTCTCACCAACGACATCAGCCTGTTCGTGGTTGTCCCGCTTACGCTGAGTTTTGAAGGGGCCGGGGATTTCCACCTGCTGGGCCGACTGGTGGTGTTTGAAGCCATCGCAGCCAATGTGGGGTCCACCCTCACGCCCATCGGGAACCCCCAAAACCTGTTTCTGTGGCACCACGGGAGCCTCTCCTTCGGCGCCTTTTGCCTGGCGATGGCCCCCCTGGTGCTCCTCCTGACGGCCGTGCTCCTCGTGTTTGTGTGGTGGGCTTTTCCCGGGGAACGATTGTCGCCCCATGCCCTTCAGGCGCCGGAGGCCGCTCCGGACCGCCCGCTTTTCCTGGGCTCGGCCCTGCTGCTGATCGGCTTTGTGCTGCTCGTGGACAGGGGCTTCCCGATGGTGGCCGATCTGCTGGTGCTGGGGATCTACCTGATCTGGCGCCCCCAGGTGCTGTGCAGGATGGATTGGGCCCTGCTGGTCCTCTTTGCGGTGATCTTTGTGGATTTTCACCTGCTGGCCACCCTGCCCGGGTTTTCCGCATGGGTCCACGGGTGGGGCTGGGGGGATCCCGGGCGGGTGTACGGGTACACCGCCCTGCTCTCACAGGTATGGAGCAATGTGCCCACCGCGGTGTTCGCAACCAAGTTCACCTCCCATTGGCTGCCGATCGCCTACGGCGTGAATGTCGGGGGCAACGGGCTGGTGTGGGCCTCGCTGGCCAACCTGATCGCTCTGCGGCTGGCCCGCCGGCGGGGCTTGGTGGGCCTGTTCCATCGGTGGGCGGTGCCCTACTTCGGCATCACCCTGGCCCTCGGTTATCTTCTGCTGGCAGGGGTGGGGTAGACTCCTGTTCGCTTGCAATGCCCCGCCGGGCCAAGTAAGATTGGGACGATGACGCTGCTGGCCCTGTGGCTCCTGGTGGCGGCCCCCGCAACCGATACCCTGCCGGCTTCACCCCCGGCCCAGGTGGAATACGCCGAGGTGGAGGGGGTCATCGGGCCGGTGACCGCCGAGTTCATCACCCATTTCCTGGACCGGGCCGAACGCCGGCACGCGGACCTTGCGGTCATCGGCCTGGATACACCGGGCGGCCTGGACGAGTCCATGCGCATCATCGTCAAACGCATGTTGCAGAGCCGGGTGCCGGTGGTAGTGTATGTGGCGCCGCCCGGGGCCCGCGCGGCCTCGGCCGGCGTGTTCATCACCTATGCCGCCCACATCGCGGCCATGGCACCGGGGACGAACATCGGCGCCGCCCATCCGGTTACCATGGGCCAGAAGGCCGACAGCACCCTGCTGGAAAAGGTCACCAACGACGCGGTGGCCTACCTGCGATCGCTGGCCCGCAAGCGCGGCCGCAACGAACAATGGGCCGAGGAGGCGGTGCGGAAATCGGTGTCCCTGCCCGCCGAGGAGGCCGCGGCCAAGGGCGTGGTGGACTTCGTGGCCGATGACCTCAACGACCTGCTCCGCAAGGTCCACGGGCGCACCGTGGTGCTGGACACGGGCGACACGGTTCGGATCCGCGCCTGGCCCGCCCGGGTGCATCGGGTTAAGATGGGCCTCCGGGAACGGATCCTGGCCATCCTGGCCAACCCAAATGTCGCCTACATCCTGCTGATCCTGGGCTTTTACGGCCTGTTCTTTGAACTCTCCCATCCGGGCTCGGTGCTGCCCGGCGTGGCCGGCCTGATCTCGCTGATCCTCGCCTTTTACGCCTTCCAGACTTTGCCGGTGAACTACGCCGGCCTGCTCCTGATTCTCCTGGCCATGATCCTGTTCCTGGCCGAGGTCAAGGTGCAATCCCACGGGCTCCTGGGCCTGGGGGGTGCAGTATCGCTGATTCTGGGGTCGCTCATGCTCTTTGACCGAAGTGTGGACTTCCTGCGGATCTCGTGGTGGACCCTGGGGCTGGTGCTGGGCGCCACCCTGCTCTTTTTCCTGGTGATCCTGGCCAAGGCCGTGGCCGCCCAGCGGCGCCGGCCGGTTTCCGGAGCCGAGGGCCTGGTGGGGCTCACCGGCGAGGTGGCCCGGCCGATCCGGCCGCCGCGGGAGGGCATGGTGCTGGTGCACGGCGAACTCTGGCGGGCCCGCAGCAGCCGACCCGTGGAAAAGGGCCGGCAGGTCCGGGTGGTCCGGGTGGAAGGGCTGGTGCTCTGGGTGGAACCCGCGGAGGACAATCAGAGCACCAGCGACGCCGGAAGCCACTGAACCCGGGTGCGGTTCCAGCGTTCCTTGTTCCCGTACGAAATCCACCTCGGTATCGTGTTTGGTGCGCCCGTAGCGCAGCCGGGCGACGGGCGTCCGCCGGCGCAGCAACCCCACGGCCGTCACGGTTTCCACGCCATCCTCCGAAAAAGTTCAACTTTCTCGGAACAGGCCTCCGAAAAAGTCGGGAATTTTCGTCTGAACGGGTTCCCGTGGCTACCCCGGGTCGGACGCAAGGGCTGTAACCGTTCCTTCGGCGACCCGGAGGCACCCGCCGCAGGGAGGAGGGGCTGAAGTCCAACAAATCGTCTCTAAGTTGTTGCCTTCCAACAACTTCCTCCCCCTGAGGGGGAGGATTGAGGTGGAGGTGCTCCGCAGGAGCCGCTTCAGCGGCGATGGCCGACTCTTGGACTGCGGTGCCTCGGCACTACTCTGGATTCCTCGCCCGCCAGGGGCGGAGACGGCACAATTCGGACATCCAGCAGGCGCAGGTGCTCTGGAGCGTTGCCCGCACACCGGGGACGATTCGGACCGGCGTTCCGCCGGTGGAGGAAACGATTCGGGCGTCGCGGCTTAAGTCGCCCCTACGGAAATGGGATTGCGATCCAAGAACCTTGTTGGAACCGTTTCAGTTGTGATTTTTTGAATTTTTCGGCTCCAGAACAGCCTTCCGGTTCGGGATCACGGCTGAAGATGCTCTTATTATTGGGGGGATACTTTACAACCTTCAAACCCTGGAAAACTCCAGATACTCCCCCGTACCATAATCTGACCGCGGACAGAGGTATAAATACGCGGACAGAAAGAGGCGTTCTCACCCCTGGCGTGCAGCCTTTGTGCGGTCACTCCTATCCTCACCACCCGGGGGTTTCCTGTAGCGGAGGCCGCTCATGGTGAAGGTGATCTTGAGGAGAACGGCCACTATGAGCATAGCCAGCAACATAACAAACACACGCACCACAAGTACCCCCGCATGATCCTCTGGAATTCGGTGAGAAATGTGTAGCCAGGCAAGTCCCGCGTTCAGCCACGCACGCAACACCTTGGCCGCAGCCGAATCCACCAACTGGGCCATAGCAATGGCGGTACCCACAAGGCCGATAACCCAGTTCAGAACCCATTCGTAGTTCGTCTCGAGCAAGTCGGCTTGAATGCGGAGCGCATCCACCCCATGGGCAGCCTGTTCTGCCCAAACGCGCGCCTGGGCCACATCTGCTTCCATCTGGTTTACCATGCGCCGCACGGGCGCGCTCACCAATCGTACCATAACCTCGGGGGAATAGGCGGTGAGGGGTTCTTTGCCCGTGGTAAGGGTTTCCGCCAGTATGTCCGTAAGATTGGCCAGGTCCCGCTGCACATCCCGGAGTTGTGCTTCCGCCTCGGCCAGAGTCTGATAGAGGCGATGCTGGGCCGCAATGAGGGAAGTCAACGCGGCCTGAGCCGGTCTGGGGGAGAAAAAACGCCCGCTTTCCCTACCGAAGAGTTCTTCCAACCGTCGGCAAAGTACCTCTCCCTCTTCACGCAAGCGGGTGTCTATGTGATTTCGGTATACGCGCAGGTACACCTGCTCCACCCGCAGGGTATAAAGAACAACCAGGGGCCAGACGACGGTAGCGAAACGGTCCGAAGCGGAAGCCTCTTCTATCTCCGGGTTGTCGAAGAGGAGGATGGCCGGATAGGTTGCGGGGGTGAGAGGGCGCCGCCGGGGAACATGCAGGGTGGCCCCTCTCAGTGTCAACAGAGCCAGCGCGGTGGGACGTTGGCCCAGGGTCGAGAGAAGGGCCTCGGCCACAATTGCGCGGTCATCCACCTCTTCTTTCAGGGCCGCGGTGAGGAGCAGCCCCTCCCCGGCGTGCTCTGCCAGGTCGGGCGGGGGGCGCCAGAGGAAGTCGCGCAGGATGGCGAAGGTGCCTTCGTCCCCGTCTCCGTCCCAGTGCCAGATAAAGTGAAGGATGAGGGAGACACCCTCTCGGTAGGCGAAGAAGGCCACGCGCAGGGGGAAGTGGTCGGGTACAGGGTAGAGGGCGCGGCTTCGTACCAGCGCGATGCGGGCATCGCGTGCAGGCTGCTCTTGGATACAAGCTGCTGCGAGCTGGTTCCGTAGGTGTGCGACCTCCTCGGTGGGAATCCACCGTGCCAGGTGGTCCAAGGCAGCCTCGACCCTGGCAACGGCATTTTCCCCAGTCTCAGGGATCACCTGGATTTGATGGACGGTAGGGCGGTAGAGAGACGGCATAGGGCTCTCCTTATGACAAGGAGGGGGATGCCTTCTTACTCCAACCCTCCCCCTTCAACAAGGAAAGGCGAAGTCTCCATCCCGGCCTTCTCTCATCGGCAAGGGCAACTTGTCCGTATGTCATTCTTGAACCGCCGGTTAGTGGACAGGCCGTCCTGGCCGTGGCCAGGGCAGGTTGACCAAACGGGCCAGAGAACGCAGCAAGCCCTCCTTGCGGCTGAATGTGACTGGATCCTGGAGCGCCTCCTGGGTAATCTGTGCCAGGGAATTGAGCGGCTTCAGAGGTTGAGCACCACTGGCTTGCTCGGCCCCTGGATTGTTCAACTCCCTGCGAATGGCATCCAGCGAGAGGCCATAGCGTTCGGGAGCCAGAGCATCCCATGCGGCAAGGGCTTCCCGGCCTGCGGGGTCGCGGTAGAGTTCTGTGGCCAGCCGCGTGCTGACAAGGGCCAGCGCCTCCTCGTTTGCGTCCACCTCCGCAGCCAGTTGGACCAGCCGCTCGCGAACTTCAGGAGAAAGCCGCTTCGCAGCCTCGGCCAGAGCCAATAAGTGCAGCACCAGGTGTTCTAAAGTCCTACTGATCATGGTCTCTCACCCAAGTTTCGCGCAATTATACATGTTCCCTCTCCAGCACCGCACCGTAGGCCGCAAACGCGGCCCAGTAGTGGGGAGAGCGAAAAGGTACGAAATCTGACCTGCGCAGGATTTGGGTGGCCGCGTCCGCTACTTCCTGGGCCGCCATGCGCGCGCTCTCAGCTTCAATAACCACCTTCAGCATATCCTCCAGCATGGCCCGAACCCGAGGGCTATCCGTGCTCTTCTTGATACGGTTCAGGAGGTCGGCTTTGGTGGCCGTACGCAGCCAGGCCGCGGCTTCTTGCAGGGCCTGGGCGATAGAGTATCCCTGTTCCAGCCAGAGTTCGTAGAAGCGGTCCATGAGGAAGGCGGTGCTCACATCGTGGACGGGCCAGAGGCTGGCCACCACCGCGGGCGCACCCACCTCCAGCAGGCCGCCGGGCAGGCCGAAAAACTCCTCCCCGCCCGTCACCACATCACTAATCCCTGTCTCGCAGGCGCTGAGGGTGACCAGCCGTGCCGCAGTCAGGTCCATGCTCTGCCGGATCTTCTGTAAAGTGAGGATCGTATCCGCGCACAGGAGGCCCGAGGCCGTAGGGTCGTTCCAGTTGTAGGTGGCATGGCCTGAGAAGTGGATCACGCCGTAGCCTTGAGCCCGCTTCCACACGGCCCGAGCAGTGGCCCGGTCCGTGTCCAGGTAGAGGACAGGACGGCCCAGGCGCCGGAAGCGGATCACCAGCCATTCCGCCTCGGCCCTGCTAAAGGGGAGATCGGCGGCCGGAGTGGCCAGGAAGAGGGAAGAGGCCGTGCGGCTTTGGGCCCGTGTCCTCGCCTGTTTCCAGACGAGGAGGGAAGGCGCGTAGGCGATGACCACATCCCGCAGGTTTGCGTGGACCGCGGCCGCGTGCAGGGGGAGCAGGGCCGCGGGCCCCGCGGGCAGGAGCAGGACCCGCCGCACGGAGGTGGGCAGGTGTGCGGCCAGAGGCTGCCAGAAGCGCTGCGCCAGTTCTTCCACCGTGCGCTCCACAATCTGCTTCCAGGCCTCCAGTGCGGCCCGTTCCGCCTGGCGGTACCCCTCTCCGCGCACGGCATGGAAGGCGAGGCGGTACGCGTAGTACCATCCCGCCTCGTAGGCCCCTTCGGTGGCCGCAATGGCTTCCAGTGCGGCCCGCCATCGGACACGGGCCTCCTCCAGGGTCTGTTGGGCCTCCTTCATGTCCTCCCTTCGGGCGCGGGCCTCCTCCAGGCGGCGGATTGCTTCGGTGTGCGCGTTGTAGGCGTCGATCCAGACCTTGACCGGCTCCGGAAGGTGGTACACCAGGCGCGTCACCTGTTCCCGGGTGAAGTCGGGCAAAGGGACGGGGGTGATTGTACCGTTGTAGAGGACCAGGGCCGTTCCCTCTTCGTCGGTGAGAAGGAGAATAGCGGCTGCGGTGCCCGGGGGCAGGGGAAACGCGGCCAGATCGTCAGGGGAGACGGTGGGGGGCTCCAGATCCATTTCCTTGACCAGGGCTTCCAGTTCCTTTCGGGCGTTGATGAGGTCCTGGAAGGCCTGGGCGCGGGCGGCCAGGGCTTCCTGCCTTGCGGCCTCGGTGGGGGCGGTGTCCACGGCGTGCTGGGCCGTTGCGAGGCGGGCTTCGGCTTCGCGCACACGGCCCCGCACGTTGCGCAGGCGTTGCACGCCCTCTTCTCCGTGGAGCTGCCGGGCCAGGGTCTCCAGGCCGATGGTTTCCCGCAGGGCGCGGGCGCGGCCCTCCTCCAGGCGGGCCAGCGCGTCCCAGGGCCGGCCGAGGCGCAGGAGAGCACGCGCGTCCCCGTGAAAGAGGGGTACGGCCTCGGCCATCACCTGCCGCCGCTCCTGGTCGCTTGCCGCGGCCAGGTAGCGGGTGTCAGCCGCGGATAGGGCTGTGGTGAAAGCCTCGTGCACGTCGGCCCAGCGTTCCCGCCGAGCGTACAGGCGGGCCAGGCTGCGGGCAGTAGACAATGCATGTACAGGATCTACACGCGGGCTAAACACCTCCAGCGCCCGGCGGTAGGCCTCCTCCGCTTGCCGGGCATACCTCTCCTCCCCCGTCCGCTCGTACAGGTCAAGGTACAGGTTGGCCAGGTTGTTTTGCGTGGCCGCCCAGTCGGACGGACTCTCCTCCTGGGTTCTCACCTCCAGCGCCCGGCGGTAGGCCTCCTCCGCTTGCCGGGCATACCTCTCCTCCCCCGTCCGTCGATACATCTGGAGGTACAGGGTGGCCAGGTTGTTTTGCGTGGCCGCCCACTGGGACGGACTCTCCTCCTGGGTGTACACCTCCAGCGCCCGGCGGTAGGCCTCCTCCGCTTGCCGGGCATACCTCTCCTCCCCCGTCCGTCGATACATCTGGAGGTACAGGGTGGCCAGGTTGTTTTGCGTGGCCGCCCACTGGGACGGACT
>JALXEF010000016.1 GCA_027069855.1 Caldifarciminota bacterium
ACCGTCGGAGCGACACGATCTCATCGTCAAAGAGTTCCACCCGCAGGGGCAGCCGCTCGCCGGGCAGAAACAGGTCCAGGATGCCGCCCCGCAGGGCGAACTGGCCCGGGCGGCTCACAAAGGACACCCGTTCAAAGTTCAGGCGCAGGAGTTCATCCACCAGGGAAGCGAGGGGCAGGGTCTGGCCGATTCGGTACCGGCGGGTTCGGTGCCGGCCGGCCACCCGGCGAAGGGCGTCCAGGTGCTCGCGGGCCACAAGCAGCACCTCGGCCGGGGCGAAGGCCTCGTCGGGCTGAAACACCACGGCCTCCACCCCGAAGGCCCGGAGGGTCGTCCGGAGCAACCTGGCCTCCCGCAGCCCCTCCAGCACCAGCGCCACGGGCTTCTCTGGGTAGGCCAGGAGATACAGGGCAAGAAGGGAATCGGGCCATCCGGGGTCCGGAGCCGGAACCTCCCGGAGCAGGGCCTCAAGATGATCCTTGTTGCGCACGGGCGTTGCGCATCGCCTCCAGAAGGTCAAAGGCTTTCAGGGACTTCAGAAGATTTTCCAGCAGCACCCGGTGTTCGGGATCCACATCGTTGTAGAGTTCCGGGTGCCGGGCCAGGATCTTGGCGAGGGCCCGGGCGGCCTCGTTGCGCACGGTGTAGTTCTTCTCGTGCAGCAGTTTGAGCAGGGTCGGCACGGCCTTCAGGCTCTGGATCTCACCGGCCACATAGGCCGCCGCCGCCCGCACATACCAGTAGCCCTCGTTGAGCATGGGCAGGATATCGGCCTCCACCAGATCGCCGAAGGTGGCCAGCACCTGGGCCGCGCGCTCCCGCACATGCCAGCTGTCGGAGTACAGGAGGGCCAGGAGCCGCCCCTTGTCGCCGCGTTCCCGCAGCAGCTCCACGCCCTTGATGCGTTCCAGAAGGTCTCGGGACTTCAGGAACTGCTCAACGATGTCCCGGGACTTGTCTCGGGATTCTCCCTGAGCGCGCTGGCCCATTTTCGCAAGCCTCCTTTCAGATCCTCCAACCCCTCGCCCGTGAGGGCCGACACCCGGTACACCGGCACCCCGGGCTCGGCCTGAAATTTTACAGCCTCAGGGTTTTCCACCAGGTCAATCTTGTTGAGCACCACCAGGCGGGGCTTTTCCAGGAGGGCCGGGTTGTAGGCGGCCATTTCCCGTTTCAGGATCTCATAGGCCTCCTGGGGGTTCTGGGTGATGTCCAGTACAAAGACCAGGCCGCGGGTGCGTTCAATGTGCCGCAGGAAGTCCACCCCCATGCCCCGGCCCTTATGGGCATCCTCTATGAGCCCGGGGATGTCCACCAGGGTGATGCGCCAGGTTTCGTCCTGGTACAGGCCGAGATTCGGGGTGATGGTGGTAAAGGGATAGTCGGCCACCCGGGCCTCGGCGCCGGTCAGCGCCCGCAGCAGGGTGGATTTGCCGGCGTTGGGCAGGCCCACGAGGCCGATGTCGGCCAGCAGTTTGAGTTCCAGGCGCAGGTGGCGCACCTCGCCGGGCTCGCCGGGCTCGGCGATGCGGGGCGCCCGGCGGGTGGGGGTGGCGAACCGGGCGTTGCCGCGGCCGCCGCGGCCGCCCCGGGCCACCAGCAGCCTCTGGCCGGGCTTCAGGATTTCGCCGATCACCCGGTTTTCCAGGTCGTCGTACACCACCGTGCCCAACGGCACCCGGATCAGGAGGTCGCGCCCCTTGCGGCCGGTGCGGTTGTTCGGGCCGCCAGGCCGGCCGTCTTCGGCCTTGAAGTGGTGCTTGTACTTGAAATCCAGGAGGGTTTTCAGACCCGGGTCGCCCACCAGGTACACATGGCCGCCCCGGCCGCCGTCGCCGCCGTCCGGGCCGCCGCGGGGCCGGTACTTCTCCCGGTGAAAGTGCACCAGGCCGTCGCCGCCCTTGCCGGCCTCCACGGTGATCCGCACGCGGTCAATGAACCAGCGTTCCTTCATGGGATCAAAGGACCCGATGGTGATAGGTCAGGGCAAAACCGGCGATCAGGCCCTTGTTCTTGAGGGGCAGGCCGGCCTCGGTGCCCAGGGAGAGCAGGAAGTTCAACGGACCGATCCGGCGGTTCACCCGAAAGATAAACCCGGGGCCCTGGATGCCGGCCCAAACGCCCCGCAGGGTGAGCCACAGATGGTGCATGGGTTGCACCCGCACCTCCCCGCCCACGGCCCAGTTGTTGACCTTCGGCAGGGAGGAAAAGAGCAGTTGCCGAAAGTCCAAGCGGGCGCCCCACCACGGGCCCGTCAGGTCGGCGTAGGCGCAGGTCTGGACCGGCAGAAACAGGTTCTGCTGGGTCTGGTAGTCCTCCAGTTCCTCCCGGCGGGTTTGATTGATATAGGCCGAATCGGCACGAAAGATCTGATGCACCACCCGGAAGTCGCGCCAGCGCATCACGCCAGGAAAATCGCCCACCGAGGCGCCGATGCGCAAGCGGGGGGTCACCTGAAGCTCTGCACCGCCGGAAAGGGCGAGGCCGTAGCCGGTTTTGCTGGTGGCGGTGCGCAGGTCCACCTCTGCGGTGAGCC
>JALXEF010000017.1 GCA_027069855.1 Caldifarciminota bacterium
GCCGGGATGCGCGAGCGCACCTGGACCCCCGGCGGACCCGAGAACATCGGCGGCCGGGTAACCGCGCTGGCCGTGGATCCCACCAATCCCCAGGTGATCTACCTGGGCGCCGCCGACGGCGGCGTGTGGAAATCCACGGACGGCGGTGCCCACTGGCAACCCGTGGCCGACTATTTGCCCTCCCTTTCCATCGGGGCCCTGGCCGTGGGGCCCGACGGTACCGTGTATGTGGGCACCGGCGAGGCCAATTCCAGCGGCGACTCCTATGACGGCACCGGCCTGTACCGCTCCCAGGGCGGCGGCCAAACCTGGCAGTACCTGGGCCTCGGCCGCACCCGGCACATCGGCCGCATCGTGATCCATCCCCAGAATCCCCAGGTGCTCTATGTGGCCGCCATGGGCGCCCTCTACTCGCCTGATTCCTCCCGGGGCGTGTACCGCAGCACCGACGGCGGCCAAACCTGGCAACGGGTGCTCTTTGTGTCCGATTCCACCGGCTGCATTGATCTCGTGATCAACCCCTCCAACCCCCAGGTGCTGTACGCGGCCCTGTGGGAACGGATCCGGCATCCCGACCGCCGGGTCATGGGCGGCCCCACCAGCGGCATCTATCGGTCCGAAGACGGCGGCACCACCTGGACCCAGTTGACCACCGGGCTGCCCACCGGCGCCCAGGTGGGCCGCATCGGCCTGGCCATCGCCCCGTCCAACCCCCAGGTGCTGTATGCCATCTACGCCGATCGCACCGGCTATTTCCTGGGGCTCTACCGGAGCACCGACGGCGGCGACACCTGGCAACGCCGCGACAGCGACAACTTCCCGGGCTATCTCTATTCCAGCTACGGCTGGTACTTCGGCAACGTGCGGGTGGACCCCCAGAACGAAAACCGGGTGTACGCCCTGGGCATTGAACTCTTTCGGTCGGACAACGGCGGCGCCACCTGGAACAGTTTGCAGTCCTGGAACCTGCATGTGGACCACCACGACCTGTGGATCGATCCCGCCGATCCCGATCATCTGCTTCTCGGCAACGACGGCGGCTTTTACCGGAGCACCAACGGCGGGGTTACCTGGATCCACGCCGAGGACCTGGCCATCACCCAGTTTTACCGGGTGACCCTCGACCCCCATCATCCCGAACGGCGCTACGGCGGCACCCAGGACAACGGCACCCTCCGCACCCTCACCGGCAACCTGGACGATTGGGAAGAGATCTTCGGCGGCGACGGCTTCAAAACCGTGGTGAGCTGGCAAAACAGCCAGGTGATTTACGCCGAGTACCAGTGGGGCAACCTCTACAAGTCCACCGACGGCGGCTACTCCTTCAACGACGCCACCTGGGGCATCGACCCCAACGACCGCCGCAACTGGGACACCCCCTACGAGATGTCGCCCCACAACGCCCAGGTGCTCTACTACGGCACCTATCGCCTGTACCGCACCCAGGACGGCGCTTCTTCCTGGAGCCCCATCAGCGGCGACCTCACCGACGGCCCGGGCACCGGCACCCTGGCGTACCACACCATCACCACCATCGGGCTCTCACCCTTGGATCCCCAAACCCTCTATGTGGGCACCGACGACGGCCACCTCTGGTACTCCCCGGACGGCGGCGCCACCTGGACCCCGGCCGACGCCGGCCTGCCGGACCGCTGGATCACTGATGTCATCGTGGATCCCCAGGATCCCCAAACCGCCTATGTTACGGTTTCCGGCTACAGCTGGGACGAGCCCGACCCCCATGTCTTCGTTACCCACGACGCTGGCGCCTCTTGGCAAAGCCTGGCTTACAACCTGCCCGAGGCCCCGGCCAACGCCCTGGCCCTCGACCCCGACACCCGGTGCCTCTTTGTGGCCACCGACTTCGGCGTGTACTACCTTTCGTCGCCCGAAACCGATACCACCTGGGAACCCGTGGCCGGGGGATTGCCCAACGCCGCGGTTTCCGAGATCTACCTGGACTCCGACGCCCGGCTGCTTCTGGCCGGCACCCACGGCCGCTCCACCTGGGTCTTTGACCTCACCACGCTGCCGGCCGTAGCGGAAACACCCGGAACCCCCGGGCCGGCCCTTCGACCCCGGATCGTACCCAATCCGCTGACGCCCGGTGTCCAGCCGAGCCTGCAGCTGGTGCTCTCCCGGCCCACCCGACTGCGGCTTGCGGTCTATGATGCCCAGGGCCGGCGCGTGGCTGCCTGGTACCGGTGGGCCGGTCCGACCCGCGAGATCCCCCTGGCCCTGCCCCCGCTGGCTCCAGGGGTCTATACCCTGAAAATTCAGGCCGGTTTCTGGCAATTCCGGAGCCGGTTCATCGTTCTGAACTCCAAGTGAGCCATGGAAAAGTTTGAGATTGAAGGCGGCATTCGGCTGGAAGGCACGGTCGCGGTCTCCGGGGCCAAGAACGCCGTGCTGCCGCTTTTGGCGGTGGCCATCCTGTTTGACCAGCCGGTGGTGCTGGAAAACGTGCCCCGGGTGCGCGACACCTTTTCCATGATCAAACTGCTGAACCTCCTGGGCGTGGAAACCGAG
>JALXEF010000018.1 GCA_027069855.1 Caldifarciminota bacterium
CCCCTGGCCCGCCGGATCCATCACTTGCTTTCGTCGGAGGCCGACTATCTGGCCATGCACCGCGAACTGCTGGCGCTCCGCCGGCGCCTGGGCTCGCCCGGGGCTTCCCGCCGGGCGGCCGAAGCGGTAGCCCGCCTGTATCGCTCGGTGGTGTCCTGAGCCCCGGGTATAATTGACGGGATGCAGGCGCTCTTCTGGCGGCTCCGGCTTCGCGGCTTCCTCCTGGGCTGGCTCCACGGCCTGCTCGTGGGCCTGGGAACCCTGGGCTTTGTGGCCGCGGTGGCCGTGCTCTGGCCCGGCATCGCCCGCGGGGCCGTCGCCCTTACGGCCGGGGCCGCGGCGGTGGCCACCCTCTGGACCTGGTGGCCCCTGCGGAGCCGGTACCACCTGGCCCGCCGGGTGTTCCGGCAGAACCCGCACCTGGAAGACCTGCTGAGCGCCGTGGAACTGGAGCATCGCCTGCCGGACTCCCTGGCCCGGGCGCTCCAGGACCGCGTTCGGCAGCAGGCGCCCGCCCTCCGCCGGAGCCTGCGCCCCTGGCCCTGGGCCTGGCGCTGGGCCCTTTTCGGATGGCTCTTAGCCCTGGCGCTGGCTGCTTTGTCGCCCTACGGCGCGGTTCGCGCCGTGTATGCCGCCCTCGGGGAACCCTGGCCCCTGGAGCCCACGCTCCGGGTGTTCCCCTATCCATCGGCCGTTTTCGCAGGCGAAGCCGTGGAAATCCCGGTGGAAACCTGGCAAATCTCCCGGCTTCCAGTGCTGGTGTTCAATGCCGTGGACACCCTGCGCCCCGTGGAGGCCGACACCCTGCACCACCGGTACCGGTTTGAACGACTGGCCCTGGTTCCCGGGCTCTATCGGTTCCAGGCGGTGGTCGGCGACCTGCGGAGCGAGCCCTGCACCCTTCGGGTGTATCCCCGGCCTCTGCTGCAGGACCTCCAGGCCGTGGTGCAGTTTCCGGCCTATACCGGCTGGCCCCCTGAAACCCTGAAAAGCCCCTACGAAATGCAGGTGCTCCAGGGCTCCCGGGTGGTCCTCACCGGTCACCTAACGGCGGCGGATTCCGCCCGCCTGTCCGGCCCCTGCCTGGCCCACGCCTCCACGCTCACCCCGGCCCATGCATTGCAACTGGTTCTGGCCGACCTCAGCCGGCCCTGCAGCCTGGGCGTGACCTTTTACCGGGGTCCGCTTCGGCACCGGGAACCCGCTCTGATCCGGCTGCGGATCACCCGGGACCTGCCTCCCAAGATGGTGCTGCTGGCTCCCCGCGGCACCGTGGACCTCCCGGAGGACGAGCGTCTGCCCCTGCTGGCCTATGCTGAAGACGACTGGGGCCTTGCCGAGATCCGGGCCGTGGTGCATCACCGGGGCGGCACCAGCCGGTTTCCCCTCAAAACCCTGAAGGCTCCGGGCATCACCCTGGACACCCTGCAAACCCGGCTGGACCTCTCGCCCTTTGACCTTTTGCCGGGCGAAGACCTCACGCTGATCCTGGAAGCCCGCGACCGCGCAGGCCAGGTGGCCCAAAGCGATCCCCTCACCATCCGCTTTCCCACCGTGGAAGACCTCTATGCGGAAACCGAGGCGGCCATAGACGCCCAGGAACAGGGCACCGCCGCCCTGCGCGAGCAAACCGAGGAACTCCGCCGCCAGATCCAGAACCTCACCGAGGAACTCCAGGCCCATCGCCAGCTGGACTGGTCTACGCGCGAGAAACTCCAGCAGGTTTTGAAACAGCAGGAGCAGGTGCTCCGGCAACTGCAACAGCAGGCCCAACAGGCCCAGCAGGCTCTTGAGAAGATGCAGGCGCTGACCTCCCTGGACCCCGACCTGGCCGAAAAGGCCCGGCGGGTGGCCGAGTTGTTCCAGGAGGTGGCCTCCCAGGAACTCCAAAGGGCCCTGCAGAAGTTGCAGGAAGCCCTGAAATCCCAGAACCCCCGGCGGCTGGAACAGGTGCTGCAGCAACTCCAGCAGAACCAGGAGGCCCTGAAGGCCCGGCTGGAACGCCTGGAACAGGTGCTGGAACGGTTCCGCCGGGAGATGAAACTCGCCGAACTGGAGGAACGCCTGGCCCGGCTGGCTGAGCACCAGGCCCAACTCCAGGAGCAAACCAAAGAGGCGCAAACTCCCGAAGCCCAAGAGCACCTTGCCCGCCAGCAGCAGGCCCTGGAACGCGAACTGGAGGCCACCCGACAGGCAATGGATTCCCTGGCCCGGGATCTGCGGGCTGAAAGCCCGGCCCTGGCCGACAGTTTGCAACACCTGGCCGACTCTTCGGGGCTCCAGGCCAGCCAGGCCATGCAGCAGGCGGAGCAGGCCCTACAGCAGCAACAGCCGGCCACCGCCCGTCAACACCAGCAACGGGCCTTTGACACCCTGATGCAGATGCGGCAACGCCTGGCATCCCTGCGGCAGCGCCTTTCGCAGCAGCACCGGCAGGAAGTGGTACAAAAGATCCGCCGGCTGCGGCGCGACCTGTTGTTCGTGGCCCGCCAGCAATCCGCCCTGCTGGAGCAGATCCGGGACCCC
>JALXEF010000019.1 GCA_027069855.1 Caldifarciminota bacterium
CGGCCAGAACGGGCCTCTGGAACTCAACATGATGATGCCCATGATCGCCTACAATGTGCTGTGGTCCATCCAGATCCTCACCAACGGCGTCAAGACCTTTACGGAAAAGGCCGTGCGGGGCATCCAGGCGAACCGCAAGCGCTGCGAGGAACTGGTGGAATGGAGCATGGCCCTGGTGACACCGCTCGCGCTCCGGATCGGCTACGACCGGGCGGCCCAGATCGCCTACAAGGCCTACAAAGAGGGCAAAACCGTTCGGCAGGTGGTGATTGAAGAGGGCATCCTCACCGAGGAGGAGGCCGACGAGGTGCTGGATCCCCGCAAGATGCTGGGCCCCCGCTGAACGCGCTGTTCCATACCCGCGCCATGCAGAACCGGCTCACCACCTTCGGCGAGGTTTCCCTGGAGGCCCTGGCGGCCCACTTCGGCACGCCGCTGTATGTGTACGACCTGGCCCGCCTGCGCCGGGACTTCTCCCGCTTCCAGAACGCCTTCGCCAACCTGGAGTTCGTGGCCTATTCCCTGAAGGCCAACCCCAACCGCTGGCTCCTGAAGACCCTGGCGGACCTCGGGGCCGGGGCCGACGCCGTGTCGGGCGGCGAAGTGCTGCAGGCCCTCTCGGCCGGCATCCCGGCCCAGAGGATTGTGTTCGCTGGCCCCGCGAAGACTCCCCAGGAACTGGACCTGGCCGCCCGCCAGCAGATCTTCGCAATCCATGTGGAAAATGAGGCAGAGGCCCAATACCTGGCCGACCACTGGCCCGGTACCCGCGTGGGCCTGCGGGTGAACCCGGCCATTGATCCCGGCACCCACCCCAAGATCGCCACCGGCCTGCCCGAAAGCCGCTTCGGCCTGCCCCTGGAGGCCGTCCCCCGCCTGGTGAAAACCTACGGCTCGGCCCTCCAGATCCGGGGCCTCCATGTGCACATCGGCTCCCAGATCCGGAACCCCCGGGCCTATCTGGATGCCTTGGACCGCATCCTGCCCCTGCTGAAACTCCTGCCGGACCCCGAGTACCTGGACCTCGGCGGCGGCTTCGGCGTGGATTACGAACAGGACGACGATCCCTGGGTGGAGGAGATCCTGCAGGCCCTGCGGCCCCGGGTGGAACCCCTGGGGGTTCGGATCCTGCTGGAACCCGGCCGCTCGGTGGTGGCCCGCTCCGGCATCCTGCTGGCCCGCGTGCTCTACCTCAAAACCATGGGCACCCGGACCTACGCCCTGCTGGATGCCGGCATGACCGACCTGGTACGGCCGGCCCTGTACGGCGTGCGGCATCGGGTGCAGGTGGTGGCGGCCGAAGACCGGCCGCTGCGCACCTACACCCTGGCCGGCCCGGTGTGCGAGAACACCGATGTGTTCGCCGAGGACCTGAGGCTGCCGGAACTCCAGCCCGGTGATCTCGTGGTGTTTCGTGATACCGGTGCCTACGGGTTTTCCATGGCCTGCAACTACAACCTGCGGGCCCGGCCCGCCGAGGTGGCGGTGGATCAGGGCCGGGCGGCGCGGATCCGTCCCCGCGAGCCGGTGGGCGGCTTCTTGATGGGGGAACCCGCCGAACTGGAGTTCGTCCCCCTCAACCCCTGAAACCAGGAGGTGTACCGTGCAGCGTGCCCTTGCTTTGACTGTTCTCTTGCTGGCCCTGGGCGGCCTCGGGGCCGAAACCCGGATCACCGTCCGAACCCCGGCCGGCGATTTTGAGGTGCGGATGACCGAAACCTCCGTGGACCTGCAGAGCCCCTCGGCGGTTCGCCAGAAGATCCTGCAGGACCTGCGCCTTCTGCGTACCCGGTACCTCAGCCAGTTGCCCGGGGCCCGCGACCGGCAACAGGCCATGGCCCTGACCGATGAACTGGAGGACCTGGTCAATCTCCTCTGGCAAATCGGCCGGTTCCCCACAGGCCAGTGGGTGATTGTGACCCCCGGCACACCTCCGGCCGAAGAGGCACCGCCGGTGGCTCCAATGGATCCGGCGGCCTTTGAGAACCTGGTGCGACAGGTGGAAGAGGAGTCCTTTTCCGACGATCGCCTGGAGATCCTCCGCACCGCCACCCTGAACAACGCCTTTACCGTGGCCCAGGTGGCCCGACTCATGGACCTGTTTGACTTCGGCGACGACCGCGTGGAGGTGGTGCGGATCCTCTATCCCCGCGTGGTGGATCCCGAGAACGCCCACGAACTGCTTTCGCATGTGGAGTTTGACGATGAGAAGGAGGCCGTCCGCCGCATCATAAGCAGCCGGCCCTGAAGCGCGGAAAACCGGCCCCGGAAGCCGTCTTTTCGGAGTGCCCCGGCCCGTAGCCCATGCCCTGCCGCATCCTTTTCGCCCTCCTGGATTTTCCTCCGGTGCCCGGAGGCATGAGCCGGTACTATGCCCACCTGCTGCAGCATCTGCCTCCGGAAGAGGTGGTGCTGTTGACCCTGCAGGTCGCCGGCCGGCCGCCGGTGCCGTACCCGGTGGAAACCGTGCCGCTGGAGCGGCGGGGCGCCTTCAGCGTGGCCCGGTATCCCCGCTGGCTCTGGGCATTCCGGCGGGCTCTGCAGCGATACCGGCCCTCGGCCCTGCTGCTGGGCCACCTGGGGTTTGCCAAGATGCCGGGCCTGCCCCGGCTTCCCTACGGCCTCTTTGTCCACGGCCTGGATGTGCTCCACGAACACAAAAAGGCCCGGCACAACCCGTTGAAACGCCGGCGCCTGCAGGCGGCCTTCGGCCGGGCGCGTGTCGTGATCGCCAACAGCCGGGCCACCCTGAACCTCGTGCGGCAACTGGGCCTGCCCGTCCAGGAGGGGGTGGTGGTGTACCCGGGCGTGGACCCCCGGGTGTTCCGCCCCCTGAACCTTCCCAAAGCCGTGCTGCGCCGGCAATTCGGCCTGCCGGAGGGGGCGTTTCTGGTGCTCTTTGTGGGCCGACCGGTGCGGCGGAAGGGATTGCAGGTGCTTCTCCGGGCCCTGACGCTCCTGCCCGAGGAGGTTCACCTGGCGGCCGCCGGCCCGGGCGATTTTGAACCCTACCGCCGGCAGGCCCGGGAACAGGGGCTGGCGCATCGCACCTGGTTCCTGGGGGCCGTGCCCGAGGAGCGCCTGGTGGCCCTGTACAACGCGGCCGATGTCTTCGCCCTGCCCGGCGATCCCGAGCCCCACGATGTGGAGGGGTTCGGCATCGTGTTCCTGGAGGCCAACGCCTGCGGCCTGCCCGTGGTGGGCGGCCGATGGGGCGGCGTGGCCGAGGCCGTGGCATCGGGCGAAACCGGATTGCTGGTGGAGCCGGGCGACCCCGAGGATCTGGCCCGGGCGCTGGAACAGCTGTACCAGGATGCCGACCTGCGGCAGCGCCTGGCCCGAACCGGGCGCGCGCGGGTTCTGCAGGCCTTCACCTGGCCCCACCAGGCTCAGCGGCTCCGCGCGCTGTATCGGCGGATCCTTTGCTGATCATGGCCCGAAAGAGCAAGGCGAGCACAGCCTTTGTTCCCTTTTCCGAGGTGGACACACTGTTTGTCGCCCGGGAATTGAAGCCGTTGCAGGGCCGGCGCGTGGAGGCCGTGCTGCGGACCGGCGCGCTGGACCTGGTGGTGCTGTTCTCCGGGGGTTCCTGGGTGCTGTTTTCGGCGGATGCCCGATGGTACCGGGTGCATCTTTTGCAACAGGTGCAAGTGCCTGCCGGTCCGCTGGCCCCGCTGGAACAGGCGCTCAAGGGGTTTACGCTGCAGCGGGTGGCGGTACCCCGGGGAGAACGCATGCTGCTCCTGGAGTTCACCGGCACCAACCGCCTGGGCGAACGGCTCCAGCGGGTGCTGGTGGCCGAACTCATGGGCCGGTACAGCCAGGTGGTGCTCCTGGGCGAAGACCGGCGCATCCTCTGGACCCTGAAGACCGTGGGGCCGGAGCAGTCGCGGGTTCGCACCCTGCAGGTGGGCGGTCGGTACCAGCCGCCGCCGACCAAGCCCTGGAGCCTGACCGATCCGGAACGCAACCCCGAGGCCCTGCGACGCCAGGTGCCCCGGGTGTTCCCGGTGCCTCCGGGGGAGGATCCCGTGGCGTTTCTGGGCCGGTACCTGCAGGAGGCGCTGGCCCGGCCGGCCCCGGGCCTTGCGCGCTGGCAGGACCGCTGGATCGTGCTGCCGGCGCCGGTTCCGGGCCTTGCCCTGGAGGTTTCCACGGAAACCGTGTCCCACGCCTGGGAACGGCTGTGGGACCAGCTGCACCCGGCGGCGACGGCCACGCCCCCACTTCAACGCATCCGCCGGGAACTGGAAAAACTCGCGGCCTACGATCGCTGGAACCAGGTGGCCGAGGCCGTGCTGCTCCGGCGCGATGAACTGCTGACTCAAGGCCGCCTGGAGGTCCCCCTTTCCGACGGCACCCGGGAAATCGTGACCCTGGAGCCCGGAGAAACGCCGGAAAGCCTGTCGGCCCGGTACCGGGCCCTGGCCGCCCGGTGGAAACGGGGGTACCACAAACTACAGCAACGATTGCGGGAACTGGAAACCGGTGCCGAATCGCCCCCGCCGGCCGAGCCCGCCGGCCCGTCGGATTCTCAGCCCTCGGCCCGCTACCGGGTGTACACCTCGCCCTCGGGGTTTGCCGTGTATGTGGGCCGGAACGCCCGGGGCAACGAGGAGGTGACCTTCCGGCTGGCCTCGCCCGACGACTACTTTTTCCACGCCCGGGGCGTGCCCGGCGCGCATGTGATCCTGAAAACCGGCCGCCGGGAGCCCTGGGAAGAAGACCTGTACTTCGCCGCCCGACTGGCCCTGCAGCATTCCCGGGCCGCCGCCGACGGCAAGGGGGAGGTGTCCTACACCCGGGTCCGCTACCTGCGGAAACCCCGCAAGACACCCCCCGGCCTTGTGATCCTCACCCGGGAACAGGTGCTGGAGGTTCGGCTGTAGGCGGCCTGTACCATCATAGGCCATGACGCCGCTGGTGGAGGTGCGCGATCTCGTGCTGCAGTGGCCGGGCCGGAACACCCCGACCCTGAAAATTGACGAGTTCCGCCTGGAAGGGCCGGGCGTTGCGCTGATCTCCGGGCCGGCGGGCTCGGGCAAAAGCACCCTGTTGCGGGTGCTGGCGGGCCTGGTGCCCCATCTATTCCCTACGAAGGTCTCGGGCCGGGTACGGGTGCAGGGGCTGGATCCGCTGCGCCAGCCGCCCCGGGCGCTCCGGCGGGCGGTGGCCCTGCTGCTGCAGCATCCGGAAACCCAGCTGGCCGCCTATCTCTGGGCCCGGGAGGTGGCGGACAACGGGGCGCCACAAGTGCCCGTGCATCGGCTTTCCCGGGGGGAGGTGCAGCGGCTGGCACTGCAGCAGGTACTGGCAACGCCGGCCCCGGTGGTGCTCCTGGACGAACCCTTTGCCAACCTGGACGGCGAGGCCACCGCGTACCTCACCCGCTGGCTGCACGAGCACCGGCATCGCCGCCGGATCCTGCTGGTGTCCCACACGCTGCCCGCAGGCTGTGCTCCGGATGCCGCCTTTCTGCTGGACCAGGGGGATGTGCAGGCCGTATCCCTGGAGCACCTGCAGGCGCTGGGGCAGGTGCGCCGGGCCGGCGACGCCGCCCTTCGACCCGGAGCCCGACGGCCCGACCGCGCGCCGACGCTGGAAGCCACGGGCCTTCGGCTCCGGCGTGGAGATCGGATCCTCCTGCAGGCGGGCGATCTTCACCTCGCCCCCGGCGACCTGGCGCTGATCACCGGCCCCAACGGTGCGGGCAAAACCACCTTGCTCCACTGGCTCGTGGGCCTGGGGCCGGGAGCCGGCGAGATCCGGTGGCAGGGCCGCCGGGTGTCCACGCTCCGGGGCGCTGCGCTGCTCGTGCCCCAGCAGCCGGCACGGGTACTGTGGGGCGAGACGCCGGAGGCCACGCTCCGCTGGCTGGGAGGGCCCCGGCACCGCCTGGAACCTCCTGTGCCGCCGGGCCTGTTTCGGCGGCCCTCCGGCCACCTGAGCGGGGGAGAGGCCCAGATCGCCGCGCTGGCCCTGGGTTTTTCCCTGGCTCCTCCCCTGCTGCTTCTGGACGAACCCACCCATGCCCTGGATGCGGCCAACCTGGATCGCTTCCGCCGCTGGCTTCACGATTACACCCGGCAGGGAGGGATGGCCCTGCTCAGCACGCATCATCCGGCGCTGTTCCAGGATCTCGCAACCCGGATCTACCACCTGAAGGAGGCGCACCTTGCGGTGGCGTGAACCCCGAACCCTGGCCTATCTGGCCGTATTCGGCACCCTGTGGGGTGCCTGGGAGATCACCGTGGGCTCGGTGCTGCACCTCATTAACCTACCCCTGAAGGGCACCTGGCTCGCCGCCGGGGCCATGACCTTGGCGCTCACGGGCCGCCGCGTGGTTCGGGTTCCCGGAGCCCTGCTGATGATGGGGGCGCTGGCCGCCCTCCTGAAGGTGTTTTCCTTCGGCGGTGTGGTGTTCTCGCCCATGGTGGCGATCCTGATGGAGGCCCTGCTGGCCGAAGGCGTGCTGTGGCTCGGCCGGGAGCGTCCCTGGGCCTATCCCCTGGCCGGCGGCGTGGCCCTGCTCTGGCCGCCGATCCATCGGGGGCTTTTTCAGGCCCTCTACTTCGGCACCGAGGTGTACCAGGTGTACCTGCAACTGGCCCGCCAGGTGACCCGCTGGCTTCCGATTTCCCTGCACCACCTCGTGTGGGCTCTGGTCGTGCTCATGGTGTTGCAGTTTCTGATCGGCATGGGGGCGGGCGTGCTGGCCCTGCACCTCGCCCGCCGCATTGAACCCCGCCCATGACCGCAGGCCGTTTTCTCGTGCTCTTTGCGGCCACCCTGGCGGTGGTGCCCTGGGCGCCGCTGCCCGTGCTGGTCGCCTGGGCCTTCGGGAGTTTGCTGTTGGGATGGCGCTGGGCCCCCGGCGCCCTGCGGCTGTTCGCGAAACCCTGGTTCCTGGGGTCGGTGGGACTCCTGGTACTGGGCATGCTGGTGCTGTTGCCCGGTGCGCCGCCCGGGGTGCGGCTCGCCTGGCTCGGCCGGTTTCTGCTGCGGGCCCTGATCCTCGTGCTCTGGTTGCAGATGCTGCGGCAGCGGGTGTCGCCCGCGGCCCTGGTTCGAGTGCTGCGCCGCCTGGGCCTCTCGGGCCTGGCACCGCTTTTGACCCTGTCGCTTTTCCTGCTGCCGCGGCTGGTGGAAGACCTCCAGGAATCCTGGGCGCTGTTTTCCCTATGGGTTCCTTCCCGCCGGCAGCGCCTGCGGCGGCTGCCCGGGTTCCTCGCTTCGGTGGTGGTTCGGGCGGCCCGCATCGCCGACGACCTCACCCTGGCCCTGACCCTGACCTGGAGGGAGCCGGAATGAGGCGCCGGTGCTTTGCCGTTGTGGCCCCGGTGGGCGGGGGCAAGACCACGGCCCTCCGCAGGGTGGCCGAGGCCTTTCCGGGCCGGGTGGCCGGCACCCTGGCCCTCCGGGTGTGGGACCAGCAGGGAGAGGGCTACGATCTCCTGCTGCTTCCCTCTGGCCGACAACGCCCCCTGGTGCGGCAGCAGGGGCCGGGCCTTCGGGTGGGCCGCTTTTTCCTGCGGGAGGAGGTGCTCGCCTGGGGCATCCGGTACCTGGAGGGCCAGCAACCGGCGCTCTGGATCCTGGATGAGGTGGGGCCGCTGGAACTCCAGGAGCACCGCGGCTGGTGGCCCTGGCTTTGGCGCATGGTACAGGAGCCCGGGGCACCCCTGGTGGTGGCCGTACGGCGGGAACTCCTGGGCCGGCTTCGCCGGGCGTTGCCGATGGTTTCGTGGGAGGTTTATGGGCCCGAGGAGGTGGACCGGCTGGTGGCCCTATTGCGGCGGTTGATCGGTTAAAAAGAGGGCGGGGGCGGCCCGCCGCCGGCGGGCCGCCCCCGCCCGATCTGTTCCTCGGAAAACCTCAGAACCCCAGCCCCCAAACCAGGTAGGCAAACTTGTTCGTGTCCACCGCCACGAACAGTTCCGAGTGGTACGAAGGCCGATAACCCAGGGAAACCGTAAGGCGCGAGTTGGTGCAGTCATGCGCCGTGGTCTCCACGGTGCCGTCCTGGTGCTTCACGATCTGCCGAAGATAGCCGTACCGCCTCACGCCCTCGTATCGGGCAGCCACAAAGAACTTCGGATTCTGGGGCAGGCGCAGCGTGAGGTCCACGAAGTACCCGCTGGCGTGATCAAACAGGTGGGCTACCGAAGCCATCGCCTGGGGCTGGCCGTAGGTGTCCATGTAACGGTTGGCGAACTCCTGCACCACGGCGTCCAGGTTGTTATAGCGGGCCCGGACATACTCGCCCATGATCTTGAAGAGACCCCGTTCGTACTTGCCCTGCACATCCAGAGCGGTGAACCGTCCGGAGTTGTTGAAGTCCTCCGGGGTGTACACCCCGCTGTAGCCCGAAACTCCCAGCATCAGCCCCGGGATCCCCTGGTACGCGAGTTTTCCGGCGAAGGCCTTGTCGCGGTTGTTGTCGCGGAGGTGGTCGGCGTCCCAGCCGGCGAAGTTGTACACCCAGGGCATGCTTCCCATCAGGGGCTGATGCC
>JALXEF010000020.1 GCA_027069855.1 Caldifarciminota bacterium
GGAGAAGGTGCCCACGGGCGAGGAAGTGGTGGAAGAAGAGGCACCGCCGGTGATCGACGAGGAACCGGTGAACGACAGCGATGTGCCCTTTTAAGGAGGCGTGAACGATGCCGAAGAAAAGAAGGAAAAGGGTGTGCGAGTTTTGCCGGGACGGCATTGACCGGATTGATTACAAGGACTACGAGCGGCTGCGCAAGTTCCTGACCACCCGCGGCAAGATCCTCGGCCGACGGTCCACCGGCCTGTGCGCGTACCATCAGCGGCAACTCACCCGGGCCATCAAACGGGCCCGGATCATGGGGCTGTTGCCCTTCGTGGAAACCTACTACCTGTGAGCCATGAAGATCATCCTGACCCAGGACCATCCGAAGCTCGGGCCCAAGGGGGCCATCGTGGAGGTGGCCGACGGCTACGCCCGCAACTACCTGATTCCCCAGGGGTTCGCCATCGCTGCCACCCCGTCCAACCTCAAGGCCTTCCAGGAACTCCAGCGCCAGCAGCAGCAAAAGGAAGCCAAGCGCCGCGAACGCGCCGAGAAACTCGCCAAGAAGCTCAGCAAGGTCAAACTCGCCTTTGCCCTGCGCACCGCCGAAGAGGGCAAGGTATTCGGGTCCATCGGCACCCAGGACATCGCCCGTGCCCTGCAGGAACGGGGCTTCCACGAGATTGACAAGCACATGGTGATCCTGGAAGAGCCCATCAAGGAATTGGGCACCTTCCGGGTTCCCATCCGCCTGCACCCCGAGGTGACCGCCGAGGTGAAGGTGGAAGTGGAAGCCCAGGAGTAGGCGAAATCCGAGGGGGCGGCCCGGTGATACCGGGCCGCCCCTTATACTTTCCGCCGATGGCCGACAAGGTGCTGACCTTTCAGGAGATCATCCTCCGGCTCCAGGACTACTGGGCCCGCCAGGGTTGCGTCATCATGCAGCCCTACAACTCCGAGGTGGGCGCCGGCACCTTCAACCCCGCCACCTTTCTGCGGGTGCTGGGCAAGAAGCCCTGGAAGGTGGCCTATGTGGAGCCCACCCGCCGGCCCAAGGACGGCCGCTACGCCCAGAACCCCAACCGGGTGCAGCAGTACCACCAGTACCAGGTGATCCTGAAACCCGCACCGGAGAATGTGCAGGACCTGTACCTGGACTCCCTGCGGCACCTGGGCATCCCCATTGAAAAGCACGATGTGCGCTTCGTGGAGGACGACTGGGAGTCGCCCACCCTGGGCGCCTGGGGCCTGGGCTGGGAGGTGTGGCTGGACGGCCTGGAGATCACCCAGTTCACCTATTTCCAGCAGGCCGGCGGCATTGACCTGGAGGTGATCCCCGCCGAAATCACCTACGGCCTGGAACGCATCGCCATGTATGTGCAGGGCGTGCAGTCCATCTTTGACATCGTGTGGACCGAGGGGATCACCTGGGGCGATGTCTATCGCCGGTTTGAGTGGGAATGGTCGGTGTACAACTACGAAGAGGCCGATGTGGACTTTCATCGGCGCCTTTTTGACTTCTACGAGCAGGAGGCCCACCGGCTGTTGGACCGGGAACTCCTGTTTCCGGGCTACGACTTTGTCATCAAGGCGTCCCATGTGTTCAACATCCTGGATGCCCGGGGCGCCCTGTCGGTTTCCAGCCGGGCCGACTACATCGCCCGGGTCCGCCGCATGGCCCGGAAGGCCGCCCAGCTGTACCTCAAACTGGAAGACCACCTCCACGAGGCCGGGCCCCTGGCCGAAACATCGGCCTGATCCTCTTCACTGCTTTCACACCGCGCTTGAGGTTCCCGGCACAGACCGCGTATATTAGGGTGGAATGGATCGCAAGACACTTGAAATCATAGAGCGCTACAAAGCGGCTCTGCAGAGGCTTGGGGTTCGGCCCGAGAGGGTGATCCTGTACGGCTCCCGCGCCCGGGCAAAGGAAAAGGCCTTCAGCGACATTGATGTGGTGGTTATTTCACGCGACTTCGCCTCCATGAACCTTCGGGAAAGGCTGGAGGTCCTGGGAATGGCCGCCGCCCGGATCCTGGAGCCGGTCCACGCCCTGGGCTACACCCCGGAAGAATTTGAGGCCTTCGGAAAAGGGAGTTTTGTGGGGGACGAAGTGAAACCGGTGGGGACGGAGGTATGAGCCGGAGCAATCCGAGGATCCCCCGCCCGGCCGCGATTCTGCGGTCCTACCTTACGGAACCGGCTCAAATCCACCGGCAGGAGGATGCCCGCGAAGAGGGTTTTTCTCTCGCCCTGGCCGAAACCTCTTCATAGTTGCCGGTTTTTCTAAAAGCCCCCTGCCTGACCGTTTCTGCCTCCCCATCGCCTTGCCGTGCCGCAGCGTCCCGACTATACTAAGGCACTATGTTCATGTACGGCCTGCGCAAGCGCGTAAAAATCGTTCTGTGGATCGTTGTCATCGGGTTTGTGGCGTGGGTGTTCTTTGAACTCGGCGCCGACATCGTGGGCAAACGCGTCGCCAAACCCTGGGAACGCGGCATCATTGCGGAAATCGACCATA
>JALXEF010000021.1 GCA_027069855.1 Caldifarciminota bacterium
CCGGTAGCCGGGCAGGGCCGGTGTTTCGGGAAAGCGCGCCAGCACGATGGTATCGCCCACCCGGGCCTGGCGGATATCCTTGATGCCCGCGGCGATATAGCCCACCTCTCCGGCCACAAGCCGCGGGGCGGGCACCCGATGGGGCTTGAAGTAGCCCACTTCGGTGACCTCATAGGTGAGTCCGGTGGACTTAAACCGGATGCGGTCGCCGGGCTTCACGGTGCCCTCAAAGATCCGCACGAAGGGGATGGCGCCCCGGTACTCATCAAACACGGCGTCGAACACCAGGGCCTGCAGGGGTTTTTGGGGGTCGCCCTTGGGCGGCGGAATCTTTTCAATGATGGCCTGCAGCAGTTCCTCCACGCCCCAGCCCTCCTTGGCCGACACCAGGTACACCTCTTCCTCCGGCCCCAGGAGGTCGTAGATCTGCTGTTTCACGCGGTCCACATCGGCGTTGGGCAGGTCAATCTTGTTGATCACGGGCAGGATCACGAGGTCCTGTTCCAGGGCCAGGTACAGGTTGGCGATGGTTTGGGCCTCCACGCCCTGGGTGGCGTCAATCAGGAGCAGGGCGCCTTCGCAGGCGGCCAGCGACCGGGAAACCTCGTAGGAAAAGTCCACATGGCCCGGGGTATCAATGAGGTTCAGGATGTAGGTTTCGCCCCGGTAGGTGTACTCCATGCGCACGGGGTGCATTTTGATGGTGATTCCCCGTTCGCGTTCCAGGTCCATGGAGTCCAGCACCTGTTCAGAGATCTCCTCCGGGCGGAGGGTTCGGGTGATTTCCAGGAACCGGTCCGCCAGCGTGGATTTGCCGTGGTCAATGTGGGCGATGATGCTGAAATTCCGGATGTTCAAGGCGTTGATATTATCCGGGGCCTGCCCGTAGGGCACAACAGAGGGATTTACAGAGGCAACGCCGAGCCGCAACGATCAAAATCCTCCCCGTCCCTGGTGTCGAGCCACACTCCAAATCATCTATGCCTGCTGGGGGGCCCCATTGTGTCGTCCCCCTTCCTGGTGGGCCAGACACCAACTCCTCCCCGCCCCTGGTGGGCGGGGATTGAGGGGAGGGGGATTTCAAAGCGGTGCCGAGGCACCATCTCCACCGGACCAAAGACAAAACGCGTATAATTATCCAACGCCTTCCACGATGGAGGGCGATGCTATGAAACACTTTGGGCTTTTCCAAAACAGCCTGTAGAAAACGCTGGAACCTCAAGATTCGCTTCCCTCCCACTGTTACAATCGGAGCAATACCTTTTAGGCGGCAAACCAAAAGGGCAGACGGCGGAGGTACACCATGCGATGGCGCGAAATTCCCCAGGCGGCCAGGGCGTACATGCTATACCACACCCTCATTGCACCCCAGCTCATCGTGCGGTACCTGCTGCTTCTGCACATGCTCCGCACGGGCTACTTGGTGCTGGATGTGGGCGCGCCGGGCCGTTTCGGCAATGCCCTGGCCTTTCTGTTTTTGATGAGCAGCCTGCTCGCGTGGAAAGCCCGCCGTGGCGGCAGGTGAGGCATGGATTCGCTACAGGGTGCTCAAAAGTCACACATGGCACCGTTTCAGGATCGCTCCAGCCGTTGGCGCAAAACTTGAAGGAGAGCTGCCAGCACACCCAGCACCAATATGAAGATCACCAGCTTGGGTGTGGTTAATTTTTGAATCCAGGAGCGCAAGCGCTCGTCCAGAACCTGCCGTACCGAGTCTATCAATAAAGTTGCCAGGAGGATACTGACAAGCACGGTCCCCCACACTATCCACCGAAGTCCGCGGGCTATGGCATTGCGCCACCGCGGCGGCGTTGGGGGATGGAGGGGATCCAAAGGTGGCAGCCCGGCCACCTGTAACTCGGTGAGCCGGGTCACCACGGGCTCCAGGGCTTCATAGGCGGCATTGCGTACAGATCTAAACCAATCCGTGAGCCGCCACCACAAAGCCCGGGCCACCCGGCGGGCCAACGACAGAGTACGAATCCCCGGAGACACCGCCCCCAAAGCCTTAACCGCCGCCTCGCGCACCCGCCCTCTCCGATCCCCCAGAGCCCGCACCAGAGCAGCTACCGCCTCTTCCGTTGCCGCTGACGATCCCATCTTCCCCAAAACCTCGGCCGCTGCCTCACGCACCCACCATCTCACATCCCCCAGAGCCCGCACCAGAGCAGCTACCACCTCTTCCGTTGCCGCTGACGATCCCATCTTCCCTAAAGCCTCGGCCGCTGCCTCGCGCACCCACCATCTCATATCCCCCAGAGCCCGCACCAGAGCAGCCACCGCCTCTTCCGTTGCCGCTGACGATCCCATCTTCCCTAAAGCCTCGGCCGCCACACGGCGCACATCCCCATCCCGATCCTTCAGAGCCCGCACCAGAGCAGCCACCACCTCTTCCGTTGCCGCTGACGATCCCATCTTCCCTAAAGCCCTGGCTGCCGCCCGGCGCACTCTAACATCCCCATCCCGCTGCCCCAGAACCCGAA
>JALXEF010000022.1 GCA_027069855.1 Caldifarciminota bacterium
TTCAAAATTTATCGCGGCTAAAGCCGCTCCTACACCTTGCAGCCCTGCGGGCTGCACCCCCTCCCCTCAATCCCCGCCCACCGGGGGCGGGGACGATTCGTTCGTCGCGGCTGAAGCCGCTCCTACGGGGTGGCCATCGGCTGAGATCTTTGGCAGGAGTCGCTTCAGCGGCGATTTGTAATATCCTCTCAGGTACGGTTGTCGCTAAGTCCCTACGCCTCACTCCCAGAGAAGCTGGATTGCCTATAACCCCTTGTTGCCCAACAACTTCCTCCCCTTGAGGGGAGGATTGAGGGGGACTCCGCAGGAGCCGCTTTAGTGGCGGTGGCAACTTTTGGAGTGCGGTGCGGTAGGGCTGCGGAATCTCCCTGGTTGGTCGTTCTTTCCTATCGGGGATCCTGGAAAACCCGAAGCCTTTGACCCTGCAGCCGTTTTTGCCCTTCAGTTGCTATGACCCGGCGGCTGTTTTGTAGCCGCTGTCACGGAAGCGGCAGGCTCCAGGATCCCAGGTAGTACAGGTAGGGTTCCCGGAGCCACAGGTCCCAGGGGTGTTGCCAGGCCTGGGCCTGGAGCAGGTTCAGGAAGCCCAGGGCCCGGGGTTGGGTGGTGTACACCACCAGCCGGTATTCGCCCTCCTTGAGGCCGGCGCGGCGGGCTGCTTCGTGGATGGCGGTCACCACATTGCCCAGGGAATCCACCAGCCCCAGGGAGTCGGCCCGGAGGCCCGACCACACCCGACCCTGGCCCAGGGAGTCCACCCGGGCCACGGGCAGATGTCGTCCGGTGCTCACCCGCTGGAGAAACACCTGATACCCCTGGTGCAGGTAGGTTTGCAGGGCCTGCAGTTCCTCATCGGTCATGGGCCGCCACAGCGACCAGGCGTCGGCATGGGGGGAAAGCAACACGGTATCCCGGGTGATTCCCCAGCGCTGGAACAGGCGTCCCAGGGAGAGTTTGGTGGCGAGAATCCCGATGGACCCGGTGATGGTGTTGCGTTCGGCCAGGATGGCGTCGGCCCCGCTGGAGATGTAGTAGCCGCCGGAGGCCGCCACCTGGCCCATGGAAACCACCACGGGCTTTTTCTCGCGGAGGTCCCGGACCGCCTGCCAGATGATGTCCGAAGCCAGGGCCGAGCCGCCCGGGGAGTTGACCCGCAGCACCACGGCCTTCACCGACGGATCATCGCGGAGTTTCCTCAGCACCGCGGCCACCGACGACGAGCCGATGTGCTTCCCGCCGATGAGGGGCCAGGGGGAGGTGCCGCTTTTGCCCGTAACGATGCTGCCTTCCAGCGTGACCACGGCCACCCGGGGTTTCTCCGGGGTCCAGCGGAAGGTGTACACCTGTTCGGTGGCATAGGCGGTCCAGGATTGGCTCCGGCGCAGATGCCAGATCTCTCGCAGGCTTTGTTCCACCCGGTGGCGGGGGATGACGGTGTCCACGAGGCCCAGCCGGGCCGCCTCCTCGGCGCTGCCCAGGAAGCCGTGGTAGAGCAGGGAATCCAGAAGATGGGGCTGGAGGCCGCCGTGGTCCAGGATGGCCCGGCGCACGGTGCCGCCCAGGTCTTCCAGAAAGGCCCGGGTTTGCTCCCGGTCGGCCTCGGACATCCGATCCCGGATCAAGGGTTCCACGGCCGACTTGTACCGGCCGATATGGGGGGCCTGCACTTCAATGTCCAGTTTTTCCAGGGCGTGTTTGAGGTAAACCTTCTCGGACCCCAGGTGGATCAGCAACACGATGCCGGTGGGGGGCATCACGATGAGGTCGGCGGCGCTGGCCAGGTACAGGCCCTTCAGGGTGAGGGTTTCCAGGTACACGGCCACGGGTTTGTTCTGCCGCCGCAGGCCCTGGATTTCCCGGTGGAGCTCTTCAATCTGGCTCCAGGAAAGGGCGCCGGGGTTTTCCAGGTTGAGGAACAGGGCGCCCACCGAGGGATCGTGGCGGGCCCGCCGAAGGGCCCACAGGTACTCGGTGAAGGAGGGTTTCCGGGAAAACAGGCCGATCTGGGGATCCTCGGAAGCCGGGGTCTGCAGGGTGGCCTTCAGGTACCGGCGCATGGGAACCCAGGAGGGATACCGGGCCCGGTTGTAGGCCACGGTGACCCCGGTGTGCTGGTCTGTGCCGAAGCCCACCCCGAGGCGCAGGTGGTCCAGCGCGACATCCAGGCCCGCCCGAAGGGTGTAGTCCTCCAGGTCCGGCGTGGCGTTGACCGAGGCCGCCAGATGAATCCCGTTCACAGGCTGAAGATACAGGCCTGCCTGCCAGCGCAGGTCCGGTGAGGTCTGGAAATCCGGGGCCGAGGCCAGAAGATCGGCGTACAGGGTGATTCGGTCGGTGCCCGGCCGCAGAGCCAGGCCGGCGGCCGCGTGATAAGCCCGGTCCTGTTGAGCCTCCAGGGAACCTCCCAGGGAGAAGTAGCGCAGGCGATACAGCCAGCCCAGGCCGGCCGTCGTCTGGTTTCCGGTTTCCACCGTGACGCCCAGCCGCAGGGGGCCCTTGACGGCGGCCCCGGCGGCCAGCCGCAGGGTACGGTCCGAAGAGATGCCGTAGGCCAGGGGGCCGTAGGCCACACCCAGCCAGCCGGAACGATCCAAGAGATCTGCGTGCATTACGGTGCCCTGGAAGAGCCCCAGGGCTGCGGGGTTGGTCCAGAGGGCGAGTTCCGGAGGCACGGCCGACACCGAAGGGCCGCCCGCCAAAAAGCCCCAGAGGACACCCAGAATCCAGAACATTTACGGCCTCCTTTGCAGCAGATAGATGCCCAGAAGGATCAGCAGGAGGGGCCACAGCCGGAAGATGTCCCAGGCCGGAAAGAACTCGCCGATCAACAGGAGGGCCCCCACCACGATGAGAAGGATGCCGGTGTTCCGGCGCACCCGATGCAGGTGTTCCTCGTCGGTTTCCCGGGAGGGAGGCGCCTCCCGATCCAGGGGCTCTTCAGGGATCAGGATCCAGGCCACCAGGTACAGGAGCACACCGACCCCTGAAAAGAGCAGGGCCAGGAAGACCAGCCGCACCAGGATGGGATCAATCTCCAGGTACTCGGCGATGCCGCCGCACACGCCGGCCAGCATCCGGTCGCGCCGCGACCGATAGAGCCGACGGGGAGGATGGTGCTCCATTTCGCTCACCTCCTGGCTTTCTTGAGGAGGAGAATCCGGGCCGGAATCCGCCGGGAGCCCATCACCTGGCGACACAGGGCCACCAGGTCGGCGTCGTTGACCTGGCCATCCCGGTTGACATCCGCGATCTCCAGCGGATCCGGTGCCGGACCCTTAAGGTAGAGGTACTGGGCGAGCAGGTCTATATCCTGGGCGGTCAACAGGCCGTCCTGGTCCAGGTCGCCGTACAGCCAGTTCTGTACGATCAGGGTCACGGGAACCGCCGCCACGCTTTCGTCGGGGTCGTTGCTGTGGACATACAGGGTGTCGCGGTAGGTGCCTTCGTCCAGCTCTGAGGCGTCCATCACCACACGAACTGGGAGGGTTTCGCCGGGTTGCAGGGTGCCGCTCCCGGGGGAGAAGCGAAGCCACGGTGTTTGGTACCAGATCTCCACGGCCAGGTTGTTTTCCAGGTAGGCGGCGTTGTACACCACCTGCAGGCCGTCGTCGCCCGCGGCGTTTTCAATCCCCACCGTGGCCGAGGTGAGGTCTCCCTGCAGGTCCAGGTACTGGAACACAATCCGGCCGTTGGGATAGAGGATCGCCTCAAAGGTGTAGGGAGCGCTGGCCCCGTAATGGGGAACCTGGTACCACTCCACAATGAAACGGTCCGAGGAGGCATCGTAGTAGGTGTACACCTCACCCCCGGAGGAGGGGTTCAGGTCGTCCCAGAAGGGAGCGATCAGGGCGTTGGGGTCGGTTCCATCGGGGATCGGGTCGTTGGTGTAATCGGTGCCATCGGTGCCGAAGGTGAGATAGCCGTTGGAGGAAACCCTAACCGAGGAAAAGGTGTTGCCGTAGAAGGGGAAGCCCCAGGGCAGGTCTACAACGGCGTCGTCGTCATCGGCGAGGCCCAGCGGTGTGCCCACCGAGGAGATGTCTACCCAGGCGAAGGTTGGGCCGTCGGGTTCGTGGGAATCCCGCCACTGGTAACCGAAGGCGTCGGGCCCGCCGGCGCCCCTGGTTTGGGGATTGCCCTTCGGTTCAGGCAGGCCCTTTTGCTCCCGGAAGGTTTTGGAGGGATGCAGGGGGCGAGGGGTGCGGGTGGAGCGGGTGGCGCGGTAGGAGAGGGTGAACCGGAGGGTGCCGTCGCCCAGGTTCTGGAGGGTGAGGGTTTGCACCACGGAATCGCCGGGCTGTGTGGTTTCCTGGAAGGCCGTGGGCGACAGGGCGAGGTCGGGTGTGCCACCGGTGCCCAGGAAGAACTCCATGATGGCCTGAAGCAGGTCGCTCCGGGAGGTGGAACCGCCGCCGAGGCCTGCCAGTTCAAAGGAGAGACCGACGGTTTTGTAGGTGCCGGCGTCGTTGGCCACGCCGCAGCCGTAAGAGGGCGAGGAATTGGCAAGGATCAGGAAGGCCGTGGAAGCCGAGGGCTCCAAGTGGTCAATCCAGCTGTTTTCGCCCCCGTAGGTGAAACTCATGCCCTCGGTGAAGGTGCCCGGTTGGCCCAGGACCGTGGCCAGGTCGCCGGAGCCGTCCGCGGTGGCGTTGATTCCGAAGGTGGGGCCGAAGTCGTGGCCGTCGGCCGAGTTGGGGTCGTAGTACCACACATCGCCGCCCTCCAGGTACACCCGACCACCGGTGGCCAGATAGTCTTCAATCCACTGGGCCTCGTCGCTGCCCTCCAGGATCCGGTAGTTGTCACTGTAGATCCCCACGCAAACGAAGAGGCTCTGGTAGTAGGGGAGTTCGTCGGCGTACTCGGCCAGGTTGGTGGTGTAGTCCCCCACATAGCCCAGGGAATCCTTGAGGATGCTGTAGATGACCGGGCCGGAGGAGTGATTGGGATCGGGGTCCCATACCAGGAAATGGCCGCCGGCCCCGATCTGGATCTGGAAGGTGTCGGTGAACTCGTAGAAGCCCGAGGTCCAGGTGACGGTCAGGGTGGCCTGATGGTGCAGTGGGGTGGAGGGGTCCGACCGGAACTCAAACCCCGAGCCCTGCACCTCGGCGCCCACATCCACGGTGCCGTAGTCGGCGAGGGAGTCTATCAGGACCAGGTAGGGATCCTGGGTGCGAAGGATGCCGGTGACGCCGGAGACGGCCAGATGTCCGTCGTTCCGGGCCGCGGCGAAAAGGGTGATCCGCTCTCCGGGGTCTATGGCTCCATCGCCTCCGGAATCCTGAACCGTTACCGTTCCCAGGTTGAGGAGCGGTGCGTACACGGTCATGGAGAAGTCCGAGGCCGTGGGATCCCCCAGCGAGTAGGTAAAGGTGAGGGTGAAGGGCAGGGTTTGCCCGTCGGCCAGGTCCTGGCCGAAGACCATCGCGTAGGCGTCGGCGACGATCACCGAGTCGCCGGGCGCAAGGGTGCCGAAGGACTCCTGGTCGTCGGTGATAGTGACCCCCGACGGGCCGGTGAGGGTGCCCATCACGCCGTAGGCGGTTTGGTTGCCGTAGTTCTTCACGCACACCGCAAGGGTGCCGGATTCCCCGGGATTGGGATGCTCGTCGCCGTTCTCGTCGTTAAGAACCCAGGATTGCAGCAGCACATAGGGGCCCTCCACATTGGTAAGGATCTGGCTGTAGGACGGGGTATGGTTGTGGGCGGTAACGGTCACCAGGAGGGTGTCGCCGGGGGAGGGGTTTACCGGAAGGGTCACCTCGCCCGAGGCGTCGGTGTACCCCGAGGCCAGGAGTTCGTCGTTTTGGTTCCGCACGCCCACCAGGGCTTCGGCCACCGCCCCTGAGGGGTCGGTGACGGTAAAGGTGATGGACGCGGCGCCGCCGGGCACCGTTGCCGGGTGGCTCACATACAGGGTTTCGGGGACCTGGGTAAACAGGTCCACCGACGGGGCCCCGAACAGGTTGTACATCTCGAAGTAGCGCCGCACGGTGCTGGTATTCCCGTAGTGGAGGTACAGGGCGTATTTGGCGTTGTTCACGAAGCCCATCACCCACACGATGGCGGAGTCAAAGTGGGCGTCAAACATGCGGCGTTCCAGAATATCGTCCTCATCCCAGTAGGAGGTTACCGAGGAGCCCAGGGCCACCACCGCGCCCTTGTCCTGGGCCCGCAGCCAGGCCTCCATAAAGCACTCGTCGTAGGAGGCATAGGAACCCGTCAGGCAGGCAAAACTCTGCACCATCGGATAGCGGTCGGTGTTGGTCAGGTTGTGGATATCGGTGGTGTCAAAGGACGGGCCGGCCCATCCCTCTTCGTAGCCATGGCCGGAGTACACAGCCAGCGCCCGACCGTCGTTGAGGGCTGTGGCCACGGGGGTGCCGGTGCCGTAGTACTCAAACAGGGAATCGGCGATCATGCCGTGGGCCCGCACGATGCCCATGGCATAGAGGTGGGTTCCCTCGGCCACATCGTGGTAACTGCCGTCGTCAGACGCCATGAAGTAGGCCCGTTGGGCCCAGGCCCGGCCCTGGGACCAGGCCGTTTGTTCGTAGGCCAGGGTTTTGTTCACCACAGCGGCCAGTTCATCGGCGGAACTCACGCTCCACCGGCCCACATAGAGGTCGGGGAAGTAGTCGGAATCGTCCATCAGACCGTAGTTCAGGTCGGTGTCCGGATTGTCGGGACCCTGGCCGGTGAAGTGGGGGATCTGGTCTACATCCCCCACCAGCAGTACAAAGGTGGGCGGGATTGCCCAGGTGTTGTAGGCGTTCTGGATGTATGCCCGGATCTGGGTGTTGGTGGGGGAGGAGCCGATGTCCGACAGGGGGGTTACCGTGACATGATATCCCCGGGCGTTGAGCCATTGCGCATAGGGCTGAACCGTGTTCACATAGGCATCGGGAACGAGGATCAGGTAGCCGACCGGTGCCGGGGGCACCCGGCGGAGGGCGTCGTTGTTGACCACGAGCCGCCGCAGTTCGTCTAAGAAGGGGGCGCTCAGGTACTCGGGATGGCGGAGCCCGGTGTTCCGAACCCGCACGGTGATTTCCAGATCCAGGAGGTCCACCTCATTCCTCAGAGGATGGTACTGAACCGGAAACACCTCCAGGAGCACCAGGGGCTGGTGCCGAAGGGTACCGGCGGATTCCACGCGCCAGAGGGTCTCAGGGTAGGGGGTGGCCTCCTGGTAGCGGTCCCGGTTCCAGGCGAAGGGCACCCGGGCGCCGGGGATCTTGGGAACCGGAGGCTGGACCGGTGCCAGCGGGGTTTCGCCCAGGGCGATGGTGTGGCGATGGAGCACGCGAACGCTGACCTCCAGGTCCTGGGGACGGGCGGCCAGGAACAGCCGCCTGAGGACCGGCACCTGGGGGTCTCCGATGGAGGCCGTAACCCCCAGGTCGGGCCACACCAGGCGTACAAAGTCGCCCTGGGGTGTGGACAGGGGTTGCAACTGAGCCTTTTGGGGAGCGGTAACCCGGAGGATGATCGTGGAGCCGGTGTGTTCCGTGGAAACCCCGGCCAGCAGGGGCAGCGCACTCAGCCCCAGGAGGGCGATGACCTTCCCATACTTGATCCGCATAGAACGCCTCCTTAAAAGGAAAACGGGGCTTCCCGTGGAAAGGAAGCCCCGTAGAACCTATGGCTTTGCACGATTTTTCTACACCCTGCCCCGCGCAAAGAGGTGCAGCAGCAGGGCCATTTCGGTGTACAGGCGGTTTTCCGCCTGGTCCAGCACCACCGATCGGGGGGAGTCCAGTACATCGGCGGTGATTTCCTCGCCGCGATGGGCCGGCAGGCAGTGCATCACCTTGGCGTCTTCAGGCGCGTAGCTCAGAAGTCCCCGATTCACCTGATAGGGCTGGAACACGCGGCGCCGTTCCTCGGCTTCGGCCTCCTGGCCCATGGAGGCCCATACATCGGTGTAGATGAAGTGGGCCCCCTTCACCGCCTCCCGGGGATCGTGGGTGATGCGGATCTCGGCCCCGGTTTCGCGGGCGATCTCCCGGGCCTTTTCCACATATTTGCGGGGCGGTTCGTAGCCCTTGGGCGAGGCAATCACAAAGGTGCCGCCGAGCATAGCGGTCATGAGCATCAGGGAGGTGGCCACATTGTTGCCGTCGCCGATGAAGGCCAGGTGCACCTTCCAGGTGTGGGCGTGTTCGTAGATGGTGAGGTAATCGGCCAGTGCCTGGCAGGGGTGTTCACGGTCGGAGAGCGCATTGACCACAGGGATCCGGGTGACGCGGGCCAGGGTTTCCAGGGTTTCGTGCTGGAACACCCGGGCCACGATGCCGTCCACCCAGCGTTCCAGGTTCCGGCCCACATCCTCCACGGGTTCCCG
>JALXEF010000023.1 GCA_027069855.1 Caldifarciminota bacterium
GCGAAGGTGGCGCGGGGGAAGGAGTGGCCGCCGAAGCGCCGCTGGTCAATCCGGCCGTCGGGCCTCCGCGACCAGGGCATGCCCCAGTGGTCTAAGAGCAGGATCTCCCGGGGCATGGTCTCCACGAACCGGAACACCGTATCCTGGTCCGCCAGGAAGTCGGACCCCTTCACAGTGTCCCAGGCGTGGAGCTCAAAGCTGTCGCCCTCCTCGGTGCGCAGGACCGCACCGGTGCCCCCCTCTGCGCAAACCGAGTGCGCCCGCATGAGTTGCACCTTGGAGAGGATACCGATGTCCAGCTTCCCCCCGGAGGCCCGGTTCAGTTCTATGGCTGCGCGCAATCCTGCGATGCCTGCTCCGAGGACCAGTACATCGTGTTTCAAGACCTCCACGGTTGCCTCCTTGCTTGGGCTTGTTCCCCGAGCCCCCTCATGCCAGGGGGTTCTCCTGTTCCACCACCTCTACGAGGTGCTGAAGAGCCCCCTCAATGGCGGAATCCACCCGCCGCCAATTGGGAATCAGCGGGGAGCCAAAAGGATACTTCTTGAACTCGTCCACTGCAATGTCAAAGGATCGGGCAAACTCTTCCACCATGGAGTGTTCGGCATGCAGGTCGTAGTGGAGCCGGTTGAAACGGGCCAGGTTGGCATAGGTTTCCACGATCTCCCGGGCGTTGGAAAGATAGGTGAGGCGCAGGGTGCTGAAGAGTTCATCGGACATCACCAGGCCCTGGGCGCCCAGGGCGGTAAAGAAGGTGCGGGCGATGTCGGTGACCATGCGGAGGATGCCCCGGTGCCGCTTCTTGGCCACCAGGGCCTGGTGTTTGTGATCGTACCGGTCGGCGATCTCCACCTGGCAGATCCCTGGAGAGGTCACCAGCCGATAGATCTCCGAGAGGATCCCCACCTCAATGCCCCAGTCCGAGGGATAGCGGACATCCCAGGCAATCTCGGCCCGCAGGGCGAACTCGCCCGACAGGGGGTACCGGAAATCGGCCATGAAGTCCAGAAAGTCCAGGGGACCGAACAGGGTGCGGAGGGCACGGAGGAAGGGGAAGTAAAAAAGGCGCACCACTCGGCCGTACAGCCGGTCCTGGTACCGGGCGTAGTAGCCCTTGGAGAACTGGTACCCGAGTGCGGCCACGGGATAGAGCAACCGCACCAGCAGATCCTTGGAATAGGTGATGATGTCGGCATCGTGGAACGCCAGGATGCGCACCTCGCCCTTGGCCAGGGCATAGCCCAGGGCGGTCCACACGGCCCGGCCCTTGCCGCGGGGGCCCAGGGGCAACACCCGTTGCACCCGGTCGGTGAGTTCCTGGATCCCCGGGCTGTCGTTCCAGATGACCACGGTTCGGTCGGCGATGTCCTTCAGGATGCGTTGGGCCTCGGGCAGTTGCTCGCGCTGGGCCCGATCCAGGCTCACATAGATGCGATGGATAAACCGGGCCCGGGCGAGTTCCTGAATGATGCCGGCCATGGCCTCGCTGGCCAGGTCGGTGAAGAGGGCGGGGATGATGACCCCGATGGGGCGTTTCCGGTTGATGGTTTCCAGATGTTCTTCCAGAACGGGCAGCGCATCCCTGCGGAGCAGGGGAAAGGTGGGCACACGGTTCTGGTAAAAGTCGGCCATGGGAAAACCTCGGTTGGTGTTATTATACGACGCCCGAACCGGAAAACGACAAAAAGACGGGCGGGGCACCGGGTGCCCCGCCCAAGAGGTTTCTCGCAAAGTCCCTGGATTACCGGGCGACCCGATGGCCTCCCCAGGTGCCGGACCCATTGTGGACGCCGCTCATCTCCCAAGTGCCGGCCACACTGTCGGAGCCCACGAGTTCGCCGGAAATGGTCATGGTGGTCTGGAAGTCCTCGCTGATCAGGTTCAGGTTCTGCGGCGGCCAGGTGTCGGTATTGCCGCCCAGGTACACCGTATCCTGATCCGTGGCCACCATGAAGCCCACATTGGCCAGAGGGTTCCCTACCACCGGATAGGTCCAGTAGCCCCCGGCGGCGCTGTTGTCCATGGTACCGGAGAGGGTTCCCATCCACTGCCCTTCCGCACCTCCACCGCCGCTGCCGATGGTCACGGACACATCGTCGTAAGTCACCACACCGAAGATGGAACCTTCAAAGTCATCGGTGGGATCGGGATCCGGCAGGCCCTCAATCACGGCGAAGTCGCCGGCCGACACGCTGATGGAGGCCTCACCCTCCAGGGCCGTGGCCTCGGCCGGGATCGTGTGGCTGGTGGTGGCGCCATCCAGGATGCCCGATTCGTAGGTGGTGGTGTCGGTGGGGCTGGTGTAGTCCAGGCTCAGGCCCACCAGGCCGTTGTTTTCGCCGCCGTAGTAAGACCAGTTCACCTGGATGGCGGTGTTGGGTTCCAGCTGGGCGCCGTCGTTCGGAGCCGTGATCTTCAAACTGTCAATATTGGGTGCGGTCACCGTGGCCTCGGCGGAGCCGTAGCCCTCGGCATTGATGCTCAGGGTGTAGGTCTCGCCCTTGGCGTAGGTGACGCTGTTGGTCATGTAGAACCCAGGGCCCGCGGGGCTCAGAAGAACACCGTTGATCCGGACTTCAGCGTCGGCAATGGGCTGGCCCAGGGTATCCTGCAGTTCCGCATAGGTCAGCTGTGGGGACACCACCGCCACGACGGCCAGGTTTCCGGAGCCGGAACCGGTGCCACCCCCGGTGTTGCCGCCGCCCTCACCGCCTTCGTCCTTTTTGCTGCAGCCGGCGAGGGCCAGGGCTGCCACTACGGTCCAAAGCACGAGGGTGCGCTTCATCGCTTTTCCTCCTTTTTGGCTGTGCTGGAGTTTCACGCTAAGGATTTAAATGATAAGGCGGTATCGGCCCGCGGTACTTTCCCTTCTCCCGCAGCCGCCGGAGGGTGGTTTCCAGGATTTCTTGCTGCAGGGTGTCCAGGGGCTGGGTGCCGTCCAGCACCCGGAACCGCTTTTTGGCCCGGTGGGCCAGTTTCAGGTAGCCCTCCCGGATGCGCTCGTGGAACCGCAGCTTTTCGTCTTCAAACCGGGTGATTTCGCCCTGGTTCTTCCGCCGGAGCCCTTCTGAAGGCGGCAGATCAATCAGGAAGGTAAGGTTGGGTTGAATCCCCAGGGTGGCCAGTTTGTTGAGGCGCTGCAGAAGGCGTAGGGGCACCCCCCGGCCGAACCCCTGGTAGGCGAAGGTGGAATCCGAGAACCGGTCGGAGATGACGATCCGGCTGTTCTGCAGGGCGGGCAGGATGACCCGGCGCACATGCTGGTACCGGGCGGCAAAGAAGAGGAACGCCTCGGTCCAGCCTTCCATTTCCTGGCCGCGGCGGAGGAGCACGGTGCGGATCTCCTCGCCCACTGGGGTGCCGCCGGGTTCCCGGGTGAGCACCACCTGGAAGCCCAGGGATTCCAGGGAGTGGGCGAGGGAAGTGGCCAGCGTAGACTTGCCACTTCCCTCCACCCCCTCAAAGGTGATGAAGAAACCCCAGCGGGCCATGCAAACGCGAGGGGCTTAGGACTTCTTGCCGCCCTTGGCCTTCTTTTCCGATCCCTCGCCCCGGATCCAGGCCTCCAGGAGTTCCCGGGCCTTAAAGTCGGGGATTTGCTTGGGCGGCGACTTGAAGAAGTAGGCCGAGGGTTCAATGATGGGCCCGGCCAGCCCCCGGTCCTTGGCGATCTTGGCGCAGCGAATGGCGTCGATCATGACGCCCGCGGAATTGGGGGAATCCCAGACCTCCAGCTTCACTTCCAGGTTGAGGGGCACATTGCCGAAGGTGGTGCCTTCCATGCGAATGTAGCACCATTTGCGGTCCTTGAGCCAGGGGATGTAGTCCGAGGGCCCCACATGCACGTTCTCCTCGCCGATGTCGTAGGGCAGGAGCGAGGTCACCGCCTGGGTTTTGGAGATCTTCTTGGAGTGCAGGCGTTCCCGTTCCAGCATGTTCAGGAAGTCGGTGTTGCCGCCGAAGTTGATCTGGTAGGTGCGGTCCAGCCGCACGCCGCGGTCCAGGAAGAGTTGCACCAGGGTGCGGTGCAGGATGGTGGCGCCCACCTGGCTCTTGATGTCATCGCCCAGAAGCGGCAGGCCGGCCTCTTTGAAGCGCTTGGACCAGTAGGGGGAGGTGGCGATGAACACGGGGATGCCGTTCACAAAGGCCGCACCGGCCTGGAGCACCTGTTCCACATACCATTTGGTGGCCTCTTCGCTGCCCACGGGCAGGAAGTTGACCACCACATCCACGCCCTCATCCTTGAAGATGCGGGCGATGTCGTCGGTGGGGCCGGGTGCCTTTTCAATGACCCCCTCCAGGTACTTGCCGATGCCGTCGTGGGTCATGCCCCGGAGCACCTTCACTCCGGTTTTGGGCACATCGGTGAACTTATAGGTGTTGTTGGGGGGTGCGAAGATGGCCTCGGCCAGATCCTTGCCCACCTTCCGCCGGTCAATATCCACAGCGGCCACGAACTCAATATCGCGGATGTGATAGTTGCCGAGCACCGGGTGCATGATGCCGGGGATCTGTTCGTCTTCCTTGGCGTTCCTGTAAAAGTACACACCCTGCACCAGGCTGGACGCGCAGTTTCCGACGCCGATGATGGCCACACGAATCTTGTTGTCCGCCATGCCAATGCCTCCTTACTTGGAATTCAGCGAATTATACAGGGCGGCCATACGCCGAACAACGGTAAGGGCCACCAGTACAAGCAAAACCGGCACTCCGAGGGCGAACACCCGGGGTCCGGCCAGGGTGAGCAGGACATAGGCGAGGTACCGGCCGGCGCGATCCATGGGGCCGGCGCTGGTGGACACCCCCAGGCCTTCGCCCCGTGCCCGCACATAGCTTACGAGCAACGCGAACATCAAGAGGAAAAAGAGCTGCACCTGCAGGGCCGGATGCCCGCGGAAGTACAGCAGGTACCCGCCGAACAGCAGGAACTCGCTCACACGATCCAGGGTGGAATCCAGGAGGGCGCCGAAGCGGGTGGTTTTGCCGGTATGGCGGGCGAGCTGGCCGTCCAGGAAGTCAAAGGGAGCGGTGAGGGCGAGGGCGATGCCGGCGGCCAGGAACCGGTGCTGGGCCAGCAACCAGGCCGGGATCAGGGCCAGGAGCGACCCGGCCACGGTCAGCACATTGGGATGGATGCCGGCCCGTCCCAGCGCCCGAACCAAAGGATCAAACCCCTTCCGCAGGCTCTCTTTCCAGTCTTTCACGGTACTTCCTCCCGGGCACCACCACCACGAACTCGCCCCGGGGCACGATCCGGGGCAACACCTCGGAAATTCGGCCGTACAGGTAGGTTTCGTGGAGTTTGGTCATCTCGCGGGCCACGAACACGGGCACATCGCCCCAGACCTCCCGCAGGGTTTCCAGGAACCGCACCACCCGGTGTACGCTTTCAAAGAACACCAGAGTGCGGTCCTCGTGCCGGAGATCCTCCAGGTAGCACTTTAATTTTCCAGGTTTTCGGGGCGGGAACCCCTCAAAGGCGAAGCGGTCGGTGGGAAACCCGGACACCGACAGGGCCGCGATCACCGCCGAGGGGCCGGGCACCGGGATCACGGGCACACCGGCCTCGCGGGCCGCCCGCACCAGGCGGAACCCGGGGTCCGACACCAGGGGGGTGCCGGCATCGGATACCAGGGCCACCGACGCCCCCTGCTGCAGATGCTTCAACACCTCGGGCACCCGCCGTTCCTCGTTGTGTTCATGGTACGAGAGCAGGGGCGTGGCGATGCCCAGTTGCCGGAGCAGGCGGCCGGTGTGGCGGGTATCCTCGGCCAGGATCAGGTTCACCGAGGCCAGCACCTCGCGGGCCCGGGGTGAGAGGTCCCCCAGGTTGCCGATGGGCAGCGCCACCACAAAGAGGGTTCCCGGTTTCATGATGGGAGGTAGGGCCTCAGGTATGCATAGGTGCGGCGGGTGGCTCCGCGGAAGGTGTCCACGAACCTGCGGGCGTTTTGTCCCATGCGCCGCCGTTCCTCCGGATGTTCCAGGAGATACAGGAGCCAGTGTTCCAGTTCCCGGGCGTCCTGAACCCGTCGGCCGCCCCCGAAGCGTTCCAGTCCCCGGGCCATGTCCTGGACATGGAACACATAGGGGCCGTAGAGCACGGGCACGCCGTGATACGCGGGCTCAATCAGGCTGTGGCCGCCGATGGGGGCCAGGGTGCCGCCCACGAAGGCGAGGTCTGCCAGCTGGTACAGGTGCCAGAGTTCCCCGAGGGTATCCACCAGCAGGATGCCTTCGCCCGGGGCCTGGCTCCACAGGAAGTAGGGCAGGCCCCGGCGGGCGAGTTTTTCTTTAAGGAACCGGATCCGGAGGAGGTGTCGGGGGGCCAGGATCACCTGGACGCCGCGTTGCCACAGGGTCTGGATCACCTGGAGCACCGCATCCTCCTCCCGGGTGCGCACGCTGCCGAAGATCACGAGCGGGCGTTGGTCGGAGAACCCGAAATCGGCCCGGCGCAGGGGTTTCACCGGCCGGGCGTCAAAGTCGTACTTGAGGTTGCCGGTCACCCGCACCCGTTCGGGCGGGGCCCCCAGGTACAGGAACCGCTGCCGTTCCTCCTCGTTCTGGGCCAGGATCCAGTCAAAGGCGTGGAGCAACTGGGCCAGGGCGTGCCGGACCATCCGGTACCGCCGCAGGCTTTTGGGCGAGAGGCGGGCGTTCACCAGCACCAGCGGTACGCCGTGGCGCCAGGCCTCCAGGATGAGGTTGGGCCAGAGTTCGGTTTCCACGATGACGAGCAGCCGGGGCCGGAACCCGCGGAACACCCGGCGGAGCCGACCCCGGGCATCCCCTGGAAACCGGGCCACCTGGATGTCCGGCTCCGAGGCCAGGGCGCGCCGGGCCTGTTCCACACCGGCCGGGGTAAACAGGGTCAAGAGCAGGGGCAATCCGGGGTGTTCCCGATGCAACAGGTGCAGGAGGCCGGTGGCCGCCATGAATTCCCCTACGGACACGGCGTGGACCCATACACCGCCTTCGCCGGCGGGTTCCAGCGCCGGAAACAGGGGCTGGAGCAGCCACTGAAGCAGTTGGTACAGAGCCAGCAAGGGCTACAGGTCTCCAGCGGGCGGCGCTTCCGGGGGAGGTTCTATGATGACGCCGGGCCCCAGGGGCACGAAACGGTCGGCGGCGTGCCGAAGTTCCTTGGAGGTGCTGCGGGGAAAGGAGGCCACCTCCACGAGCACGCCGAAGCGTTTGAGGGCATGCACGAGTTCGGTGTATTCCCCGTCGCCGGTCACGAACACGGCCACATCCACCTTGGGGGCGAGGCTCAGGGCGTCCACGGTCATGCCCACCTTCCAGTCGCTTCGGATGGAGCCGTCGGCCCGTTTTTTCTGGGGTTTCACCCGCACATAGTAGCCCAGGTGTTCCAGCACATTCAGGAAGGAGGTCATGTCCACATCCTCGGCCACGGACACATAGGCCAGCGCGGCAACGAGCCGGCGGTCCCGCACGGTTTCGTGGAGGAGTTTCTGGAAATCCACTTTGCCATTGAACAGGTCGCGGGCCGAGTAGAACAGGTTTTGCACATCCACAAATACGGCCACCCGTACTTCACGGCCGTATCGGGGAGGAGGGGAGGTATGCATCATGGCGATTTGCTCCTTTTCCGGCGCCGGCGGCTGGACCTGGGGATCCCGAGGGCCTTGCGGTACTCGGTGATGGAGCGGCGGGAGATCTTGATGCCGAACTCTTCCCGCAGGATCCGGGCCAGCGCCTCATCGGTCAGGGGGTGCTCGGGATCCTCCTGGGCCACGAGTTGCCGGAGCCGTTCCTGCACCTCGTCAATGCCCACGGCATGGGATCCTCCCGCACCCCGGCGGAAGAAGAACCGCAGTTCAAACACGCCCACAGGCGTGTCGGCGTAGCGGTCCCGCACAATCCGGCTGATGGTGGACACCGAGGTGCCCAGTTGTTCGGCCGCCTCGGTTTCGGTCATGGGCACCAGGAAGGGCCGTTGCCCCAGTAAAAAGTCCTTCTGGGTGGCGGCGATGAGTTCGGCCACCCGGCGGATGTTCTGGCGGCGGGAATCCAGGGCCCGGAGAAACTCCAGGGCCCGCTGGATGCGCTCCTGCAGGAACTTGCGCGTTTTGGGATCGGTGTCCGGGTTTTTGAGCAACCGCTCGTAGTACCGGCTCAGCCGGACCCGGGGCACGAGGGATTCTTCCAGTTCCACCACGATCTGGCCCTCCACCACCCGGAAGAACACCTCGGGCACCACATAGGCGGCTTCGGTGCCGGTATCCCCGTACTTGGCCCGGGGGCTGGGATACAGGGTGTCAAACAGGTGCTGGATCTCTTCGGCCTCTTCGTCGGAGAGGCCCAGCACCGGCTGTACGGCCGGCAGCCCGCCCATGCGGAGCAGGGGCCAGTGGTCCCGGATCAGCCGGTACGCCGGATGGTCCTGATACCCCAGGGTTTCCAGTTGCAGCAGATAGAGTTCCCGGGGGTCCCGGGCGGCGATGCCCAGGGGATCCCACTCCCGGAACATGAGCTGCCGGACCCGTTCCACCTGCTCGGCGGGTACGCCCAGTTTCCGGGCCAGCTCCTCCACGGGGGTTTCCAGGAAGCCCTCCGGGTTCAGGTGGTCCAGGATGGCGCGGGCGATACGGTGTTCCGGCGAGTTCTCGGGGAAGTTCAGGTTTAACTGGATCTCCAGGCGTCGCCAGAAACTCACGGGTGGGGCGGTAAAGGAGGGCACCTGCTCGGCCTCTTCTTCGGGTTCCACGCCCACCGGCAGCCGGGCGTCGCCGGCGAACTCGGCGAGTTGCTCGGCCTCGCGCTCCCGACGCCGTTCCTCCTCGGCGAGGGGAGCAGACACCGGAGACGCCAGTTCCAGGCAGGGGTTTCGCTCCACTTCGCTCTGGATCCGGGCGGCGAGTTCCACCACCGGAACCTGCAGGAGTTCCTGTTCCAGAAGCTGAATAGGGATGGGCTTCAGACGCTGCCGGAGCTTAGGGCCCAGTTCCAGCCGTTGATGGATTCTCATAGTCGGAATTTCTCTCCCAGGTACACCTCCCGGGCTTTGGGGTCCTGAACCAGCATCTGGGAGGTGCCTTCCAGCAGAATGTTTCCTTCGTAGATTATATAGGCGCGATCCGTGATCTCCAGGGTTTCGCGCACATTGTGATCGGTGATCAGCACGCCGATGCCCAGGTCGGCAAGGGAGCGGATGATGCCCTGGATCTCCTGGCGGGTTTTGGGGTCAATGCCTGTGAAGGGCTCGTCCAGCAGGATGAAGTCCGGGTTCAGGACCAGGGCTCGGGCGATCTCCACCCGGCGCCGCTCGCCGCCGGACAGCTGGTTGCCCTTCTGGTGCCGAAGATGGGCCACGCCCAGTTGCCGCAGGGCCTCCTCGGTGCGCCGGCGGGCCTCCTCCGGCGGGACGCCCCGGATCTCCAGGATGCCGTAGATGTTGTCGTACACCGAGAGTTTCCGGAAGATGGAGGCCTCCTGGGGCAGGTAGCCGATGCCCATGCGGGCCCGGCGGTACATGGGAAGCCGGGTGATTTCGGTGTCATCCAGGAAGATGTGGCCGCCGTCGGGCCGCAGGGCTCCCACGATCATGTAAAAGGTGGTGGTTTTGCCGGCGCCGTTGGGGCCCAAAAGCCCCACCACCTCGCCCCGGTGCACCTCCAGGCACACCCCGTTGACCACGGGGCGGCCGCCGAAGGACTTCCGAAGCTTAAGGGTTCTCAGGGTTTGCGCCATCTTCGGATTCCTTGGGAGTTTCCAGGTATTCGCCGCTGTGCACAGAGCGGGCCCGGAGGTTCTGTAGGGTATCCTGCACCACAAAGAGCCACAGGGTGTCGGCGGTGAGCCGGAGGGTGCCCCGTTCCCCCACGGCCTCCAGCCGGGCGGCGTCCACCCCCTGGACACGGTATCGGCTGCTGTCTTCCTGCCAGATCTGCACGGTGGCGGCCTCCAGGCGGCTCCGGGCCCAGGACACACGGGCGGTATCCTCCAGCCGGAGCCAGGTCTCCGTTATTTTAACCCGATCGGCCAGGCCCTGGAATCGGCCGGAGCGCACGGCGGCACGGCCCTGGGCCAGCACCGTGTCCTGGAGGAGCCACAGGGTGTCGGCCCGGACCTCGGAGGAGTCGTGCCACCAGAGGACGGCGTGGCGCCAGAACTTCCCCCTCTGCTGGGTGGCCCAGCCGGTGTCGGCCTCCAGCCGCAGGGCCCGGCGGGGGTCGTAGAGGCGGGGGGCCTGGAACCAGGCGGTGTCCGGCCGGTACGCCAGGCGCCGGGCCTGTACCCGCCGGCCTCCGGTGTCGGTGACCACCACGGAGTCTTCAAAAAGGGAGAGGTTCAGGGGCCGGCGGTACACGAGGCGGTGGGCGGTAATGGTGCCCCACGGGAAGGCGACCTGCACCTCGCCCAGGAGCCGGGCCAGCCCCGTTTTCTCGGTGTAAAAGGCCTCCTGGGCATAGGCCGTGATGCCCTCGTTCAGGGTGATTTCCACCTGGCCGGTGAGATGCAGCACGGTCAGGGAATCCTGCCGCAGGAATTCCAGAGACTGGGCCCGGAACCCCTGATAGGGGGGCTGGGCCAGGAGCCAGAGGAGCCAAACGGCCTGCAGCATCTCAGAAGTCCTGGGCCTTGACCTCGGCGATGGAGAGTTGCCCGGAGTCGGCCCAGTCGTACCAGAATTCCAGGTGCCAGAGGTCTGCCGGGTCTTTGCGGAGCACGAAGAGGGAGGAGCCGGCGGCCACCACGCGGTGGGGTTCCCGGAGCAGGTAGAGTTCCAGGTCGTAGTGGGCGCGGAACCGGATCTCGTCGGTCAGGGTGTCGGTGGGGTGGTAGGAAAGGGTGAACACCACGGGTGAGGGCTGGTGCCCCAGGTCCAGCACCTGGAACAGGGCCTGCACCCTGGTGGATTCCACCTCCAGGGTCCAGTTGCGGTACAGGTCGCCGGTGGGGCCGTTCACCAGCCGGTCTTCGGGATAGAACCGGAACTCCGGCGCAAAACTCTGCAGGTATCGGCTCAGGTTGAACTCGTTGAAGGCCGAGGCCAGGTTGTCCAGCACCTTGTGGGCCGAGTCGGGGAAAAAGAAGGAGCCGCCGTTCTGGGGCGGCGGCGGCTCCCGGAGGCGGAACCAATCGCAGCCGTGCTGGAGTGCCAGGAGGCCGGCCAGGGTGGCGGCGGCAAGCAACCTACGCAAGGCCCAGGTCCTTCAGGAGCGTTTTGAAGAGTTCGGGCATGGCCCGGGGATCGGTGGCCGTGTAGAGATTGCCGTCCTTCTCCACAGGATTGCCGGTGTACCGGGCCCCGGCGTTGATCAGGTCGTCCTTGATGGCGAAGTAGCCGGTGACGGTTTTTCCCTTCACGAGACCAGCGGAAATCAGCACCCAGGGGCCGTGGCAAATGGTCACCACGGGTTTGCCCCGTTCATACACGGTGCGCACGATCTCCAGCACCTGGGGCGAGCGGCGCAGGCGGTCGGGCGCGTAGCCTCCGGGGATGAACACCAGGTCCAGGTCCCGGGGGTCCACTTCGTCCAGGATGATCTCCGGCTTTAAGGGCAAGCCGTTTTTGCCCTTGTAGGTGCGGCGCTCCGGGGCGGCGATCCGGGCGTCGAACCCCGCCTCCCGGAGGCGGTACAGGGGATACAGAAACTCGGACTCCTCCACGAAATCTTCCAGGAACACGATGGCCTTCATGGTGCACCTCCTATGCTTTGCGCCAATCGGAAACCTCGTCCAGGTAGGCCATGTCTTCCGGGGGCAGGCGGAACCCCACCACCCCCAGGCTCTCCCGGAGCTGATCCACGCTGTTGGCACCGATGATGGGGGCGGTGATATAGGGTTTGCCCAGCAGCCAGGCGAGGGCCACCTGGGCCGGGGTTTTGCCGTGCTTCTGGGCCACGCGGTCCAGGGCCTCCAGCACCCGGAACCCGCGTTCGTTGAAGTACTGGGCCTGGATCCGCTCGGCCCGGGGGGTGCGGGGCAAGGGCCTGTCGGGCCGGTACTTGCCGGTGAGGAAACCGCCGGCCAGCGGGCTGTAGGGGATCACGCCCAGGCCGAATTTCTGCACCACATGCACGAGTTCCCGTTCAAAGCCGGCCCGGTTCACCAGGTTGTAGTGGGGCTGCAGGCTGTCAAAGCGGGCGATCTTGAGGACATCGCTGAGCCAGAGGCTGCGGGTCAGGAGCCAGGCAGGGAAGTTGGAGGCGCCGATGTACAGCACCTTGCCCTGGTGCACCAGGTCGTCCAGGGCGCGTAGGGTTTCGTCCAGCGGGGTTTCCTCGTCGGGCCAGTGGACCTGGTACAGGTCAATGTAGTCGGTTTGGAGGCGGCGCAGGCTGTCTTCCACGGCCAGCATGATGTGATGGCGGCTCAGGCCCTCGCCGTTGGGGCCGTCCCACATGCGGCCGCGGACCTTGGTGGCCAGAACGATCTGGCGTCGCACGCCCCGGCTCTTGAGCCAGCGGCCGATGATCTGCTCGGAAACGCCGCCGGGATTGCCTTCGACCCAGCGGGAATAGACATCGGCGGTGTCCAGGCAGTTGCCGCCGGCCTCCAGGTAGGCGTCCATCACCTGGAAGGCCGTGGATTCATCGGCCGTCCAGCCGAACTGCATGGTGCCGAGGCAAAGTTCGCTGATCTTGAGGCCGGTTCTTCCGAGTTTTCGGTATTCCATCAAATCCACCTCCGTGGCGCTTGGTTTCTAAAAGGATAACGCTTCAACGATGTACCGGGCTGGCCCACAGCAGCTGGGGCGAGAACGCCTCCTTTGAGGGCTTCGGGCCGTTCTCCTGGGGCGTAATCACCCGACGGGTCTGGTTCCCCTGGGGTTCGCGTATAATTCCGAAAAGCCGGCGAAGGAGGCTGGAATGAAGGTTTTGCTGTTGCTGATGCTTTCCCAGCTTCGGATCGGTCCCTACCTGAGCTGGGACGATTCCACAACCACAACGATCCGGATCACCTGGCACACCTATGCACCGGACACGGGGATCCTGGTCTACGGCACCAATGCCTTCACCGATACCCTTCGCGACACCCTTGTCACCACAGTCCACGCCTTCAAACTCACCGGGCTTATGCCGGGTACCCGGTACCAGTACAGGGTGGAGGGCGCTGGCTTCGCTTCGCCCACCTACACCTTCCGTACCTCCTCGCCGAACGCCGACAGCGTGGTGTTCGTGGTCTTCGGCGATACCCGGTCCAACGACAACGCCCATGCCATGGTGGTCAACGCCATCATCCAGAAAAACCCGGAGTTCGTGATCCACACGGGCGACCTGGTCTCCTCCGGAAGCCAGGTGAGCGAATGGTACAACTTCTTCAACATTGAAGGCGACCTCATCGGCAACGCGCCCCTGATGCCCTGCATCGGCAACCACGACGAGCCGACCTACAACTACCTGTCCTTCCTTTACCTGCCGGAGAACGAAGAGTACTACACCTTTGAGTACGGGAACGTGTTCTTCGTCGCCCTGAACACCGAGGCGTGGGATTACTCCGCCCAGAGAACCTATCTGGAAAATCGGCTGTCGGAGGCCTCGCAGGATCCCAATAAGTGGCTCATCGTGTACTTCCACCGGCCCCCTTACAGCTGGGGTGGGCATGGCTCCGACTATGCGGTGCGGCAGGCCTTTTGTGATGTGATGGAGAACCACCATGTCAGCGTGGTGTTCAACGGGCACAACCACTTTTACCAGAGGACGGTGCCCATCAACGGGGTCACCTACATTGTGACCGGTGGAGGCGGAGCCCCTCTGTACACACCGGGGCAGAGTTCTCTGGTGGCCTATGCGGAGGCCTGTTACCACTTCGTGCTCATCAAGGCAACCGCGGAGAAGCTGACCATCCAGGCGATCCGGGCCACCGACGGCGTGGTGATCGACTCGCTGACCCTTTTCCGGACCGCGATCCAGGAGCCGACGGTTCCGGCGGTGATCGGCCCCCGGGATTCCGGCGCCCTCGGGGAGGTCTTTGACATCACGGGGCGGTTCGTGGGGCGGAACCCGCGGGAAATCCGCCGGCCGGGGGTCTACCTGATCCGGAAACCGGCGGGCTACCGGAAGGTTCTGATCCTCAGGTAGGGCCAAAGGCAGCGGAGCCCCCACCAGGGAGGTGCGTGGCGGCCGAAGGTTTGCTCGCCGCGGGGGAGGGTTGAAAGTTTCGCAGCCCCTTCGCGACCTCCAAGGGTCGGAGAAACAAAAACGCCCCGGCAGGTCAGGAGACCTGTCGGGGCGTTTTGTATCAAAGGAAGGACCCGGGCTGCGACCTACTCTCCCACCCCCTTGCGGGGGCAGTACCATCGGCCCTGGCGGGCTTAACTTCCGTGTTCGGAATGGGAACGGGTGTGGCCCCGCCGGTATGGCAGCCCGGGGAATGGTCCGGGGTATGCCGGCAAACGCCGGCGCCAAAAGCCAGGGTTTTCTCCTGTTTTGCAGGAGAAAAAGGAAGGATTGAGAAGGTGATTAAGCCGCTCGGCCGATTAGTACGGCTCGGCTTCACCGGTTGCCCGGCTTCCACCTGCCGCCTATCGACCCGGTCGTCTTCCGGGGGCCTTAGCCCTGAGGGCAGAGCCCTCAGAGCGGGGCACCTAATCTTGGGGCGCGCTTCCCGCTTAGATGCTTTCAGCGGTTATCGCCTGGGAGCGTGGCTACCCTGCTGCGCCGCTGGCGCGACGACAGGTACACCAGAGGCTCCCCCACCCCGGTCCTCTCGTACTAGGGGCAGCCCCCCTCAAGTGCCCTACGCCCACGGCGGATAAGGACCGACCTGTCTCACGACGGTCTAAACCCAGCTCACGTAGCGCTTTAATGGGCGAACAGACCAACCCTTGGGACCTTGTCCAGCCCCAGGATGCGCTGAGCCGACATCGAGGTGCCGAACCGCGCCGTCGATGTGAACTCTCGGGCGCGACTAGCCTGTTATCCCCGGGGTACCTTTTATCCGCTGAGCGACGGCCCTTCCACACGGAGCCGCCGGATCACTAGGCCCGGCTTTCGCCCCTGCTCGGCCTGTCGGCCTCACAGTCAACCCCCCTTATGCCCTTGCACTCCACGCACGGTTCCGTCCGTGCTGAGGGGAGCTTTGGACACCTCCGTTACCTTTCAGGAGGCCACCGCCCCAGTGAAACTGCCCGCCAAGCGCTGTCCCTCCGGCTGCTTCTGCCGTGAGGTTAGTGCCTCGACACACCGAGGGTGGTATTTCACTGGCGCCTCCACCGGAGCTGGCGCCCCGGCTTCGCAGGCTCCCACCTATGCTACACACGATGTGCCAAGACACAACGCCAAGCTGCAGTAAAGGTCCACGGGGTCTTTCGGTCCCGCCGCGGGTACCGCGTATCTTCGCGCGGACTACAACTTCGCCGAGCCCCCCGTTGAGACACCGGCCCAGTCGTTACACCATTCGTGCAGGTCGGAACTTACCCGACAAGGAATTTCGCTCACCCTGTTCCCGGCCTTTCGGTCCGGGGGTGGACCATCTCTTCACAGGGTTCCCAGGTCCTGTTTGATCCGGAGGAGTGCTTCCCGTTTTCCGGTGCTCATGGAGAGGGCGATCTCCACGATTTCGCGGAGACCTTCCGGTGTCAGGTGTCGCCCTTCCTTCATCTTCTGGACGATTCTTCGGAATCGGACGAAGTCCACATTCTTCTTGGTCTTGAGCGGATGCTTCGTGAAGAACTCGCAGATCCGTTCCAGGCACTCCAGTTTCCGCACCCGGTAGGCCCATCGGTCTCCGTGGTTGCGGCGAACCACACCACAGCCGAAGAACCGTTTCAGGGCATACAGAATCTGGAGATCCCATTCGTGCTGTACCACCGTGAATTCGGGCAGCACCTGGTAGCCTGTCGTCGTTTCCGGGTGGCGCAGGATGGAGACATGGAAGCAGCCTTCTCCATCCACGAAGCCCACCACCCAGTCGGGGGACAGTTCCATGGGCACTCCTCCTTCGGAACCCTGCGCCCGGCGTATGGCCTCTGGGGATCCCCTGGGTCCGGGGAGGACCACAGGGTTTCCTGCGGGTTACCCCATCTCCGGCATTTTTACGGGTCCGGGAGGATCTCCCAACCTCGTAGCCGGAGCTCTTGGGGGCTTTCCCGCATACAGCCGGGTTCAGGCAGCATGTGCTACCTTAGGACCGTTCTGTTTCCTTCGCCTGCTTTGGCTTATCCCCTTTCGGGGCCCCAGGTTGCCCTGGGGGCTGGACCATCTCTTCGCCCACGGGTCGGCGGCGCATCCCCGTGCCGGGGTCGTACCCGTGTGGCGCCTGGCGTATGGCCTCTGAGGATCCCCCACGGAGGCTTGCCAGAATTTCCTCGTCCCTGTGTTTCCGTTTCCCTCCGTCGTTCATCCTCCGTCGGAGGGCCAGGATCTTTTCGATCCCCTGGGGTGCGGTGTGCTCACCGGCGGCAACCAGCGCCAACGCCCGCTTGAAGAGCGAGAAATCCCGCTTCTTCTTTGCGGACAGGAACCGATAGCGCTCGAAGAAGGGTACCACATTCTCCTGCAGGGCTCGCAGGTTGTTCACTTCGTAGTACCACACGCCATCGGCGCGCCGTCGCAGGGTGCCGCACTGGAGATACCGCTTGAACAGCGCCAGGATCACCTTGTCCCGGTTGGACACGTTGAAGGCCAGGGAGACCTTCCAGGGGATTCGGTAATCCCGACGCCTGCGGAAGACGATCATGAAGGAACCTTCGCCATCCGCAAACCCCGCGAGATAGTACCCGATTTTTGGAGGGATCTTCCGGAAGTCGATCATGGGACGCCTCCATGAGGTTTCCTGCGGGTGATCCGGTAGGGCACAGGCCCAACACCCCGGGATTGTTACCCATCCTCCCGATGAGGCGGGTACCCGTGGGTTCGCCGGACTTCCCCGCATACAGCCAGGTTTTTTAGCGTAACTACAACGGTCCGGGGTTATAGTTACGGCCGCCGTTTACCGGGGCTTCGGTTCGGGGCTTGCACCCCTCCCCTTAACCTTCCGGCACCGGGCAGGTGTCAGACCCCATACGTCCTCTTCCCGAGTTCGCGGAGTCCTGTGTTTTTAGTAAACAGTCGCCAGGCCCTGGCCACTGCGGCCCATTTCCGCTACTCCCCGCGAGGGGTTTCACGTACTCTGGGCACCCCATCTCCCGAAGTTACGGGGCCAAGTTGCCGAGTTCCTTAACGGGGGCTCACTCGCGCGCCTGAGCATACTCAGCCCGCCCACCTGTGTCGGTTTGCGGTACGGTCACCCAGGCTTCAGCGTCCGCGAGGGTTTTCTTGGCAGCGTGGTCCGAGCCAGTTCCCCGGGTCCGTAGACCCGGGTCCCCATCACCTCTCAGGGTTGCCCGGGTTTCCCCGGGCACGCCTCCGGATTTGCCTGGAGGCGCCCCCTACAGGCTTAGACCGGGACATCCATCACCCGGCTGGCCCTTCCCTTCTGCGTCACCCCGCGGACTCCACCTGGGTGGCAGGGGAATATTAACCCCTTTCCCATCGGCTACGCCCTTCGGCCTCGCCTTAGGGGCCGGCTAACCCTGGGCGGACGAACCTTCCCCAGGAAACCTTGGGCTTACGGCGGGGTGGATTCTCACCACCCTTATCGCTACTGATGCCTGGATTCTCACTTCCCAGCAGTCCAGCGCCGCTCGCGCGACACCTTCCGCCCGCTGGGAACGCTCCCCTACCACTCCGGAGGTCCGGAGACCTCCGAAGTCCGCGGCTTCGGTGGCTGGCTTAAGCCCCGTTACATTTTCGGCGCAGGGGCACTCGACCGGTGAGCTGTTACGCACTCTTTAAATGATGGCTGCTTCTAAGCCAACATCCCGGTTGTCTCAGCGCCCCCACCTCCTTTCCCACTTAGCCAGCACTTGGGGACCTTAGCCGGCGGTCTGGGTTGTTCCCCTCTCGCCTACGGAGTTTATCCCCCGCAGGCTCACTCCCGGGAAGCATGCCACGGCATTCGGAGTTTGGTTGGGTTCGGAGGGTGTCCCCCCCTAGCCCATCCAGTGCTCTACCTCCGTGGCACTCATTCCCGAGGCTGCCCCTAGAGGCATTTCGGGGAGAACCAGCTATCTCCGGGCTCGTTTAGCTTTTCACTTCTACCCACAGGTCATCCGAGGACTTTTCAACGTCCACCGGTTCGGGCCTCCACGGAGTGTTACCTCCGCTTCACCCTGCCCATGGGTAGGTCGCTCCGGTTTCGGGTCTACCCCCGCCGACTCAACGCCCTATTCGGACTCGCTTTCGCTACGGCTCCGGCCCGGAAGGCCTTAGCCTTGCCGACGAGGGTAACTCCCAGGCTCATGATGCAAAAGGCACGCCGTCAGGCCCAGCAGGCGGCGCAAAGCGCTCTCTCCTGCCGGGACCCTCCGACTGCTTGTAGGCGTCTGGTTTCAGGTTCTATTTCACTCCCCGCACTGGGGTGCTTTTCACCTTTCCCTCACGGTACTTGTGCACTATCGGTCGCCAGGGAGTATTTAGCCTTGGGCGGTGGTCCGCCCGGATTCCCTCAGGATTCCACGTGTCCCGAGGTACTCGGGAGCGGAGTCCAGGGAGACGACTCCCCTTCGCCTACGGGGCTTTCACCCTCTATGGCGCCGGTCTTCCACCGGCTTCGGCTGAAGAGCCGTTTTGTAACTCCCCGAGGAGTCCGTGGCCTCCTCCGACTCCGTCCCACGACCCCGCTGCCGCAACGCCCACGGGCTTGAGCACGACAGCGGTTTAGGCTCTTCCCCTTTCGCTCGCCGCTACTCAGGGAATCGATGTCTCTTTCTTTTCCTCCGGGTACTGAGATGTTTCAGTTCCCCGGGTGTCGCCTCCCGCCGAAGCGGGATGACAGGGGTTTACCCCTGCCGGGTTTCCCCATTCGGGCATCCTGGGATCAAAGGCTGCTGGCGCCTCCCCCAGGCTTATCGCAGCTGGCCACGCCCTTCATCGCCTCCTGGCGCCTAGGCATCCACCAGACGCCCTTAGTAGCTTAATCACCTTCTCAATCCTTCTTCCTTTTCAAAGATCCGTCGTCGACACCCCCGCCTTTGCGGGCTCACTATGTTACGCAAAAGGGGATACGGTGTCAACCCCCGCTTCAGAACCCCCTCGGGCTCCGAAGGGGGCGATTATGGTATAGGCCTGGAACCCCTCCCGTCAACTCCCGGGCTCCTGCAGGGGAACCAGCAGGCGCAAGCCGTTGAGCAACACCAAAACGGTGCTCCCCTCGTGCCCGATCACCCCCAGGGTGAGGGGAACCTTGCCCCAGAAGTTCAGCACCACCAGAACCCCGATGATCCCCAGGGCCAGCAGGTAGTTCTGGAGCACCACCCGACGGGCCTTCCGGGCCAGCCGCAGGGCATAGGGAAGCCGGCGCAACCCCCGCTTCATCAGGATGACATCGGCGGTTTCCAGGGCTACATCCGTGGAGGCGCCGCCGATGGCCACCCCCACCTGGGCCGCCGCCAGCACCGGCCCGTCGTTGACCCCGTCGCCCACCATGATCACCCGGGCCCCCTGCTGCTGGAGCTCCCGCACCACCCGCACCTTGTCCTCCGGGTGCAGGCCGGCAAAGAACCGGTCGGCCCCCACCTCCCGGGCCACCTGCTCGGCCACCTCCGGCCGGTCGCCGGTGAGCATGACCACCTCCTGGATCCCCAGGGCCTTCAACCGCCGGATCACCTCCCGGGCCTCGGGGCGGATCCGGTCGGTCAGCGCCACCAGCCCCACCGGCTGCTTGTCCACATACACGGCCACCAGGGTGCTGGCTCCGTTGATGCCCAGGGCCCGGGCCCGGGCCACCAGTTCCTCGGTGGGCCGCCCCACAAAGACCTCCCTGCCCTCCACCCGGCCTCGAACCCCCTCGCCCACCTGATAGGAGAAGTTCTGCACGGGCAGGAGCGCCACGCCCTCTTCCTCGGCCAACCGTACCAGGGCTCGGGCATAGGGGTGCTCGGAAAGGGCCTCCACCGAGGCCGCCCAGCGCAGCACCTCTTCCCGACGATGGCCGTTCAGGGATACCAGTTGCCGCACCTCAATCCGCCCCTCCGTGAGGGTTCCGGTTTTGTCAAAGGCCACAATCCGGCCCTGGGCCATTTCCTCTACATAGATGCCTCCCTTGAACAGGATGCCCCGACGGGCCGCATGGGCGATGGCCGTCAGGATGGAGGCCGGCGTGGAGATCACCACGGCACAGGGTGAGGCCACCACCAGGAACACCATGGCCCGATACAGGGAGGTTTCATGGGGAATGCCCAGGATGAACCGGAACAGGAAGTACACCCCCAGGGCGCCAAGGATGACCGCATAGGTGTAGGGCCCGCCGAAGAGGTCGGCGACCCGCTGGGACCGCGCCTTTCGCTCGCGGGCCTCCCGGATCAGCAGCAGGGTTTTCTCCAGGGTGGATTCTTCCACCCGGCGGCGGACCCGGGCCTGGAAATGGCCGTCCAGTACCAGGGTGCCGGCATACAGGGGATCGCCGGGCCCCTTGAGGACCGGCATCGCCTCGCCCGTAAGGGTGGACTCGTCCACATGCCCCCGGCCTTCCAGCACGCGGGCGTCCGCCGGCACCTGTTCACCGGGCCTCAAACGGATTTCGTCGCCGGGCTGGAGCACCTCCGGAGGCACCACCACTTCCCGGCCGTCGGTGACCAGCACGGCCTCGGAGGACTGGAACTTGAGGAGATGCCGCAGGGCCCGTCGGCTGCGGTCCATGGCCCAGATCTCCAGGGTGCTGGACAGCGAGAACAGGAACAGAAGGATGACCCCCTCAAAGGGATGGCCCAGGTAGGCGGCACCCAGGGCCGCGATGACCATCAGGAAGTCCACATCCAGTTCAAACCGGCGCAGCGCCTCTATGGCACTGAGGGTGGCGTGGAACCCGCCGGCGAGATAGGCGCCCACATAGGCGAGCCAGGAGAGCCAGGCAAGGGAAGACTCAAAGAACCGGCCCAGGCCCCCCAGCACCAGCGCCAGCACCGTAAACAGGGTCATCCGGTGCCGCAGGGCGACCTGCTCGCGCTCCTCCTTGACCGCTTCAGCCTCTAAGATGAACCATTCCAGGTCCCTCAGGGATTCTTCACAGGGCTGCTCCCGCTGGCACTCCACCCGCAGGAGCCCTTCGGCGGGGTCCAGCATGAGCACCCGGCCGTTCCGATCGCGCTTTACCCGGCGGCGGATCTCCGAAAGCGCAGGATAGAGGTCCAGCAGGGTGTGCTTCAGATCTCGAACTGCCCGGGCCAGTTCTTCCACCGGTGTGTCCGCGTGGTACTGGAGCCGCACCCGGGGCGGGTCATCAAAGTGAACCTCCAGTAAGTGGAGGAGGGGGTAGGTTTCCAGCAGGCCGAGCAGTTTATCCAGACTCTGCATAGCCCTTCTCCAGGCACTCGTGGCAGATGCCGTAGAGGGTACCGCGGAGTTCCTGGATCTTTCCGGGTACCTGGGGCAGGGCCTCCTCAAAGAGCCGCAGCGTAACCGGGACATCCACGATTTTCCCACACACCGTGCACACGAAGTGGACATGAGGGGGATGCTTGGTAGCCTCCCAGAGCCGGTGATCCCGGTCTTCCAGGGCGACCTGGCGCACCCGGCCCTCCTCCTCCAGTACCTTCAGGTTCCGGTACACGGTGGCCAGCGAAAGGGTGGGAATCTCGGGCTTCAGGTACTCGTAAATCTCCTCGGCGCTCCAGTGGCCGCCACCCTCCAGCAGGGTGAGGATGCGTTCCCGCTGGTAGCTGGCCCGCCGTTTCAGCCGCTGGGTCATGGGGGTCACCTCCTTTGTGTACCTTGTTTGCAGTTGGGAATTATATGCGATTAGGAACGATTCCGCAACCGGGCGGCGCACCCCGGGACAACGGCCAGCGACAGGAAGGTTCCCAGGAGCAGTCCCCATTTGAGCAGGGTGCACAGGGAGGCGGCGGTGGAGAGGCCCGGGGACAGCGGTGGCCCCTTTCCGAAGAGCCAGGAGAGCAACAGATTCTCGCCGAAGTCGGCCAGCACCGCACCCACGATCCAGGCGGGGGAAAGCATCCGGAGCCCGGGGCAGCGGCGCTGCGCCCAGCGGACCGCCTGCCACAGGAGAGCGCCATACACCAGGGGCCACAGGAGGTCCAGCCCCAAATGCCACAGGACGAAGGCCCGGCGCGCTTCCGGGGTCATCCCCCGGGCCCAGGCCTGAAGGTCGGCGAGGCGATAGCCCAGATGCAGGTCGGGCAGCGGGAGATGGTACCGCCGGGCCACCAGGTACATGGCGGCCATCAGGACCGGTGCGGCGATCCAGGGGAGCCGGCGGAGCCCTTTCATCGTGCCTTCAAAGGTACACCGATTCGCTCAACGGCGCAGAGCCAGAAATCCCTCGGGCGCCAGGGGATGACGCCCATCTTCTCCCACGGAAACCTGAACCACCATGCGGAACCCATGGCCCAGGGGACGGCTCCAGGCGAGGGTGCCGCGGTACCCCGGGGCGAAGAGTGGGTACACCCGGGGCCAGAACCCCGGGGCCGGTTCGGCGAGCCACAGGCGGGTCTCCCAGGAGGGCAGGTGAAACACCGACCAGCGGGCGCGCCAGATTCCGTCTCCCAGGTTCCCTGTGCGCTCTACAAAAAAGAGCCAGCCGTGTTCCCGACCCCGCCGGACCTGTTCGGCGAACAGGCGCAGGCCACCGGTGGAGGGCTGCAGATCCAGGAACCATCGGGTGCGGGGCGATTCGCCGGCCTCACGGCAGTTGTACAGCCCTCCCCGAACCCGAAGGCCCCGAAGGTTGCCGGAAAGCCAGATGCGGGTTTCCTGGAGGTTTTGTTGCCACCGGGTGCGCAGCCCGAGGTGCCAGGCGGCGGAAAGGGGAAGCCGACCGGTGAGCGCGGCACCGGTCCAGGTGTCCAGGCGGAGGGCCCACCGGAGGCGCCCGGACCCCGGGCGGAGGCAGAGGCCGGCCCGCCATCGGCGGTCCACGATGCCGGTTTCCCAGTCTATCCGGCCGCCGGGGACGTGCCAGGTGCCGTCCAGGGTGACACCCCGCCGGGCAACGGTGGCGGCGAACCCGGGCCCGGCTCGCCAGTGTAGCACGGCCCGTCGGCTCCCCACGAAGGCCGACCACGGGCCCACTTCAAGGCCCAGGCCCGGGGTTTCGGCAAGCCATTGCCAGCGGTGGGCCCGGTACAAACGGTCTGCGGCCACAGGACGGCTGCGGGTAAGAAGATCCAGGCCGAACCGCGGAGCCACCCAGCCGGCGAGGATGCGGAGCCGCGACGCTTGGAAGAAGACCAGAGCCCGGGGTTGTTCGGGCCCCTTCACGACCACCCCACCGTGGCGGGATCGGAGCGTCCAGCGAAATCCCGGTTTGACGCGATCTCCTTCCCGCCATCGTGCCCAGGTATAGCCGTGGAGCCGAAGCCCCTGGTGCTGCGCCGGAAACCGGAGCACCTGCCGGTACACGAAGTCCTGTACCGGATCCAGGGGAATGCGGCGGGCGAAGTCCTGAAAGTTCTGGAAGGGGCGGCGTTGACGCTCCTTTAGGATTTGGAGGGCCAGGTCCTGGGTCATGAAGGGGAGGTCCAGGAGTTCGGAAACCGGAGCGGTGTTCACCTCCACCACGGGCGAAGCGGCCACGAGGCCCTGCAGTTCCTCGGCCAGGTCGCCGGCCACGGGCCCGGCCGCCTGGGCCACCAGCCAGAGCAGTACCCACCCTCCTGCCATCGGTTCCAAACGGGCCTATTTCAAATCGGGCATCAGGTAAAACATCAGGCCCACCAGGGTTTTGGCATCCTCAATGCGCCCTGTACGGATACCTTCCAGGATCTCCTGCCGGTTCAGCAGCACAAGGTTCAGGTCTTCGTCGGGCTCCAGCCGCATGGGGCCGGGCACAAGATCGCGGGCCTCAAACAGGTACATGCGTTCCGTGCCCAGGCCGGGAACGGTGAAGAACTCCGTGAGGAGCCGCAGAGAGCCGGCGCGGTAGCCGGTTTCCTCTTCCAGTTCGCGGCGGGCGGTTTCCAGGGGATCCTCGCCGGGTTCCAGGGTGCCGGCGGGCAGTTCCAGGATACGGCGATCCACCACATAGCGGTACTGGTGCACGAACACCACGCGACCGTCTTCCAGCACCGGCAGGATGGTGACCGCATTGCGGAATTCCACCACCTCCCAGGTAACCTCCCGGCCGTCGCGGCGCAGCCGGTCCACCCGCAGGTTCACCCGTTTCCCCCGGTATCGGTACTCGCTGGCGATTTTCCGGTACACGCTCGTTTCCTCCTTTGCCTTTAAAGCCTATGCCGCCGGCTCACGGTGGGCTCACAGCCGCCGACGGCCCAGCCGACGGTGCAAAACGGCCACGGGAACGAGAAGGAACAGGTCGCCCAGGGTCGCCGCCACGCGGGTGATGAGGGCGGCCAAAGGGGCGAGGCCCGGCCCCAGCACGGGCTCCAGCACCACGGTGAGCACGCCCTCGCGCACGCCCAGCCCGCCGGGCGCGAAGGGAGCCAAAAGCCCCAGGATCCAGGCCAGGGCGAAGGCGGTCAGCAGCGTGCGGTAAGGTAGATGCAGGCCGAAGGATCGCAGGAACAGGTAATGCCCCAGCACCCGCAGAGCCCAGATGCTGAGGAAGATCAGGAACCACACAAACAGGTGCCGGTAGTCCCACCGGACCTCGGGCACATCCCGCCCCACCCGGCGCAGCGCCCAGCGCACCACCGAGGGATGAAGCATCAGGAAGAAGGCCAGAAGGATCCCCAACGGCACCCAGCGGGGCACCGGCGGCAGCCCGGGAAACCACGCCCGGGTAAGGGTCGGCAGGGTGGCCAGGCCCCAGGCGAGGCCGGCCATGAGGTCCAGCCCCATCTCTACGGTTACACTCCACAGCACCAGGCCCCGTCGGCCTTCGGGCACCAGGTACACCCGGCCGAGTACCACCCACACCTTGCCCGGGATATAGCGGCCCAGGCGGGAGAGCGCCCAGGCGTAGTACGCGCGGTCGGCAGGGATCCACTGGCCGGTGCGGCTCAGGATGTCGCGCCACACAAAGGGCATCACAGAGTTGGCCAGGGCCAGTAATGAAAGGCCCGCCAGGGCCAGGAGCGGCGAAAACTGCCAGGGATACTGCCGGAGGGTGTCCAGGTGCTGCACCACCCGGTACACCACGAAGGCCACGAGCCCCAGGACCAGAAGTTGGCCCAGCAGGCGCCATCCACGGCGGGCACGCTGGGAAGGGGCCAAGGTTCAGTACCGCTCCACCGGGTACCGCCAGTCCTTATCCAGGCACATGGAGGAAATCCGGGTGATGGTGGGCGGGCGGCGCTTGTGCTCGTTTCGGATGACCCTTTGATAGAGGTCCTGCACGGCCTCCTCCGGGATTTCCAGCACCTGGGCGGTTTCCCGCACCGAGAGTTCCAGGTCCACCAGGCAGAAGAGCACGCGGTCGATTTCGGCGTAGGTGTGGCCCAGTTCCTCCTCGTCGGTCTGGCCCTTCCACAGGCCGGCGGAGGGTTTCTTTTTGATGATGTTGGCGGGCAGGCCCAGGTACTCGGCGAGTTGCCACACCTGGGTTTTGTACAGGTCGCCGATGGGATAGATGTCGGCGGCCAGGTCGCCGTACTTGGTACCGTAGCCGAGGAGCAATTCGGTTTTGTTGGAGGTGCCCACCACGATGTAGCCCAGTAGGTTGGCATACAGGTAGTTCAGGATCATCCGGACCCGGGGTTTGACATTGGCCAGGGCAAGCCGCCGAACGGCCTCGGGAAAGTCGTTGTCGGGCATGTAGGACTGGAACAGGGCCACAGCGTCGTTGATGGCGATCACCCGGTGGGGGATCTGGTGCTGTTCCACAAGGTTCAGGGCATCGCGCAGGTCCCATTCCGGGGTCACCCCTTCCTCGGGCATGATGAGGGCGAGCATTCGGTCGCCCAGGGCCTGCTGGGTCAAAAGGGCCACGAGCGAGGAGTCAATGCCCCCGGAAAGGGCCACGAGCCCGCCTTTGGCCCCCACCTTTTCCACCCGGGTCTGGATGGACTTGACCAGGATCCGGGTGATCACCGGCAGTTCAGAAACCGGCAGTTCGGGTTGAATCCGACCGTTCATCATCCGTTCTCCCGGGTCATTTCGTCGTAGGCCCGCAGCAGTTCCTCCAGGATTTCCCGGCGCACCTCCCGCACCCGCAGATCGCGGCGCCGCAGGGTTCGGGCCTCCTCCAGGTCCACATCCACCACCAGCAGGTGCTCCTCCAGAAGCGGTGCCATGGCCAGAAGTTCCCCGCGGGCCGAGAACACCATGCTGCCGCCCCAGTAGGTTACGCCGTCCTGGATGCCGGCCTGGTTCGCAAAGGCCACAGGCAGCAGGTTGTCCAGCACCCGCTCCTGCAGGAAGTTCTGCCAGGTTTTCACCTTGGTGGTGGTATAGGGGGATGCGGAAAGCACGATCAGGATCTCGGCGCCCCGGAAGGTGAGCGCCCGGGCCGGCTCCGGGAACCACACATCCTCGCAGATCAGGATGCCGATGCGGCCGAAGGGGGTGGAGAACACGGGCAGCCGGTGGCCCGGGGCGAAGTAGCGCTTTTCGTCAAACAGGCGGTAGTTGACCAGTTGCACCTTGTAGTACTTGCCCTGGATTTTGCCGTCGCCGATGAGGGCGGCGGCGTTGTGGAAAAAGCCGAGGGGGGTGCGGTCCACGAAGCCCACGATGGTCCAGAGCCCGAGATCCCCGGCGAATTCCCGGATTTCTTCCAGGGCCATCAGGTTTTCGTCCACCTTGTCCAGGTAGATGTCGCCGGAGCCGAAGCCCAGGGTGGCGAGTTCCGGGGTAACGGCGAGGTCCACGCCCTGCTCGTGGGCCTGTTGCATCAGGGCCTTGATCCGTTCCTTGTTGCCTGCGATGTCGCCCAGGCGGGTTTCCACCTGTAAAAGTCCCAGGCGGAGTTTGCGACTCAGGGGATTGGGTGCCACGGCATCCTCCTTGAACCTTCAATTGTACAGGTCGTGGAGGGTTCTTCTCGGAAGGGCGCTTTGAGGGAACGGCGGGGGCTGCCTCTAACGCTCCGCCCTCCGGTAACTTTTTCCCGTGCCGAGAGAAAGCGTGCCGAGAGAGATCGTCGCCAGGGCCCTGCCTCCAGCTTTTCCCGACAGGGCGGATCATCCCCAAGACTTTGCCGTTCAATAACTTTCCCCTCAGGGAGCCTATTTACGCTAATCCCTTGTCGCCCAATAACTTCCTCCCCCTCAGGGGGAGGATTGAGGTGGGGGTGCTCCGGAGGAGCCGCTTCAGCGGCGATGGCCGTTTTTGGACTGCGGTGCCTCGGCACCGCCCTGGAACTCCGGCAAACCCCTATCAACAATTCTACCCAGGACTTGACAAGCCCTGCTATCCCATCTATAAAAACTTGAAACCCGGAGATTGAACCTTGCACGGGCAACGGAAAACTGAACCACGGGATCGGCAGGAGGAGATTGTGAATCTCGGTGCTTCCTTTCCCCCTACTCTCCTTACTTTTCCCGTCCTCCCCGTGTTTCAACCGTGGTT
>JALXEF010000024.1 GCA_027069855.1 Caldifarciminota bacterium
CGGTACTGCAGCAGGAACACCGGCTTGCCGGGGATCTCCAGGATCTCACGGGGCCTTCGGTTCTTGTAGTTCACCACCACGAGGTCGGCCCGGTGCAGGGCCGAGAGGGGTTCCCGCAGCGGGCCGGCCGGCAGGAGCCAGGCCCGAAAATCCTCGGGCACCACCAGCACCACCTGGCGATGGGGCCGCACCCGCAGGTACTGGAAATTGTCGTCCAGCAGGGCCAGGTCGGCGCCGCGGCGGGCCGCCTCCTCCAGGAGCTGTTCCCGTTGTTTGCCCACCAGCAAAAGGATCCGGCGGTCCAGGGCGGTGTACAGGAGATAGGCTTCGTCACCCACCTCCTGCACCGTCACCTCCCGGCCGGGTTCCACGATCACCGGATCCCGGCGCTTTCGGCGGTACCCCCGGGTGATCACAGCCACCCGGCGCCCCTGATCCAGGAACCGCCGTGCGATCCAGAGCACCAGCGGGGTTTTGCCGGTGCCGCCGTAGCGCAGGTTGCCGATGCCGATGCTGTACACGGGGGGAACCCGGGCGCCCGAGAGCCGTTGCCAGGTTTGATGCAGCCGGAGGCCCAGCCAGTAGAGAGGGACCAGGGGCAAAAGCAGAGCGCGGACCGCTTTCACCGCACCACCACGATCCGCTGGATATACCGGCCGTCGGGCACGGCCTTCAGGAAGTACACGCCGCTCGGCAGGCCGGCCGGGAGCCTCAGAGGTTGCCCGGGCACCAGGGGCAGGGTGCCCCGGCGCCGTCCGTCCGCACCAAAGAGCGCCACCGCCCGGGTTTGGAAAGTGGCTCCCAGCACCTGCAGAAGATCGCCGGGCCGGGCCGGGTTCCGCTCCAGGAGCACCACCGGGGTGTTCAGTTCGGTAAAGGCCACGGAACGCAGGCCGGGCAACTGGAACCGCACCTCGCCGTTTTGGTAGGTGAAGTGCTCCACCCGCAGGGCGGTCTCGTCCTCCACGATCCAGGGCTGCAGGGGCACCGGGCTGCGGTACCGGTAGGTAATCGGCCCCTGGACGAAGCCCCGCAGGCTGAAGGATCGGGGGGGCCGTTGCACGCACACCACCACGCGTTCCTCGGACTGCGTCGGAATCTCCACCTGCAGGCGGCCGTCGGGCGAGCGCAGGCGAACGGACCGGGGCCCGGCAAAGGCCGTGCTGAACTCCAGGGTGACCTCGCTCCAGTTGCCTGCGGGGTCCCGCCCCTTGATCCACAGGGTGAGCACCCCGGTATCCACCACCACGAAGTCGGCCTTGTAGGTCTGGCGGTCAATATCGGTGAAGGTCAGTGGATACACCGCGCTATCGGGCGTGAACACGGCCGCGCTTTCCGGGGGTTCGTCGCCGCCGGCCAGGGGCTCGGAGGACACCACCCAGATGTCCAGGTTCCGGGGCAGGTAGGGATTGGGCAGGATCTGCACCTGGAACTCCGGCGGCACCGAGTCGTTCAGCGCATAGTAGCGCACCACCGCCTCCTGGTAATAGTCGTAGGCGTCCTGGTACCAGGTGGGATCCCCGGGAAACCGGTACAGGTTGGTGCCCTGGGCCTGGTCGTCCAGCACCGCCGTGGGCGGGCCGCCGGTGATTTCCAGGTGGCCCACCCAGAAGGGCACCTCTATGGTGAGGCCCAGGGTTTCCACGGACACCTCCAGGTACCCCATGCTGTCGGGGCCGACCCGGATGGAATCCACCAGGGCCAGGAGCGGCGTGCCGGGCTGGCCGGCGTCATCCTCCCACACGAACAGGCTACAGGCCTTGGTGCGGGCCTGCAGGGTATCGTAGTTGTAAAAGGCGAAGCGCAGGGTCAACAGCGAACAGGGTGCCTGGGGCCGCAGCCGCGTGGCCTGGTACAGGACCTGAAACTGGGGGTCGTCGGTGTACACCATATTGCCGTCGTAGGTGTTGCGCAGGGTGTCTATGGCCGACGGGGTGCCGGTGTCCCCCAGCACATAGGCCAGGGCTGCGGCGGCATCCACCAGGCCGTAGCCGTATTCCGGATCCCAGCCCGGCGGACCGAGGTCATGGGCCGTGGCCCGCAGGGCCTCGCGGGCCCGGGCCGCCGAAGCGCCCACGGACATCAGCAGGGCGGCGACGCCGGCGACATGGGGCGCCGCCATGGAGGTGCCGCTCTTATACACGAAGGCGAAGGTGTCCACATGGGTCACGGAGTCGTTCACGGGCGCGTAGGTCTGCTGCAGGATACCGGGCAGGGAATCGGTCCAGTAGCCGCCCGGGGCCACGAGGTCCAGGGCGTCACCGTAGGAAGAGTAGGACGCGCGTTCCAGGTTCTGGCGCACGGCGCCCACGGCCAGCACCTCGGGGTAGGCGGCGGGGTAAAGCACGGGGGAGGTGCCGGTATTCCCGGCGGCCGCCACCAGCAGGATGCCGGCCGAATCCGCCTGCCGCAGGGCCGCGTGGACCACCGAAGAGGAATCCTCGCCGCCGAAACTCATGTTCAGGATGTGCACGCCGGCCTGCAGGGCGTAGGCGATGCCCTCCACCACCCAGTCGTCGTGCACCAGTCCGTCGGCCGAGGCCACCTGGATGGGCACGAGGGTGACTCCGAAGGCGATACCGGCCGTGCCGTAAGCGTTGTTGGTGCTCTGGGCCACCGTGCCGGCCACATGGGTGCCGTGGCCGTGCTGGTCGTTGGCGTGGAAATCCTGGTGCACCGCGTCGTAGCCCCCAGCGAAATGGGTTTCGGTGAGGTCCGGGGCCCGGTGGTACTGGCTGTCGGCCGAGGCCACCTCGTTTTGCTCGTAATCGGGAATGGGGAAATCCTCGTAGGCGATGCCGCTATCCAGGATGCCCACCTTGATGGTGTCCGAGCCGCCGGGAACCTGGTCCCAGGCAGCGGGCATCTGGATCGCCGGGAGGCCCCACTGATACGGATACAGGGGGTCGTTGGGTTCCCAGAGCAGGTATCCCTGGTAATTGAAATCGGCCGCCCGAACCCTGGGATCGGAGCGCAGCCGTTGCAGCACGGCCCGGGGATCCCGGGCCGGGTCCACCCGGAGCACCGAGATCGGGGCGAACCGCCCCTCGCGTACCACGCGGCCGAGTCCCTGGAGCGCCGTACGCCGGTCCGCTTCGGGCACCCCCTTCCGCCAGAGCACCAGGATCTCCTGCGATGATTTTTGGGGACGAGAGGAAGGGCGTTGCACCGGGGCCTCTATGGTGCTTCGGGGCTTCACAGCCTTTATCGGTCGGTCGCCACCGATCATCGCCAGGAAAAGCCCCGGAACCAGCCACCAGGAAGTCATGGATGGCGCTCCAGAAAATGTTTCCAGGCCTGAATATAGCCTTTGGGGTTCCCGGTGTCAACGACCGGGGCCTGGAACCGGTACCCGAGGAGCCGTTTTCTGCGGAGGAGTTCCCGGAAAAAGTCCACATCGTCCACCTCACGGCCGGCGTGGACAGCCAGTCCGGCCAGGCTGTGGAGCAGGGGCAGGTCTTTGGGGTGCAGAGCCCAGAGCCCCACGGCGCGCCACGCACTGTGGGGCCGCCACTCGCGGCCCTTTTCTCCCACGGACTGGGGGTAGAGCAGGTGGTCCTTGCCCTGCTTGATGTCCCAGGGGGCTGAGGCCCCCGCGGTCTGCTGCACCGTCTCGGTGAGCGGCACGAAGGCCAGCAGCGTGGCGCCGTGTTGCCGGGCGGCGTTCAGAAAGTCGGGGAAGCCCGTGGGGCCCGCGGGGAAGAAATTGTCGGGATAGGCGACCAGCACCGGATACCGGGGGGTGCGGTCCTGCAGGGCCCGGGAAACGGCCGGGATCACGCCGGTGCGTTCCCGCTGATACATCACATGCACCCGGGGGATGCCGGCCATGCGCTCCCGCAGGTAGTCGGCCAGCAGGGGTTTGTCTTCGTGGAGAACGGCAATGACCTCCCGGATGCCCACCTCGTGCAAAGTATGCAGGAGGTGGTGGATCAGGGGGCGGGAACCCACCGGGAGCATCTCCTTGGGGATGTAATGGCTCAGGGGGCGCCAGCGCCGCGCCCGCCCCGCCGCCGGAATCACTGCCAGGGGAACCGGCGTCATGGCTTACAGCGGAATGTTGCCGTGTTTTTTCGGGGGCAAACTCTGGCGTTTGTTCTCCAGGAGTCGCAGGGCCTTGACCACCCAGGCCCGGGTTTTCCGGGGCTCGATCACATCGTCGATGTAGCCCAGGGCTGCTGCGTAATAGGGATTCGCAAACTTCTCGCGGTACTCGGCGATGAGCCGTTGCCGGAGTTCCTCGGGATTCTCGGCCTGGGCCAGTTCCTTGCGGTACAGGATGTCCACGGCGCCCTCCGGGCCCATCACGGCGATTTCGGCCGTGGGCCAGGCCAGGTTGATGTCGCCCCGCACCTGCTTGGAGGAGAGCACGCAGTAGGCGCCGCCGTAGGACTTTCGGGTGATCACCGTGATCTTGGGCACCGTGGCTTCGGAGTAGGCATACAGCAGCTTGGCCCCGTGGCGGATGATGCCGCCGTGCTCCTGCTGGGTGCCGGGCATGAAGCCGGGCACGTCCTCCAGGGTGAGAAGGGGGATGTTGAAGGCGTCGCAGAAGCGCACGAACCGTGCGGCCTTCACCGAGGCGTCGATATCCAGAGCTCCGGCCATGAAGAGGGGCTGCTGGGCCACGATGCCCACGGGCCGGCCGTCAAAGCGGGCGAAGCCCACCAGGATATTGGGCGCGTAGTGCCGATGCACCTCAAAGAACTCGCCGTGGTCCACGATCCGGCGGATCACCTCCCGCATATCGTAGGGCTTGTTGGGGTCCTCGGGCACGATGTCGTCCAGTTCGGGATCCTCGCGGAAGGGATCGTCGTCCGAGGCGATCCGGGGCGGATCCTCGGTATTGTTCTGGGGCAGGTAGGTGAGCAGGGTTCGGATGTTTTCCAGCACCTCTTCCTCGGTGTCGTACACGAAGTGGGCGATCCCCGATTTGGTGGCGTGGATGTCGGCCCCGCCCAGTTCCTCAAAGGTCACCTCTTCGTGGGTCACCTGTTTCACCACCTTGGGGCCGGTGATGAACATGTAGGCCGTGTGGCGTTTCATAAAGATGAAGTCGGTGAGGGCGGGGGAATACACGGCGCCGCCCGCGCACGGCCCCAGGATGGCCGAGATTTGAGGGATTACACCGGAGGCCATGACATTGCGCCAGAACACCTCGGCGTAGCCTGCGAGCGACGCCACCCCTTCCTGGATGCGTGCGCCGCCGGAATCGTTGAGCCCGATCACCGGGATGCCCACCTTCATGGCCAGGTCCATCACCTTCATGATCTTTTCGGCGTGGGCCAGCGACAGGGTGCCGCCGAGCACGGTGAAGTCCTGGCTGAAGACCGCCACATCCCGGCCGTGGATCTTGCCGAAGCCGGTGACCACGCCGTCGCCCAGGATCCGCCGTTTTTCCAGGCCGAAGTCGTAGATGCGGTGGGTAACGAACATGTCCAGTTCCTGGAAGGTGCCGGGGTCCAGCAGGAGGTCCAGGCGTTCGCGGGCCGTGAGTTTTCCCTTGGCCTTTTGCTGACGGATCCGTTCGGGCCCTCCCCCCTGAAGGGCCTGTTGCCGCAGCCGTTCCAGTTCCTCAAATTTGCGAGCCATGTCAGGCCAGGAGGAGTCCGAGGGACAGCAACGCCACCGCCAGCACCTGGGTCAGGATGGTGAACTGCACGGACTTCAGGAAGGCGGGCATCTGGCCTACGGTGCGGGCGCCGTGGCGGTAGGCCTCCAGGGGGAGAGGCAGGGCCACGAGCGCCAGCAGGGCGGTTTTCGGGAGATGGCCCAGGAACACACCCAGAACGATCACGAGGAAGGCGATCAGGGCCGAAACCAGATACAGCACCAGGGTGGTGCGTTCGCCGAAGAGTACGGCCCAGGTGCGGCGGCCCACGGCGGCGTCGGCCTCCCGGTCGGCGAACTCGTTGATCACAAGCACCAGCATGGTCAGGAGCCCGGTGGGCACGGCCACCCACAGCACCTCCGGCCGCCAGGTGCCGGTTTGCACCACATAGGAGCCCACCACCATCAGGCCCCAGGCCAGGAAGATCATGAGTTCACCCAGGCCCCGGTAGCCGAGCCGCACGCCGAGGTTGGTATAGCCGAACACCAGGAAAAAGCCGATCAGGCCGATCCAGAGCACCAGGTTGCCCGGCGTGATGGCATTGAGGTACAGGCCCAGGGCCGCCCCCAGAAAGGCCAGGGTATAGGCCAGGATCCGGCCCTGGCGCACGGACACCAGCCCCTCCAGGATCACGCCGCTGCCGCCGGAAAAGGGCCGGATGGCTTTGGTATTGGCCGGATCGTTGCCCGACAGGAAGTCGTCCACATCGTTGATGACATTGTTGGCCAGGTGCAGGAGCAAGGCGGCCAGAAGGGTGAGCACGAACTTCCAGGGATGGAACACGCCGTCCAGAAACCGGGCGGCGAAGGCGCCGGCCAGCACCGAAGTGACCGTGACCAGGCCGAACTGGGGCCGCATCAACAGGATGTATTTTTTCATTGAGGACCTCCTTGTTCCAGAGCCGTTGTCGGGGATTGTCCGCATGGACCAAGAGTATAGAGCCTGGCCCGGTTTTGTCGGGTTTACATCAAGTGCAGCCAGTCGGAGAGCAGGAAGCCGACGCGGCCGATGAGGAGCGACACCCGGGCCATCACGGTGTAGCCGAAGGTGGCGCCGAAGGCCACCATGATGAAGTAGATGCCGATACGGGCGATCCAGCCCATGACGCCGGTGTGCTCCCGGGAAAAGTAGAAGTAGAGCAGGGAGGTGAGCACGCCGAGCACCAGCAAGAAGTTGTTCACCGAGGTCAGGGGGTTCAGGATGGTGGCCTGCAGCTGGGGGAACAGCAGGCCCTGGAGCACGCCGGTGATGGCGAGGCCTGCGCCCAGGCCGATGGCAAAGGCCATGGGATACCGCGACCACCAGCCGTACCGGGGCACCAGGCGGAAGAGCATCAAAAGGCCCAGCACCGTGGGGATCAGCAGAAGATCCTTGCCCAGCCAGCCGTGCTGCCGGATGCCCACCACCAGGTTGGGATAAACCGTGAAACTCCACAGGTACAGGAACCAGAAGGCGGCGGAAACCCCGATGTACAGGTGCTCCACGGCCTTGTACACCGGGTTGTCGCCGTACAGGAAGCTGAAGATGGCGAGCGTCAAAAAGGCCGCGATCCAGATGCCGATTACCGTCGCCATTGTTTCCAGAACCCCCAGTTGCCGTACAGGATGAACAGGATGATCAGGAGGTGCACCACGGCCTGGGCCGGCATCCCGCGCGAGGCCAGGCCGGGCCGCTGGATCAGGGTTTCGTACTCGGCCGCGCCCTTCAGGCCCGCCAGCATGCCCACGAGTTGCCGGGACTGCAGGTAGGGGTAGGTTTCGGGCCCCATCACGGCAGTGACCCCCACCAGCAGTTTGACCCCGAAGCGGGCCTGGGCGAACTGGATCCAGGAGCCGTAGGTGCCGCCGGAGGCCAGATCAATCACGAGGGCGATGTCGTTGTAGTTGTGGACCCCCCGGAACATGGGCAGGGAATCCAGGGGATGACCCTGGGCGTCCTCCGGAAAGATGTCGCGGATCTCCTGGCCCAGGGACACGATCACGGCCTCCAGGCCGGGTTTGTAGCCCAGGTTGGCGTAGTCCACGCCGTAGCGTTTGCCGAAGCGCCGGGCCACCTTTTCCAGCACCTGGATGCCGTTGGGCAGGTCCAGGGCGCTCTGCAGCGAGAGCACGGCCACCCGCAGGTTGCGGCGGAACAGGTGTTCCAGCAGGGCCTCGTACATGGGGTTCATCTCGGGCATGGTGCTGGGGCCGAAGTCAATGCCGATGAGCACGAGGGAACTTTCGGGCAGGGCCTCAATGGCTTCGTAGGCGGCCTTTACCGGTGGCGAGGGCTTCACCCGGGCGCGGATCCCGAGGAGCAGGGGCACGGCCACGGCCAGGAACACCAGGGTGTAAACGATGCGGCGGGCGGTCATCGCAGGTACGGCCGTTCCAGGCCGAAGAGGATGCGCAGGGCCATGCCGATGGCGCCCAGGGCGACCCCGATCTGGATGCCCCGCTGGGCGGCCAGGTTCGGGATGGCCATGATCCACTCGGTAATGCCAGCAAAGGTGTGTTCAGTCCAGGGAATCCGGCCGAGCATGACGATGACGGCGGCGAGAAGCAGGAGCAGGGCTTCCATGTTGCGGATGCGGAACGCCCGGAAGGCGGCGGAGGCCAGGAAAAAGGCGAGCAGCGAGAACATGGTGGATTGCAAGGGCGCGAGCACATAGCCGTACACCCACATGAGGGGCGAGTAGGGGTCAAAGGCGTTGCCCTGGAAAAAGGCATAGATGCCCACGGCCAGGGTGCCGAAGAAGCCGAAGAGCAGGATCAGGGAGTAGGGCACGTTCTGCCCGCGCTGCAGGTTGCGGAGGTGGCTCTGGATCAGGTTGATGAGGCCCACCACCAGGGCGAAGGCGCCCACGATGGTGTACCAGAGGAGCAGGGTTTGCTGGGCTCCCCGCAGGGGTTTCACGAAGAAGGCCACCAGGATCCAGAGCCCGATGACCACCGAGAGCACAAAGGGACCGGTGCGTTTCATCGTGTGTTCAACAGCGGTGCGAGGTCAATGCCGAAGATCTTGAGCACCACGGCCACGAGCAGGAACAGGGCGATGCCGGCCTTGGCCCAGTCTTCGGCCTTGATGCTGCCCAGCAGGTTGGGTTCCCGGGAGAGCACGGCCGAGGCGGCCAGCATTTCTTCGCCGATGAGCACATAGTCGCAGGCCACAACGAAGAAGGGCAGCTGGGTGGTGGCGGTGGTGCCCGCGATCTGGATGGCGCCCACGCTCTGGGCGGTTTCAGCCAGGATCAGGCTTTCGGCGTAGAAGTAGCCCTGCAGGAACACGGCGCCGGGTTTTTCCCGCAGCATCACGCCGTCCACGCCGGCGGCATATCCGAACTGGTCGGAGGTGAGGTAGAACACGGAGGCTTCGGAGATGAGGTCGGGCCGGCCGGCGCTCTGGTACGCCTCCTTCACGATCTCCTGGGCGGTGGTCATCACGATAGGGTCGGCGTTGGGCATGAGGAAACCCACCTGGTACTCGGCGGCCTTCTGGGCCACGCGCCGCAGGATGCCCATGGCGGCGAGCACGGCGATGTTGTTGAGCCCAAGGATGCCGGTGGCGAAGAGCACCGGGCGCCCCATCTCGGCGGCCCGGCCCACGGCATCGTCCAGGGCTTCGAGCCCGGGGATCCGGCGCAGATGGATCTCCTGGGTGCGGGCTTTGCGGATCCAGTAGAGGAACAGGGCGGCCAGGGCCAGGATGACCAGCAGGATGCCGGTTTTCTGCGCCTCAAACATGGCGAAGAGGATACCGCCGAATCCCGGATTCTGCAATGCCCGAGGAAAGCGTGGCGAGAAGTGGTGCGGCACCGAGGGGGCCGGCTTTGAAAAACGCCCCCGGCAGGACTCGAACCTGCAACCCTCGGATTAGAAATCCGATGCTCTATCCACTTGAGCTACGGGGGCGAAGGGGGCATTCCAAATCATACACCGGGCCTTTTCCGGCCGCAATGCTGGGGGTTACCGTAGTTCCAGCATCCGTTCCAGTGCCCGGCGGGCCCGTCGGGCGATTTCCGGGGGTACCCGCACCTCGTGCACCTCTTGCTGGAGAGAGTGCAACACTTTGGGCAGGCTGATGCGTTTCATGTAGGGGCAAAGGGCTTCCGGCTGGGCAGCCACGAAAACCTTGGACGGATTCTCCTTGGCCAGCCGGTACAGCAACCCCACCTCTGTGGCCACCACGAACTCCCGGGCCGTGGACTCCCGGGCCCTTCGCAACATGCCGCCGGTGGAAAGGATATGGACCTTATGTTCCCCCAGAGCACCCTCCTGGGCGAAATACAGGCAGGAGGAAGAGCAACCGCATTCGGGATGGATGAGGAACTCGGCCCCGGGTTTTTGGTCCAGGAGGGCGCGGAGGTCCTCCGGCCGGATCTGTGCGTGGACATGGCATTCCCCAGGCCAAAGGTGGAGTTTCCGGCCGGTGACCGAAGCCACATAGGCACCGAGGTACATGTCGGGTAAAAACAGGATTTCCCGATCCTCCGGAATAGCCTGAATGACCCGAACGGCATTGGAGGAGGTGCAACAGTAGTCGCTTTCCGCCTTGACCTCGGCCGTGGTGTTGACATAAGAGACCACGACGGCCCCAGGGTGCTGCTGTTTCCAGGCCCGGAGTTCCTCGGCGGTGATGGATTCGGCCAGAGAACAGCCGGCTTCCAGGTCGGGCAGCAGCACACGTTTGCCAGGTGCGAGGATGGCTGCCGTTTCTGCCATGAAGTGGACGCCGCAGAACACGATCAGGTCGGCCTCTGCCTCTCTGGCCCGGGCTGCCAGGGCCAGGGAATCCCCTACAAAATCGGCCACTTCCTGAACTTCAGGGACCTGATAGTTATGGGCCAGGATGAGGGCCCCCTTCTTCTGTTTCCAGTGGAGCACTTCTTCCTGCAAAGCACGGATCTCAGAGGAGCTGAGGGAGTCCAGTTTCGCAACCATTACAAACCTCCAGGGGTTTCTTGCTTAAGCCAGGAAGTTTACCGATAGATCGGGTGGAATGCCACTGTTCCACGGGAGGGAACGCCGATTGCAGCCGGGCCGGGGTGTCCTTAACATTTAGCGGATGAGACAACCAGCGCGGTGGATTCCGCTTTTAACCGTTCTCTTTGCCACTTTGCTCCTCTCGGGTTCCTCAGGCTGTGCCTGGCGCCAGCAGGCTTCGGCCAATTCGGGCACCACGCCCATGGCCCTGCTGGAACGAGCCCACCAGGCCTTCCGCCAGGGGGATTACGGCCATGCCGCCGAACTCTTCAAATCCTTTGTGTTCCGTTATCCCACAGATCCCCGGGTGGATGAGGCCCAGTTCTACCTGGCCGAGAGCTATTTCCGACAGCGCGACTACGATCAGGCCATCGCCGAGTACAGTTTCCTGGTGGAGAACTTCCCCCAGAGCGCTTTCCGCGAGCGGGCGGAACTCCGCATGGCCGAGGCCTACTTCCGCAAGGCGCCGCCTCCGGAACTGGACCAGACCGATACCGAAACCGCCATCCGGGAGTTTCGGCGATTCCTGGCCCATTATCCGAACTCGCCCCTCGCCGATACGGCCCGGCAGCTCCTGGCCCAGGCCAAGGAAAGGCTGGCCGAAAAAATGCTCATTGCCATCCGAACCTATCGGAACCTGGAGGCCTGGCGGGCGGAACGCCTGTACATCCGCCTTCTGGAGCGGGAATACCCCCAGAGTACGGCCCGCTGGTGGGCCCGGTACTATCTGGCGGAGTATTACATCCAGCAGGATCAGCCGGATAGTGCCTACACGGTGATCCACGAGATCATAGAGCGGGAGCAGGATCTCCCCCCGAAACTGGTTCGGCAAACCAAAATCCTGGGGCTCAAATACGGGCTCTGGCCCTTTCGCAGGCCCCGGTCGTCTTCGTAAACCGCAAAGGAGGGCATGATGCAAGGTTTTCTGTTGGTGGGCCTTTTGTTGACTTCTCCTGGGCAGTGGCCCCTACGAGGCCTCCATCAGGTGTATACGGCTTCCACCGAAGGCCCCCGGGTGCTGAGTCTAAATGTCCTCGGGCTGGAAGCCTTCGTTAAGAGCCAGAGCGTGGAGGGACTGCGGCGCGGTCTCCCGGCAAAGGGCACGGATTACCTGTTTGCAGCGGATCTTCGAATGGGCCTGGGGTTCTCCTGGAACGCCTATCTGGAACAGGCCGTGGGTGTGACCTTTTCCGGCGACGCTGTGTACACCGATGACAATGTGTACCAGATTCCCACCGCCTCGGGCGACACCCTCCAGCACCACAATGTCAACAAAGCCTCCTATGGCTTCGGGGATCTGTACCTGGCCGCCAAATTTTCCCTGCCCTATCGGAATCTGCTCTATGGGGCGGTAATACCGGAACTCTGGGTTCCCCTGGGCTCCAAGACCTTTCGGGATTCTTCCAGTCTTCAACGGAGCAAGTACCCGTGGATGTATCAGGGCGGATACTACCGGCGATTTGCCGCCGATCATGTGGTGCCTGGCGTGCGTTTGCTGTTGAGCCTGCAGCCCAACGCCTACTGGGGCCTGCACCTGAACTTCGGATACCGGGGAAGCCGCCTGGGTTCGGAGACCGCCCTGTTCCTGTACGGAGCGGGCCTGGAGTTCAACCTGGGGCAGGTGTCGCTGTTTCTGGAGGACTACACCGAGCGGCTCACCGGTTCAGCCGCCCGCGCCCGGTACGGCGACGGCTATGGCGTGGCATCCTTCGGATTCCGAAGCGGTCGTTTTCCCGGAGGACAGTTCCAGTTGTACGGTTTCATGGTGCATCAGCACCGGGAGGTGGCCGACACGATCCCCACCCTCTGGCCCAGTTTTACGCCCGACTTCGGGGTGGGGATGACCTTTGTGTTCGGTCATTCCTTCTTCAAGCCCGGCCCTGTAGAGATGCCAGTGAAGCCGGTGGTGACCCCCACCGGCTCCCTGGCCGGTGTGGTGACCGATGCCTCCTCGTTGCAACCCCTGGCTGCCAAGGTCTCGCTCCTGAAACCGGCCCAGGCCCTGGAAACCCTGGCCGATTCCCAAACCGGCCAGTACCGCTTTGACTCGGTGCCCGCAGGCCTGTACACCCTGCGGGCCACCTACCCGGGCTACGAGCCGGTGGTGCTTTCCGTTGTGATCAAGCCGGGTGAAGAGATCATGCGGGACCTGGCCCTGACCCCCAAAAAGGAGGAGGCTCCGGCCACCGGGGTGATCACCGGCCGGGTGTTTGACCAGAAGACCGAGGAGCCCGTGTATGCCCGGATCTCCTTCGTGGGCACAGAGATCGCGCCGGTTTATACGGATTCCTCCACAGGGGTGTTCCGGGTGGAGGTCCCGGCCGGGACCTATGCCCTCAAGATAGAGGCCCCCGGCTACATCCCCACGGGCCGGCCTGTGGTTGTGAAACCGGGGCAGCCGGTGATCCTGGATGTGGGCCTCCTCAAGAAAGGGACCCACCTGGTGTTCCAGAACATCTACTTCGCCCCGGGCAGTGCCCGGCTGGATCCCTCCTCCTATCCGGCCCTGGACCAGATCGTGCAGCTTTTGAAGGAGAACCCCACGGTGATCGTGGAAATCCAGGGCCACACCGACAACACTGGCAGCTTGGCCCTCAATATGAAACTCTCGCAACAGCGTGCCGAGGCGGTCAAACAGTACTTGGTGGAACACGGCATTGAGGAGGACCGGCTGATTGCCAAGGGCTACGGCCCCAAGAAGCCCATTGCACCCAACGACACGCCGGAGAACCGGGCCAAGAACCGCCGCGTGGAAATCGTGGTGCTGGGCGAGAAACTGCAGCCTTGATCCCGATCTTTGACCTGCATCAGGACCTGATTACGGTCCTGCGGATCCAGAACTTTGACCCCTGGAGCGGGCAGGGCACCTACGCCGGCCACGGCAACCTGCAACGCCTGAAGAAGAGCGGCTACAAGCTGGTGGTGCAGGCGGCGTTCTCGCTCCAGCGCTACTGGGGCGAGTATCTCACCGAGAACCCGGTGCTCCAGGCCCTGCGGGCCGCCGAGCGTCTTCACGAACTCGTAGAGATCTACCCCGACCAACTGATGCTGGTGAAAAACCGCCACGATCTGGGAACCCTGATGCAGGGCGATCGCCTGGGATTTCTGCTGGCCTATGAGGGCCTGTACGGGGTGGAGGATCGCTGGACCCTTAGAGCCCTGTACCGGGCCGGGTTTCGGATCCTGGGCCTCACCTGGAATGTGTCCAACCTGGTGGCCACCGGGGCCTGGGATTCCGTGGACCGGGGTCTTTCGGGGTTGGGGCGTGATCTCTTACAGGGGGCCGACGAACTGGGATTCCTGCTGGACCTGGCCCATGCATCCCCCAAAACCTACGACGAGGTGCTGGCTCTTCCCCTGAAACGGCCGCCCCTGGTTTCGCATACCGGAGTCCTGCCGGAGGCCCCGCAAACGCCCCGCAACATTTCCCTGGAGCGGGCCCGGCAGGTGGTGCAGCGGGGCGGCATCGTGGGGCTGGCGCTGGCCAAACTGTTCTTTGAAGATCCGAACACCACCATAGAGGAGGTGGCTGGACGGGTGCAACTCCTGCTGCAGGAGATCCCGGAAGGGGTGGCCTCAGGTTCGGATTTCTTCGGGTTCGGGCCCAGGGATACCATTGAGGGGCTGGAAGGCGTGGAAGGCCTGCGGAACCTGGAACAGGTGCTGCGCCGCCAGGGGGTTTCCGAAGACGCGCTGGCAAACTACTTATATCGCAACGCCCTCAGGTACCTTCGGGCTTATCTTCCCGAGGCGTAGGAGATTCGGGATAGGCCGAACGCGAGTTTTGGCGTCGTGCTTCCTCGGCCATGGCATCAAAGTATCCCCACATGGCGCCGTCCATCCCCCGGGAGATGCCCTGCATCCGCATGGCCAGGACTTCGGGTTGATTGGCCTGTTCCAGCGCCGTTTCCCGCGTGATGAGGCCCCGGCGCCACAGGTAATACAGCGACTGGTCAAAGGTCTGCATGCCGTAGGGCACCACCCCTTCGGCGATGGCCTGGGGAATTTCCAGGGTCTTTTCGGGGTCCCGAATCAGTTCCCGGATCCGGGCGTTGACCACCATGATTTCCACGGCCGGCACCAGGCCCTGGCCGTCGGCCCGGGGCACCAGCCGCTGGGAAATCACCGCCCGGAGCACGGAGGAGAGTTGCACCCGCACCTGCTCCTGCTGGCTGGCCGGGAACACGCTGATGATGCGGTTCAGGGTTTCCTTGGCGTCCATGGTGTGGAGGGTGGAAAACACCAGGTGCCCGGTTTCCGCTGCGATCAGGGCGGTGGCGATGGTTTCCAGGTCCCGCATTTCCCCTACCATGATGACATTGGGGTCCTGGCGCAGGGCTTCCTTGAGGCCGGAGAGGAAGGACAGGGTGTCTTCCCCCACCTCCCGTTGTGAGATGAGGGCCTTGTCCTCGGTGAGCACATACTCAATGGGGTCCTCAATGGTGATGATGGTCACCGCCTTGTGATGGTTGATGTAGTCCAGCAGTGCCGCGAGGGTGGTGGATTTGCCGGTGCCCGCCACGCCGGTGACCAGGATCAGCCCCCGTTCCTCCAGGGCCAGGCGTTTTAACTGGGGAGGCAGGTTGAGTTCCTCCACGGTGCGGATCTTGAGGGAAATAAGCCGCACGGCCATGGCCAGGGTGCCCATCTGGTAATAGGCGTTGACCCGGTATCGGCCGTAGTCTTCAATGGCCACCGAAAAGTCGGCCACCCGTTCGCGCCGCAATCGGTCCTTGTGGCGGGCCCGAGCAATGGTGTCAAAGGCCTGCAGCAGTTGCTTCTGGGTAAGAGGTGGGTGGTCTTCCAGGGGCTGGAGACGGCCGCTGAGACGAAAATACGGGGGTTTCCCTACCTTCAGATGGATGTCCGAAGCACCTTGTCGGGCCGCCTCTTTGAAGAGTTCTATGATGTCCATCGGCCTTCAGGATACTAAACCACGCTCCCGGGCTTTGCAACGCCTTGCTTCGCGCAAGGCATAAAGTTTGCGAGGTTGGAGCGGGGGGCGTATATTTTGAGGGTTCGGATTACAAGGAACCAACGAAAAGGAGGTTTGCAATGAGGAAGTTCGGGTTGGCGATGGCTACTGGGGTATTGGCCGCTGGGTTGCTTCTCAATCCTGTGGCAGCCATGGCCCAGAGCATGCAGGAGGTCTGTACCCAGGCTGAATTGGACGCTCAGCACGATGTGAACAAGGGGCTCTGGATGGCTGCAGGGTTCTTCTTCGGGCTTCTTGGCATTGGGGCGGCCTATGTGCTGGAGCCCGATCCGCCGGCCAGCAGGCTGGTGGGCAAGAGTCCGGAGTATGTGGCCACCTATACGGACTGCTACAAAGACGCTGGCCGCGATGTGCAGGTGAAGGGAGCGATCACGGGGTGTGTGATCGGAAGCCTGTTGTATGTGGCCTGGTACGGATGCTGTGTGATCGCCAGTTTGGGCGGCTGACGGGACCTGTTGGCTTGACCTGCCCCTCCCGGTACCGGGAGGGGCAGGCGTTTTTCTGACCATGAGGATCCTTGCAAAGGTACTGATGGCGTTTGCCCTGCTGGGCCTGGAACTGCAACCGGCGGCCCTCGCGGCCCAAACGCCTGAAGAGGTGTGCCAGCAGGCCCGCCAGGATGCCCAGGCGGAAGTAAACCGGGCCCTCTGGGGCGGCGCCGGTTTCTTCTTCGGTTTGCTGGGGATTGGGGCGGCCTATGTGCTGGAACCCGATCCGCCGGCGGTGAAGCTCGTGGGCAAGGATCCCTCTTATGTGATGGTGTACACGGATTGCTTTAAGAAGGCCGGCCGCGACCTTCAGGTTCGGGCCGCCGTAGAGGGCTGTGTGGTGGGCCGGCTCGTGACGGTGGGGCTTTCTGTACTCTATCTCGCCTGTGTGCTCGGAAGCACCATGCAGCCGGCCTCGGCATATTAACTCCGGAATCATGGGTATCCTCTGGGCGCTGTTCCTGCTCCTTCCCGCACTCCCGGGTGACAGCCTCTGGGTGCGGGCGTCGTTTCATCGGGTGTACCAGGAGAACCTGAACCGCGAGGAGGCCCACGGCACGCTCTATGTGCGGCCGGGCGAGCGGTTCGTGCTGGAAATCACCCGGCCGGTGCACCAGATCCTCACCTTCCGGGCCGAAACCCTCCTGTTGTACTATCCCGAGGATTCCGTGGCCTTCAAGATCAAGTCCAGCACGCGCTTCCTGCCCCTGGGGACCCAGGCCGTAAATTTTGACGATCAACGGCTGCGCGATCTGGGCTTTGTGTTCCTGAACCGCCGCCAGCAGGGTGATACCCTGTGGACCTTCTGGGCCCATCCTGAACAGAAGGTGCGGGCCACGGTGCGCAAGGTAAAGGGCCAGCTGAGCAAGCTGGAAATGCGGGACGACCAGAACCACCTTCTCATGAGCCTGGTGGCCCGGGAGTACCAGCAACTGGGCGATCGGTGGGCCGTGCCCCGATGGGTCAAGACCCTGGAGGCCCTGCCCGACGGCTTCTCCGAAGAAACCATCCGCCTGGACAGCCTGCGGTTGACTTCCCAGGTGCCCGACTGGGTGCGGGAGTTCCGCGTTCCCCCCGGCATCCCTGTGAAGGTGAAGGGATGGGAGGAGTAGCAGCGTCTTTCGGGCTGTTGCTGGTGCTGCTTTGCCAGCCGCCCCGTGCCCGATCCTTTGATGTTCCCGATTTGCCGGCGAAAAGGCCGTCGGCCCAGAAGGCAGAACGCCCCACCAAACCCACTTCGCTGCTGCGCATGCTCCTGGTAGGGCTGATCCGGGGGTACCAGGCCACGCTGTCGCGGGTGCAGGGGGATGTGTGCAACTTCACCCCTTCCTGCTCCCACTTCGCCGTTCAGGCCGTTGAACGCTTCGGGCCGATCCAGGGGCTTCTCCTGGCCTCCGACCGATTGCAGCGGTGCCACTACTGGGCCTGGCACTACCTGGGCCTGTACTACGGGGTTCGGGAGGTGCCGGGCCGCGGCCCCAAACTCGTGGATCCCGTGGAGCGGTACCCATGATCCTGTGGTGGACCCTCCTGCTCCTGACGACGCCGTTTCAGGATGCCCTGCGCTTTGCCCGGTACCTGGATCGGCAAGAGGATCCGTACCGCGCCATTCTGGAGTATCGCCGGGCCCTTTTCCTGCTGGATCGGCCGGATACCACCCTCCACGATTCTGTGGTGTACCGCATCGCCTACCTGTACGAGGTCCTGGAGGCGCCCGACCGGGCGTTGCAGGTGCTGGAGGAGGCGTGGGACACCGCCTCCGCCGTCTGGCGGTTTGAGCGCGGCCGTGCCCTCTTTTTGATGGGCCTTTATCCCGAGGCCCGCCGGGCCTGGCAGGGGAGGGACACCCTGGTGGGCTGGACCTACCTGCGGCAACACCGGTTTACCGAGGCCGCCCGTTATCTGGGGCCGCTTCCAACGCCTCCCCGAAAGTCCCCCTGGCTCGCCGCCGGGCTTTCGGCCCTCGTGCCGGGGCTTGGCAAGATGTATGCCGGCCACTTCTGGGACGGCGTGTTCTCCCTGCTGCTGAACGGCTTTACCGGCTGGCAGGCCTACCGGAGCCTTCGGGCGCGCCGCCCCCTGGCCGCGCCCCTTTACGGAGGCCTCTTCGCCTTCTTTTACGCCGGCAATGTCTATGGCTCCTATGTGGCCGCGCGCCAGTACAACCGCACCCAGGTGGACCTGCTCGTGGCCCGGACCGAGGTCCGGCTGAACCTTTGGCGCTACCTGCCATGACCTGGCTCTGGGTGTTGCTGGCCTGGAACCTGGCCCGGCCCCTGCCCGGGTTCGCCGATTCCCTGCAGCAGCGGGGTGCGTGGTACCACGCCATCACCGAGTACCGGCGTCAACTCTTCTTTGGCGTGGGGGATTCCCTGGAGGCCCTGCAGGGGATCGCCCGGGCCTACGAGGCCCGGGGCAAGCGCGCCTGGGCCCTGCGGGCCTGGGGGGAGGTGAATTACCGGGCCCCTTCGCCCGAAGTGCGGCACCACATGGCCCGGTTGCTTCTGGAGCAGGAACGGCCCCGGGAGGCGCTGGCCCTGCTCTTCGGAGACACCAGCCGTACAGGACGGGCGCTGCGGGCCGTTGCCCGGGGGCTGGAGGGCGCCTATCCGGCGGCCCGTGACAGTTTGCAACAGCTGGGCTTGAAGGTGCCGGCCCTGCCGTCGCCCACCCTGCTGGCGGTGGTGTCCTGGGGCCTACCGGGCCTGGGTTTTCTGCTGCTGGGAGAGCCGATTCAGGGCCTTTCCTCCCTGGCCGCCCAGATCGGATCCGTGGCCTGGGCAGGCTGGCTCCTGCGGCGCCGGGCCTATGCCGACGCTGCCAGTGTCGCCCTCACCTTTACCCTGCGCTTCTATGTGGGAGGGCGGGCCAGCCTGCGGCGCCTCTACCGGGAACGCACCCGCCGGTTCCTGCTCCAGGTGTTGCACCGGCTTTCCCAGGCCGAGCCCTGACCGGCCACCTGTACAATTGGGGCATGCGTAAGATCGTTCCCTGGTTGCTGCTGGTTTCTGCGAGCCTGTGGGCGGGCAAAACCGCTCCCCGCTTCAGCCTGAAGGACCTGAACGGCAACACCGTGACCCTGGATTCTCTCCTGACCAAGGGCCCGGTGATCCTGGACTTCTGGGCCACCTGGTGCACCTACTGCGACGAAGAACTGGACCTTCTGAACGAATTCCAAAAGGAGTTCGGCGATCACTTAACCGTGGTGGGCATTTCCATTGACAGCCCCAAAACGATCGCCAAGATCCGGGCCATGAAGGAAAGCCACGACTGGCAGTTCCCGATCCTTCTGGACCCCTCCAAGAAGTGGAAAAACCGGTACAAGGTGTTTGCCCTGCCCACGGTCTTTGTCATCAGTCCGGAGGGCGAGATCGTGAAAACCCATTTCGGCTACAACCCTTCGCAGGAGGAGAACCTGCGCCAGGAGATCCGGGCACTGGTGCAGGAGTATCTGGCGCAGCAGGAATCGCCAGACACCACACAGCCGTAGCCCGGAAATCAAGGAGGGTGACCATGCAGGCTTTGTTGCTCACAGGGCTGCTCTTGGCCCTTTCCCCGGATTCGGTGATTCAGGCCCTGGAACACAAGCTCCAGGGTATCCAGGATTACACCTGCACGCTGGAAAGCTACGAACGGCTGGGCGACAAGGAAATCCAGCGGACCTATGCGTACCAGTACCTGAGGCCGGGTTGGGTCAAGATGGTGATCACCGCTGGCGACAGCAAGGGAGCCCGGCTGGCCTATAACCCTGAGTTGGGCAAGGTGCGGGCTGCCAAGGGCGGTATCCTGGGGGCCATCAAGATCAGTGTATCGCCCGAGAACAAGCGGGTTCGGTCGCTGCGCGGAGGCCGGGTGGACCAGTCGGGCTGGCCCGAGGTGTTCCGGGAGTTCCGGCGGATGCTCAGCGAGGCCGATACCGCCTGGGCCCGGGATTCGGCGGGCCTCTGGATCGTGGAAATGCAGGGTGTGAAGGCGGAGCAGCCGGATGTGGCCCGGGTGCGGGTTCTGGTGAACGCCGCCGATACCCTGCTGGTGGGCTACGACGAATACGATGCTCAGGGTACCCTGGTGCACCGGGTCCGGTACCGCAATGTGCGGTTGAATACGGGCTTGACCAAGGAGGATTTCCATCTTTGAGCATGGGCTCGCCCTGCTGGGGCAGGTCCCACCGGTTGCGGTTTTCCTCTATGTGTTCGTCGGGCTCCTGGTGTACCTGCCGGTGGGCCCGGATGTGTACCTGATGGCCCGGGCGCGCGCCCTGGGCCGTCTTCCGCTGGGTGCCCTCCTGGCCGTAATCCTGGCGTATCTTGCAGCCCTGAGCATCGCCTACGGTGTGGGAAGCACCGGCCGGCGGGTGATCGGCCGGGATCTGGGGCGGTTTGAACGCTGGATCCAGCGATACGGAGGCTGGGCCACCTTCCTGGCGGCGATCTCGCCGGTGCCCCTCCGGGAGTTCGCTCTGGTGGCGGGATACACCCGGATGGCGTATCCTGTGTTTCTCACGGGGCTTCTGGTGGGCATCACACTACGGTTTTTGGTGGAATGCTGGGTTTCTCTTATGTGGTGAACTGGCGTGCGCTGGACTTCCCGGTGCCCTGGGATCGGGTGTTCGGGTGGAGCGGCCCCATTGTGGTGGAAATCGGCTTCGGCAACGGAGATTTCCTGGTGGAAACCGCGCCCCGCCGGCCCGGCACCCGTTTCGTGGGCATTGAACTTTCCCGGGTGAGTGTCCAGAAGGCTGCCAAGCGTCTGCGGGCCCTGCGGATCCGCAATGTGCGATTGATTCACTGGGATGCCCGCCCGGCCCTGCAGCACCTCTTTGCCCCGGGAAGCATCGCCGAGGTGCACAGCTACTTCCCCGATCCCTGGCCCAAAAAGCGCCATGAAAAGCGCCGCCTTTTCAGCGTGGAGTTCTGCCAGTTGGTGGCATCGCGGCTGCGGCAGGGCGGGCGGGTGATTCTGTACACCGACGACCCCGAGTACTTCGCCTGGGTTTCCCAGAACTTCCGCGAAAGCGGGGTGTTCCGGGTCAGCGCCGGCCCGGCGGAACGGGTTCCGGACACCAAATACGCCCAGAAGTGGCTCCGCCAGGGAAAACTCGTGTATGCTTTAGAGGCTTGGAAAACCCGGGAACCGGAACAATCCTTTCCCATCATCAAGAGGTTGAAGGAAATGCCCAATGTGTTGTTGCGTTGCCAGGACGAGGACTTCCTCGTGAAGTTTGTGCAGCAGTTTCAGGCCCTGGAGATCCTGGGGGGCGTGGATATCCGGATCCCCAGGGTGTATCTGGCGCCGGATCGGCGGTCGGCCGTCTTTGAAACCTTTTTGCGGGAAAAGGGGATTCAGCAACGGTTCTTCCTGGAGGTCAAGCGCCTGGGCCAGCGGGTGGTGGTCAAGGTGCACGATGCCTTTGATGTGGTGGCCACCCCGGGCGTGAAGATGGCGGTGACAGCCCTGGCCGACGCCCTGGTCCGCAAGGGGTGCCAGCGGGTGTATTCCACCACCGGAACCTGAGGAGTCCGGCATGAAGGTTCTCCTGGCTCTGAGCAGCACCCGGGATCGTGAGGAAGAGGTGCAGCGGGTGCTGAAGGAACTGAAACCGGGGGACGAACTGGTGGTGCTCTTTGTGCTGGATCGCCGGATACCGGAGTCCGTGGCTTCCTGGCTCCTGTACCTGGGGTTCATGGGGGAAACCCTCACGGATGAGATCCAGGAGGTGATCTTCAACGAACTCACCCGGAACGCCGAGGAACGGCTCCGGGAGATCCGGCAGACCCTGGCCTCGCGAGGGGTGCAGGTGAAGGCATTGCTGCGGGAAGGGGACTTCTTTGAGGCGCTGCAGGAGGTGTACGAGGCTGAACAGCCCGATCGGGTGGTGTTCCTCCGTGAGGAAGGCGTTCTGCTTGGGGAACCCCAGCCCACCCCTGGGTTGCCCTTCCCCTACGAGGAACTCTGAGCACGGGGTTCCAGGAGCCGCTCAAAGATCCGGGCCAGCCGACGCACCTGGTTCTCCCGGGAGAATTCCACCAGAGTTTCCCCCCGGAACTGGAGGCCCCCGTTTCGGATTTTCTTCAAGGCTTCCACGATGTGCGGGGTTTCCGGGGGCACCACGATGCCCAGGCGGCGGCTTTCAATGAGCCGGGCGGCCTCGCTTTCCGGTGGAATGGTGGCCAGGATGGGCTTGCCCAGGCCGGTGTATTCGTAGAGTTTGGCCGTGGCGCTCGCCTCGGCGGGCTGCGTGTACCAGAGGATCCGGGCCGATTTCAAAAAGCCCAGGGCCATGCGGGCGCTCAGGTACCCGTGGTAAAACACCCGTTCGCCGTCCACCTCCTTCAGGATGGAACCCGGCACCACGCCGGCCAGGTGCAGCGTGAACCCGGGCACCTGCTTCAGGGCCCGGATGAAGGCCAGGGTGGACGCCTCCTTCAGGGAGAGCGAGCCGGTGTACGCGATGGGGATCTCGCCCTTGAGTTCAAACTCCGGCAGGTCGGCCAGTTCCTCGGGATCGTAGCCCGAGGGCAGGTACTCGCCGAAGCCCAGGTCCTCCACGATGTCCTGGTACACGGCGATCACCGCGTCGGCTTGGCGGGCGATCCAGCGCCGGAGCCGGGCATACAGGGGCTTCAGCACCGGGTTGGCCGGCACGATGCCGGTGGGCCAGAAATCCCGGAAGTCCACCACCAGGGGCACCTGATAATGGCGCCGCAGCAGCAGGCCCACGAGGTGGGCGCTGAAGGGCGGCGAGGTGGAAAGGATCAGGTCGGGCCGCAGGCCCCGTTCCTCCAGGCGTCGGCCCAGCCAGTAGGCAAAGGGGATCCACGGGGCCTTGGCATCTGGAAACAGCAGGGTATTGAACACGCTGCGGGAAAACCCTTCGGTAAGGGGGGAGGCCTTGATTCGCCGTTTTCCCAGCCAGTAGGCGATGCGGGCCACATCCAGGCTTTCCGCCCGGAACACCGGAATGCCCTTCAGGTCGTCCAGCAGGGTGGGGTCAAAGGCGTAATAGGCGATGGGCTTGACCCCCAGGAGTACGGGTTCCCAGCCCAGGCGCTTCAGGTACTTGGCAAACTTCGTGGGGCGTTTCACACCCCCCCGCCCCAGCGGGGGCAGGTAGTAGGAAACGATCAGGACCCGTTTACCCGAATCCGCGTTTGGCAAGTGCGACCCCTTAACCCCTCTCTTTAGATACCAGTTGCTTCAAAAACTCCGAAACCTCCTTCACACATTCCTCCTGCTGGGGATCCTCCACTTCCCAGATCTTGGTACCCCAGAAGGAGAGATCCCCGGGCGGCAGGGTTTCCTCCGCCAGGAGAAACAGGTAATGGCTGTCCTGTTCCACATCGCGCACGCACTTTCCCAGCCAGAAGGCGAAGGGAGGCTCCAGCCGCTCCGAGGTGAAAATGCGGATGACATTGCCCTTTTTGGTGAGCACCACCTTCATGATGCCTCCTCGGGTTTGAGGCGGAAACTGTGCTCTTCGGTGGGGAACCGGCCCTGTTCCACATCGGCCTTGAAGGCCTGAAGCGCCCTGCGGACCTCCTGGGCCAGGAGGGCATAGCGCTTGACGAACCGGGGCTTGAACTCTTCAAACAGGCCCAGGAGGTCGTGGATGACCAGCACCTGGCCGTCGGTGTACGGACCCGCGCCGATGCCGATGGTGGGGATCTCCAGCATCTCGGTGATCTCGCGGGCGAGCTCCAGGGGCACGCTTTCCAGCACCAACGAGAAGGCACCGGCCTCCTGCAGCGCCAGGGCCTCCTCCTTGAGCCGTTCCCGGGCTTCGCGGGTGCGGCCCTGCACCCGGAACCCGCCGAAGCGGTGCACCTTCTGGGGAGTGAGGCCGATGTGGGCCATCACCGGAATCCCCACTTCCACCAGGCGGCGCACGGTGTCCACCACCTCCAGGCCACCCTCCACCTTCACGGCGTGGGCCCCGGTTTCCTTCAGCACGCGGCCGCAGTTCCGCACGGCTTCGGCCACCGACACCTGATAGGTGAGGAAGGGCATGTCGGCCACCACCAGGGCCCGACGCGCGCCCCGCCGCACCATGGCGGTGTGGTACAGGGTTTGCTCCAGGGTCACATGCAGGGTGGTTTCGCGCCCTTCCACCACCATGCCCAGGGAATCGCCCACGAGCAGCACATGGATGCCGGCTTCGTCGGCCAGGCGGGCGAACAGGTAGTCGTAGGCGGTGACCATCACGATCTTCTGGCCCCGCCGTTTCATGGCCACCAGTTCCGGGACCGTGATGGGCCTGGCCTCGGCGGATCCCCGGGTGCTCATGGTGCTCTTAGAACGGCGTGAAGTCCGTTTTGGGGGTGAGCCGGGCGGCAAAGGCCGCGAGCAGCCTGGCGATGTTTTCCAGGTCCTTTTCGTGTACCAGTTCCACCGGCGAATGCATGTAGCGGTTGGGGATGGACACGAGGCCCGTGGCCACGCCGGCCCGGGTGAGCTGGATCACATTGGCGTCGGTGCCGGTGCCGTAGGGGATGCCCTCCACCTGATACGGAATCTTGGCCTTCCGGGCGATCTCCACGAGGAGGTCAAACACCCGGGGGTTGATGTTGGGGCCGCGGGCGATCACCGGGCCGCCGCCGAGTTTGATCTCCCCGATCTTGCGCTTGTCCACGCCGGGGTAGTCGGTGGAAAAGGTCACATCCACGGCGATACCCACATCCGGGTTGATGCCGAAGGCGCTGGTGCGGGCGCCCCGCAGGCCGATCTCCTCCTGCACGGTGGCGACAGCATACACCGCCGCCTGCAGTTTCTTCTGCTTGGCCAGGCGCAGGGCCTCGGCCACCACGAAGGCGCCCACGCGGTCGTCAAAGCCCCGGCCCACCAGGATGCCGTTGCCCAGGTCCTCCATGCCCAGGGCCACCACCGCCGGGGCCCCGATGTCCACCCGCTTCAGGGCATCGTCCTTGTCCTTGGCGCCGATGTCGATCCAGAGGTCGTGGAGTTTGGGAACCTGTTCCCGTTCCTTGGGTTCCAGGAGATGGATCGGCTTTTTGCCCACCACCCCCAGGATCCGTTGGCTGTTCTTTCCCTGCACCCAAACGCGTTGCCCCTGGAGGATCTGGGCGTCCCAGCCGCCGATGGGGCCGAAGTACAGGTATCCGTTTTCGTCCACATGCCGCACCATGAGCCCGATTTCGTCAATGTGGCCGGCCAGCATGAGGACGGGTTTGCCGCCGGGGTTGACCACGGCGATGGTGTTGCCATGCACATCCACGCGCACCTCATCGGCGAAGGTGCTTACATAGTCGCGCCATACCCGGCTGGCCTCCCCCTCAAAGCCGGAGGGGCTCATGGTGTCGATGAGGTCCTTGAGAAACTGCTTGCTGCGGGCACGCATTCCCCTTTGCCTCCTTATGGTTTCGCGTCGTCCGAACGCTTTTCAGTCTTCCAGCAAGACCTGGATCCCGGGCAGGGCTTTGCCGGCCAGGAACTCCAGGGTGGCGCCCCCGCCAGTGGACACATGGGTGATCTCGTCGTCCCGTACGCCGGCGGCGTGGAGGGCGCGCACCGTGTCGCCGCCGCCGGTGATGGTCTGGGTGCCCTTCCGCGTGATGTCGCGGAGTTTCCGGGCGATCTCCAGGGTGCCGTTCTCAAAGCCCGGCACCTCAAACACGCCCATGGGGCCGTTCCAGAACACGGTCCGGTTGCCTTCCAGCAGTTCCAGGAACCGGGCCACGGTCTTGGGGCCGATGTCCAGGCCCATTTTGCCCTCGGGAATATCGCCTTCCACGATCTCCACGGGCACCCCTTCCCGGAGTTCCTCGGCCACCAGGTGGTCTTCGGGCAGAAAGATCCGGTCGCCGAAGTCGGCCAGGAACCGCTGCACCGCCTCCAGGGAGGCCTCATCCAGGAGGGACTTGCCGATGTTCACCCCCCGGGCCTTCAGGAAGGTGTAGGCCATGCCCCCGCCGATGAGGCACCGGTCGGCCTTGGGCAGCAGGTTTTCCAGCACGCCGATCTTGTCGGCCACCTTGGCGCCGCCCAGCACCACCGTAAACGGCCGCTCCGGATGGTCGCGCACCTGGGTGAGATACCGCACCTCCCGTTCCATCAATAGGCCGGCCGCCCGCACCGGGATCCACTGGGCCACGCCGTAAGTGGAGGCATGGGCCCGGTGGGCCGTGCCGAAGGCGTCGTTGACATACACCTCGCCCAGGGCCGCCAGTTGCCGGGAGAACTCGGGATCGTTCCTGGTTTCACCCGGATGGAACCGGGTGTTTTCCAGGAGGAACAGGTCGCCGGGCCGGGCGTCGGCCAGGCGGGCCGGGGCCTCCTCCAGGGAAGGCAGGAAGGTCACCGGCCGGTTCAGCAGCCGGCTCAGGTGCTCGGCCACGGGCCGAAGCGAGAGTTCGGGCACCACCTTGCCCTTGGGCCGCCCCAGGTGGCTCATCAGCACGGGGATGGCCCCCTTGTCCAGCAGGTACTGGAGGGTGGGCAGGGTGGCCCGGATCCGGGTGTCATCACGAACCTTTCCCCCCTCCAGGGGCACATTGAAGTCCACCCGGACCAGCACCCGTTTCCCCTGGAGGGCTTCCGCCGGAAGATCCCTCAGGGTGCGGAGTTTCATAGCCCCCTCTCCACGATGTACTCGGCCAGGTCCACCACCCGGGTGGCATAGGCCCACTCGTTGTCGTACCAGCCGAAGACCTTCACGAGGGTGCCGCCCACCACCTGGGTGAGGGGCGCGTCAAACACCACCGAGTGCTCGTTGCCGATGATGTCCGAGGACACGATCTCGTCGTCGTTGTACTCCAGGATGCCCGAGAGTTCGCCGGCCGCGGCCTGCCGGAACAGCTCCTTGACCTCCTCCACGGTGGTTTCCCGGGACACCACGGCGGCGAAGTCCACGAGCGAGGCATCCGGGGTGGGCACGCGGAGGGCGAGGGCCGAGAGTTTGCCCTTGAGTTCCGGGAAGATCTGGGTGATGGCCTTGGCCGCACCGGTGGAGGTGGGGATGATGGAGAGCGCCGCGGCCCGGGCCCGCCGCAGGTCGCGGTGCGGGGCGTCCAGGAGCCGCTGGTCGTTGGTGTAGGAGTGCACCGTGGTCATGACGCCGTACTCAATGCCCAGGTGCTGGTGCAGCACCTTCACGAGCGGCGCGAAGGCGTTGGTGGTGCACGAGGCGTTGGAAATCACATGGTGGTTCTTGGGGTCGTAGGCGTTCTGGTTCACCCCCATCACCACGGTGACATCCGGAGGCTCGCCCTTGCCCGGCGCGGTGATGATGACCTTCTTGACGGTATCCCGGAGGTGCAGGGCCGCCTTGTCGCGGGAGCGGAACACGCCCGAGGCCTCGATCACGATGTCCACACCGTACTCGCCCCAGGGAATCTGCGAGGGGTCCTTGATGGCGA
>JALXEF010000025.1 GCA_027069855.1 Caldifarciminota bacterium
CTCCGCGCCCACCAGGGCCACCTCGCGGAAGGTGCCGTCGCCGCCGGCGGCCACCAGCACCTCGGCGCCCCGGCGCACGGCCTGCCGGGCCAGGTCGCGGCCCCGCTGCCCGGGTTCCAGCACCAGCACGCTGAGGCGGCTGTGGAGCTTGAGGTACTGCAGCACCCGGCGGAACCGCTGTTTGAGGAAGGGGACCCGGAAGGACCGGGGGTTGAACACCACCGCCACCTGTGTACTCATGGCCGTGGATACCGGCTTTGCGGAGTTGCCCGCTGTGGAGGACGCCGTGTCATAGACCTGCCTGCTCCCTTCCCCGGAATCTTGCCCGGGGATCCGCCGGGGTGCGCTGGCGTGGGAAATCCACCCGGTCAACCCGGAAAGGGGGGGCGAACAGCCCCGGCCTTTCCGGCAGCCGGGTTCGGAGAATGCCGCTACTCGCTGTATTCCACCAGCTGGAGTTCGATATAGCCGCCCTCGTCGTCCACCATCTTCTGGTACAGGGGCAGGGCGATCCCCTTGGCCACGCAGAGTTCGTACTTCGGCTGGCCGTTGATCTTGACCACCAGGTGCCGCCCGGTCTGGCCGGCATAGGAGCACTCCTCGGGGATGGCGTACTCCACGGTGTTGCCCTGGTCGTCCTTGAACTTGCCGGTGGTGCCTACGGCCCAGTTGCCCAGGGTGACGGCGGAAAAGGCGAAGGTGCCGTAAAACTGGGCGAACAGGGTGGCGGTCAGCGGTGCCAGCCAGGGGTTCATCATGGTCTGGAACATGAGCATACCGCCGATCTCCTCGGGGTCCTCTGCCGTGGTGGTGAAGGATCCCTCGTTGTCTCCGAATTTGCCTTCAAAGTGGATCCGGTACCTGTCGTCCTGCTTCTGGATGTCGATCACATAGGAGCCGGTGGTCAGGGTGCCGTCGGGATCCTTCTGGGTGAGGGTGTACTTGAAGTGTTCGGTGCCCTTGAAGGCGTAGGGGGTCCAGTAGGGTTCGGCGGCCCACAGTACGGCGGATGCAAAGAGCAGTGCCGAAAGGCCCGCGAGTTTCTTCATGGTGCTGCCTCCTTTATTCCAGGTCTTCGTCGCGCACCTTGTCCAGCCCATAGACGGCGGCCTTGGCCACCTTCAGGCTCAGAAGGGCGCACTTCAGGCGGGTGGGGCCGATGGGGATCCCCAGCGCCTCCAAAAGATCGTCCTTTTTCAGTTGCTTCACATAGTCCAGGGGCTTGCCCTTGATCATCTCGGTGAGGATGGAGGCCGAGGCCTGGCTGATGGTGCAGCCGTGGCCGGAGAACTTCACATCCACGATGCGGCCGTCCTTCACCTTGAAGTCCATGCGGATTTCGTCGCCGCAGAGCGGGTTGCCGTCGCGCGCGGTGAGGTCGGGGTTTTCCAGCGTGCCCCGGTTCCGGGGGTTCTTGTAATGGTCCAGAATGTGCTCCACATAGATGTCAAAGTCCGCCATGTCCTGATTATACCCCTGCCGGCGGCCGACCGTTGCACAGAAATCGGGCAGCCCGACCCTCCGGCGGGCGACGGTAAGGTGCACAATTTTTGTGCACCTTGGAAACGCTTCTCTCTGTTTCCCGTTGGAAATCAAGGGGTTCCAGAAACGGCAGGAACCTTGCTTTTTCCCGGGCAAAGGAGGTTCGGTTCCATGAAACGGATGTGGTGGATTTCGGTGCTTCTGGCAGGCCTGGGGTGCCAGGCGGTGGACCAAACGCCGCCCGAGCCGCCCACCGGGGTGACCAGTGTAACAGGCGACGGCGTTGTGTTCCTGTACTGGGATCCCAGCCCTTCTCCGGATGTGGAGGGCTACCTGATCCTGCGGAACACCTCGGAATACGGCACCTTCCAGGAGGTGGGGTACACCTCGCACCTCGCCTACGCCGACGACAATGTGGTAAACGGTGTCACCTACTACTACGCCGTGGTGGCCGTGGACCACGCCGGCAACCAGAGCACGCCCTCGGAACCGGTGATCCACGACACGCCCCGGCCCGAAGGCACCAATGTCATGCTCTGGAGCCGCCAGCAGTATCCCCACCTTTCGGGCTTTGACTTCAACACAGCGTCGGTGGTGTCGTACGCCGACGCCCGGTGTGACTTCTACCTGGAACAGCGCAACGGCACGCTCGGGATCGTGGCCGCGGGTTCCAACCTGGTGCTGGACTTCGGGCCCATCCCCAACTTTGATGTCATTGACGAAGCGCCCTTAGAGGGCTGGGATGCCGACGGCTGGGTGCCCGTGGCACCGGGCCACGGCTATGTGTTCTACATGAGCGACAACCATTTCGCCAAGATCTGGATCGTAGAGGCCACGGACGAGGCCGTGGTGCTGGACTGGGCCTGGCAGGTGGATCCCGGCAATCGGGAGCTCCGCCTGCCCGGAAGAAACCCTGAAGGAGGTGAACGGCCATGACGGGCCTGCTTTTGATGACCGCTTTGCTGACCGCCAACTTTGG
>JALXEF010000026.1 GCA_027069855.1 Caldifarciminota bacterium
ACACATAGGTGGGGTTGTTGATCACGCTGAGGTTGGCCGGCGTGTCGGGATCCAGGAGGGCAAGCCCCACATAGGTGCCGCCGTAGGTCATGTAGGCGAGGTTGGCGCCTTCGCTGACCCCGGCCGTATTCTGGCTGAAGTTGCTGCCGCCGATGTCAAAGTCCATGAAATAGCCGGCGTAGGCACCGTCCACCGGGCTGTAGATGTTGTGGACCAGGATCACGAAGTCGTCGTAGGTGGGATCGTCGTAGCCCGCGGCGATCTGTTCCACCCGGATCCCCTGGGGGGTGGGGTGGCCGGTGTCCTCAAACTGGCCCCAGGCCGCCTCGGCACTGCCCCAGGGCGGAGTGGGGTAGTAGTAGAGCTGGCCGGGCGGATCGGTGGTGGGCTCAAAGTCACGGTCGTCGGAACCGTGCTGATACCAGGCATCGGCCACATAGGAGGGCGAGATGCCCACGGCGAAGGTGCCGTAGAACAGGGTGTTCTCGCCGCCGGCCGGGTACACGAAACCGCTGCCCTGCATCTGGTCGGAGGACATGAAGCCGAGGGCGGCGATGTCCGTGACCGTCAGGGTGGCGTTGCCGGCGTGGATATCCAGGTAGTCGGACCGCGGCAGGCCCACCTGCAGGCTGAAGGTGAGGTCGGTTTCATAGGTGCCCGAGTCGGTGGTGGCGGTGACATGGAGCGTGAAGTCCAGGTTGGTGCCGGAGGGGGCGCCGGCATCCACCACGAAGGTGAAGGGCGTGGTGTTGCCCACCGTGTCGCCCTGGACGATGTCACCGAAGGCGGCGGTGCTGTCGTTCAGGGTCACATAGCTGCTGGTGGTGCGCAGCGTGCCCTGGGCGTTCTGGGCGGTCACCGGCGAGAGGTTGGTCAGGTACACCGTGACCTGGGGCGTCTCACCCGGATCAATCTGGCTGTCGCCGCCGCTGGTCACCTCGGTACCCACGAACTGGAGCGAGGGCTGGTCCAGATCGGGCACCTGCTCGATGGCCGCAAGGGCGTCCACCCGGCCCCAGCCGTAGTCGTTGTTGGGGTACGGGGCGCCCTGGCCGGGCTCGTAGGCGGTGTTGGTCAGGATGTTGTAGACCTCGTCAAAGGTGAGGGTGGGGTTCTTCTGGAGCAGCAGGGCCACAACGCCGGTGACATGGGGCGTGGCCATGGAGGTGCCCGACCAGGTGTAGCCGCCCTGGTAGCCGCCGCCCGGCACGGAGGAGCGGATGTTCACGCCCGGCGCCGAGATGTCGGGCTTGATCAGGTTCCAGTCGGACCGGGGCCAGTACTGGGGATCGTTCCACGGGCTCTGGTTGGGTGCAGGACCCCGGGAGGAGAAGCTGGCGATGTTGTCGCTGGCGTCGGTGGCCCCGACACCGATCACTGTGGGATAGTTGCCCGGGGTGCCGGCGGTGCCGCTGCCGGGCCCGTCGTTGCCCACGGCGAACACCGGGATGATGTCCAGGCTGCGCCAGGTGAGCACGGCGCTCCAGTAGGCCAGGCTGGTTTGGCTGGGGCTGCCCCAGGAGTTGTTGATCACCCGCACGGGCACGCCGGAATCGGCCACCAGGGTGGCGTACCACTGGAAGGCGGCCATGATGTCGCAGGCGTTGCCGCTGCCCGTGAAGATCTTGGCCGCGGTAAACTGGGCGCCCGGGGCGACGCCGATGTCGTCGGGGTCCGGGCCGGGCCCGTCGCCGCCCACGGCGCTGCCCATGGTGTGGGTACCGTGGCCGTTGTCGTCATAGGGGTTAGGCTGGCCGTTACAGGCGTCGAACCAGTAGCCGGCGAACCGACCGTGGAAGGCCGGGTGGCTCGCATCCACGCCGGTGTCCAGCTGGCCGATGATCACGCCCTCGCCGGTGTAGCCCAGGTTCCACACATCGTCGGCGTTCACCTTGCTGATGTTCCAGCCGGGGGTGGGGGAAGCGGCATTGGCGGCATCGGCCGGGGTTTCGTTCACCAGGTGAAACTCGGGTTCCTCTTCAATATAGCCCACGGAGGGCAGCTGGGCCAGGGCTTGGATGCCAGCCTTGGTGGCCCGTACCCGGATGGCGTTCACCACCCAGTAGGGCTTGTACTCCAGGATGCTGCGGCCGTCGGTCGCCTGGTACAGGTACGACAGGATGGGGCGCTGGGTCCGATCGGCGAAGTCCTTGAGATAGTCCACCCGCTGCTTCTTGGTGGTGAACATCGCCTTGAGGCTGCCGTATTCCGGCTGGTCCTTGGGGAACACGAACACCCACAGGGGCTCGTCGTTGCCGATGGTCTGGAGCTTCTGGGCTAAGTCCGGCGCCAGCACTCCGGCCATCAGGGTACTCGCTGCCAGAAGCAGCGCACTCAGGTACTTCATACACACCTCCTTCAAAAGGCTTTGGTGGCTTAAAACTCCGTGCGCCCTTCAAAGGCGTCGCGGAGGGTGGTGACATCGCTGAAGCTCAGGTCGGCGCCCGCCGGCAGCCCCCGCGCGATGCGCGTGACCTTTACCGGCAGGTCGGCCAACAGTTGCAGCACATAATGGGCTGTGGCATCGCCTTCCACCGTCGGGTTCAGGGCCAGGATCACCTCCTGGATGCCCTCCCGCTGAACCCGATCCCGGAGATCCTGCAGGTGCAGTTGTTCCGGGCCGATGCCGTCCACGGGCGACAGAGCGCCCCCCAGCACATGGTACCGCCCCTGGAACACCCCCAGACGTTCCAGCAGGAAGACATCCTGGGGCCGTTCCACCACGCAGAGTTGCCCGGTGTTTCGGCGCGGGTCGGTGCACAGGGGGCAGGGGTCCTGGCCGCGCTCGGTGATGCCGTGGCACACCGAACAAAAGGTCAGGTTTTCTCGGGCCTGGTGCAGGGCGTGTTCCAGGTCTTCCAGCACCAGGGGCTCCCGGAGCAGGAAAAAGGCCAGGCGTTCGGCCGTGCGGGTGCCCACGCCCGGCAGTTTCTTCAGGGTTTCCACGAGTTTAACGAGAGAGGAGGGAACCCACATCAAAGCCCTCGGGCATGGCGCCCATGAGTTCTTGAATCCGCTGCTGGGCAAGTTCTTTGGACTGTTTCAGGGCGGCGTTGGTCGCCTTCAGCAGGCCCTGCTGGAGCCTGCGCCGGTGTTCCGGGGCCAGGAGCTCTTCGGCGATCTCCACGGCCACCAGGTTCTGCTCGCCATCCACCACCACCCGGATTTTGCCGTTCTCTTCGGTGCCCTCCACCCGGGCCTTCTTCAGTTCCTTCTGCATTTTCTTAAGTTTCTTGCGAAGGGCCATGGCCTCCTTCATCTGGCGCATGTTAAGCATGGGAAACTTCCTCCAGTTTGAACACCTCTTTGAGTTTCAAAAACCTGGGATCTTCGGGGCTCACCCGAACCTGGATCTCCACAGCCACGGGCTGATCCCAGTACGCCCGGGCCTCTTCCTCCAGTTCCGAACGGTGGGGTTCCAGGGCTTCCCGCGCCTCGGCGGTGGCCAGGAGCACCCGAAGGCGTTGCCCCTCCAGGTGCAATTCGGCGGTGCCCAGCAGGTCGGCAAGCACCGGGGCCTGCTCCCGCAGGTGTTGCCGGAACCCTTCGGGGGTTTTGGGGACGGCGGTGGGGGTTTCCGGCGCGGGAGCCTGCGGTGCGGGTGCAGGAGCCGCACCCTGTTCAAAGGCCGTCACCCCCGAGGCCGCAAGCAGGGCCTGGATCTCCACGGTGCGCGGCAGGTAGCACAGCCGGGCCAGATGGTAATCCACCCATACCCGGGGAAAGGTGGAGTACTTCACGGCCTCCTCGAGTTCCTGGGTGGCCCGGAGCCAGGCCAGGAGATCGGGGATGGCCAGTTTCTTGGCAAACTCTGAAAAGGTGTTGGTTTCCACGCCGGTGCGGGCCCGCAAAAGGCGCCGGAGCACCTCCTGCAGGCCCCGGGTGAACTCCTGGGGGCTTACGCCCTGGCTGAACAGGCGGTCCACGGTTTCCAGGGCGCCCCGGGCATCGCGTTCCAGGATCCGGCTAAGGAGGGCCAGGTAGTCTTCGTCGCGGACTGTCCCCAGGAGCTGGAGCACATGTTCCTCCTGAATCGGGCCGTTGGCGAACACCCAAACCTGCTCCAGGAGGGCGATGGCGTCGCGCATGCTGCCGGCGGCGAACCGGGCGATCCGTTGTAGGGCCTCTTCGGATACCGGGATCTCCTCGGCCTGGGCGATGATCTGGAGCCGGCGGGCGATGTCCCGCTCGGTCAACGGCCGAAAGTCAAACCGCTGGGTGCGGGAGATGACGGTATCGGGCACCCTCTGGGGCTCGGTGGTGGCGAAGATGAACACGGCGTGCGGCGGCGGCTCCTCCAGGGTTTTCAACAGAGCGTTGAAGGCCTCGGTGGTGAGCATGTGGACCTCGTCAATGATGTACACGCGGTAGCGGCCGCGGGTGGGCATCAGACGGATGTTCTCGCGGAGTTCCCGGATCTGGTCGATGCCCCGGTTGGAGGCGCCGTCGATCTCAATGACATCCAGGGAACGGCCCAGGTCAATCTCCCGGCATACCGAGCACTCATTGCAGGGCTCCGGGGTGATCCCCTTTTCGCAATTAAGCCCCTTGGCAAAGATCCGGGCCGAGGTGGTTTTGCCGACGCCCCGGGGCCCAGTGAACAGATAGGCCGGTGCGATGCGCTTTTCCTTAAGGGCGTTGTAAAGCGTTCGGGTGACATGCTCCTGGCCGGTGATGTCACGAAACTGCCTGGGACGATACTTCACAGGGAGGTTCATCAGGGCCTAATTATAGGGGATGGGATGGCTGTTGCCGGCTTTGTAGTTGGCAGTTTCCATGCGCCGGGCGTAACATTTAAGGGCCTCTCTGCGAGGGTGGCGGAACAGGCAGACGCGCCAGATTTAGGATCTGGTGGGGTTTCCCGTGCGGGTTCAAGTCCCGCCCCTCGCACCTTCCCCTCTGGTTTCCCTTGCGTGCCCCTGCTTCTTGACACCGCGGGCCGTCGCCCGTAGTTTTATGTAAGCGATTACTTTCGGATGACCTGCACGGCAAGGGTAGATGAAGGGGCCTTTCGTGGAAGCGCAAGCTGCTGGCGCCCGGCGGTGGTGGAGCCAGGCGCAGGGCCCTTGGAGCCGGAAACTGCGGGTGTCCCGGCTTTCCGAGAGAGAAGCCGGGCTTTTTGTTTTTTGGCCTTTTTCAAACCTCAGAGGAGGTGACCCATGTACTGGTGGGACAAGCTGTTTCTGCTGCTCACCGGCCTGGTGGCCCTGTACATGATCTTCCGCCTGTCTAAGGCGGGCGAGAAGTTGAACAAAGGGGCCGTGGCTTTCTACATGCTGGCTTTCATCGTGCTGCTCGTGGCCGGCGTGCTGCTGATTCTCCTTGGTTACGGCATCCTCGGCTCCCCGCTGGTGGTGGTCGTAACCACCCTGATCCCGTTGGGGCTCGCCACGGGCCTCGTGTACGATGTCAAGCCCGAGTGGTCCACCGGTTACCTCTGGTTCGCCATCATCGGCTTCGTGCTCATTGCCCTGGGTAAGCTGGTGCCCGGCCTGGAGGGACTGGGGCGGGTTGTGCTGCCCATCGTGCACGGCATCTTCGGGCTCACCATCGTGGTGATGCCCTTCATGGCCGTGAGCAAGGGCATGGCCCCGGGCGACTTCGTGTGGGTCGCCATCGGCGGCATCCTCATCAGCCTGGGCGGTATGGCCCTGGCCTTCCTGAAGGCCGGAAAGCAGTTGCTCTTCTTTAGTGAGGCCGTGGTGCTGGCCATCCTGGCGCCGCTCCTTTTTGTGATGGCTCTGGCCTATGCCTGGGGCCTGATGAAGCGGCTCGTGGCCGGCTGACCCCGGCGGAAAAACGAACGCAACCCAACACCTGCCCCACCGCATGGGGCGGCAAAACAGAACGGAGGTTCTGGAATGAAGGGACTGGCGGCGCGTTTACGCTATCTCTTCGGCACATCTCGGGGGCTCATCCTGGGGACCGTGGCGCTGATCGCCCTGGAGGCGGCCTTCATGGGCATGCTCTCCGGCCCCATGGCTGAGTGGGGGGTTAAGGAGTTCTGGATCAAACTCTGGGGGATGAAACTGGATCCCCTGGAGCGGGAGGGCCGGCTCATCCTGCTGTACCACACCTTCGCCATGGCCGTGGTGGCCCTGGAGGTCTACATGCTCACTGCGGCCTACAAGATCCGCGAACAGCACCGGCTCGGTATCCATGTGCTGGTGACCGTGGGGTACCTTTCGGCGATGATCTTCGGGCTGCTCTTTGCCTACTGGGGCCACAACTGGGTGTATCACGGCCTGTTCCTCTTCGGCCAGTCGCTCATCTTCTTCGGCGGCGTGTGGCTCGCCGTGGCCTTCTGGCCCTGGCGCCAGGAGCACCGCCTGCCCCCGGATGCGCCGTACCTGAAAACCTCGGGCGGCGTGGACATTGAGAAGCTGGCGGTGTTCATCGCCATCGTGGCCACCCTGATCTCCGCGGTGTACGGCGCCGTGCCGGGCTCCAACTTCGGCCACGCCTTCCATGTGTTCCTGTCCGAGGACATCATCCGGATCCCGTACCACACCCCGTACGAACTCGCCATCGTGGGCCATCTGCACATCATGCTGGTGGACATCGCGGTGATGGCCGTGTTCATCGTGAGCCGCTGGACCGACTTCAAGGGCCGACTCCAGAAATGGGCGGTTCCCCTGATGATCATCGGCACCGTGATCATCAGCGTGGGGGCCTGGATGGTGGTGCCCTTCCGCCCGATCGCCCACCATGTCATCAATGTGGGGGCCGGGTTCCTGATGCTCGCCTCGCTGCTTTTGACCATCTTCGTGTGGCGCAAGCAGATTGAGGTGGGCGTCGCCCGCCAGGGGCTCAACATGGAAACCGCAGGCTTCGGCCGGAAGCTCAAGGCCCTGTTCCACGATGTCCTGCCCTGGGGCGCCACCTGGCAGATGATGTTCATGAACCTGGTGGTGACCGCACCTGGCGTGTTCATGGCCATCAAACTGGAGTTCTTCCGTAGCATCCTCCTGCGCGACGAGAAAACCGGCCTCGTAGGCCACTGGCACATCCTCGCCTTCATGATCGCCACCGTGCTCCTCCTGTACTACATTGATGTGGCCGGCCTCAAAGGCAAGGCCCGCCAGATCTTCGGCTGGATCGTGGTGCTGGGCTCGGATGTGGCTACCGTGGCCGCCAATGTGCTCATCATGCGCCGGCTCATGGTCCCTTTGATCCAGGAACAGCCCCTCGTGGCCCGGACGCTGCTGGCAATGGACATCAGCCTGTTTCTGTTCCTTACCGGCCTGGCCCTGTTCCTGCTCTGGCGTCTGGTGGACCTGTTCCGGCCCCAGGGGCGGTGGGTAGAGGAGTGGCGCAACCCCGAAATCGGCGTCGTGTTTGAGGAGGAGCAGAAATGAACCGCGAGATCCGTGTCCTGAGCCTTGGTTTGGTGCTGGCAGGGTTCCTGGTGGCCGCCTGCGCTCCGAAGCCGGCGCCGCCCAAAGAGGTGCCCACCGTGGAAACCGGCGTGGACCCCGATGCCTGGGTGCGCGTGCCCGCCGGCGAGTTCCTGTTTGGCCTGCACAACGACCGCATGGTGCTGGACTACGACTACGAGATCATGAAGACCCCGGTGACCAACGCCCAGTGGGCCCGGTTCCTGAACCAGGCCCTGCACGATTCCGCCGCCCGGAACCTGGTGAAACTCTCCGAGGAAGGCGTCATGGCCTACTATCCCGGCGAACCTTACCACGGCGGCAAGCACGAAGAGCGCATTGACGCGGGCTGGTACCTGGCCTATCCGCTGCACGAGGTGGGCCAGAAGGTGCACCTGGAGGGCGATACCTTCGTGGTGGCCAAGGGCTTTGAGAACCATCCGGCCACCTTTATCACCTACTTCGGCGCCTGGGCCTATTGCCAGTACTACGGCTATCGGATTCCCACCGAGGCCGAGTGGGAAAAGGCGGCGCGCGGCACCGACGGCCGGGCCTATCCCTGGGGTGACGAAATCGGGCCCGCCTATGCCAACTATCGCCACAGCCGCGATCCCTTTGAGAAGTACTGGGGCGGCCTGGGCGAGACCACCCCGGTGGGGTTCTACAACGGCAAAACCTACTTCGGGTTCAAAACCGAGAACGCGGCAAGCCCCTACGGCGCTTGCGACATGGCCGGCAATGTGTGGGAATGGGTGTCCGACGACATTGAGGAAACCCACCAGCGGATCCTGAAGGGCGGCAGCTTCGCCGACTACGAGATCGACTGCCGGGCCACCTGGCGCAACTTCGC
>JALXEF010000027.1 GCA_027069855.1 Caldifarciminota bacterium
GCCCCCAAACGCCCCTTCCTTTGCCATCCCCCGCATTTCGGGCGCCCCACGGTTCCCCAATCTTGCCGAATCCTGTACACTAAGCCATCATGGGTGCTTTGGTTTTCAGCGGGAAGGAACTGGCCGCCCGCGTGCGGCAAGAGGTCAAGGAGGAAGTGGAGGCGTTAAAGGCCCAGGGGATCCAGCCCTATCTCGCCGTGATCCTCGTGGGCGACGATCCCGCTTCCCAGGTTTACGTGCGCAACAAGGAACGCTCCGCCAAAAAGGTCGGCATCGAATCCCACACTTACCGGCTCCCCGCCGAAACCTCGCAACAGGAACTCCTCGCTTTGCTCCAGAAACTCAACGCCGACCCCAAGGTGCACGGCATCCTGGTACAACTGCCGCTGCCCGACCACATTAACGAGCGCGACATCATCCTTTCCATCAATCCCATCAAGGATGTGGACGGGTTCCATCCCGAAAACCTCGGCCGCCTGGTGGCCGGCTATCCCCGGTACCTGCCCTGCACACCGCGGGGCGTGATGCGCATCCTGCACGAGGCCGGGGTAAACCTCAAGGGCCAGGAAGCGGTGGTGGTGGGCCGCAGCGTGATCGTGGGCAAGCCCATGGGGCTGATGCTCCTGGCCGAACACGCCACCGTGACCACCGTGCACTCCCGCACCCGCGACCTGGCGTTCCACACCCGCCGGGCCGATGTGCTGGTGGTGGCGGCCGGGCGGGCCGGGCTCATCAAGGGCGATATGGTCAAGGAGGGGGCCGTGGTGATCGATGTAGGGGTCAACCGGATGCCCGACGGCTCCCTGAAGGGCGATGTGGAGTTTGACGAGGTGGTGGAAAAGGCTTCCGTGATCACGCCCGTGCCCGGCGGCGTCGGCCCCATGACCGTGGCCATGCTGATGAAGAACACCGTAGAGGCAGCCAAACTTCAAACCCTTAACCGGGAGGCTTGAGATGCTTTCGGACATTGAAATCGCCCAGCAGGCCGAACTCCGGCCCATTGAGGAGATCGCCCGAAAAATCGGCCTGGATGAGGGGATCATTGAAAAGTACGGCCATTACAAGGCCAAACTGCCGCTCTCGATCCTCAAGGAACGGGAATCCGAGCCCGACGGCAACCTCGTGCTGGTCACCGCCATCAACCCCACGCCCATGGGCGAGGGGAAAACCACGGTGTCCATCGGCCTTTCCATGGCGCTGAACCGCCTGGGCAAGCGCTCGGTGGTGGCCCTGCGGGAACCCTCGCTGGGCCCGGTCTTCGGCGTCAAAGGCGGCGCCACCGGCGGCGGCTACTCCCAGGTGGTGCCCATGGAGGACATCAACCTGCACTTCACCGGCGACTTCCATGCGGTGTCCAGCGCCCACAACCTGCTGTCGGCCATGATCGACAACCACCTGCACCAGGGCAACGCCCTGGGCCTGGACGCCCGCACCGTGCTCTGGCGCCGCACCATGGACATGAACGACCGGGCCCTGCGGCACATCGTGGTGGGCCTGGGCGGCAAGGCCAACGGCTTTCCCCGCGAAGACGGGTTTGACATCACGCCGGCCTCGGAGATCATGGCCATCCTGGGCCTGGCCCGCGACTATGTGGACCTCAAGAACCGCCTGGGCAACATCCTCGTGGGCTTCACCTACGACAAACAGCCGGTGTATGCGCGCGACCTGGGAGCCCACGGCGCCATGGCCGCCCTGCTCCGCGACGCCCTCAAGCCCAATCTGGTGCAAACCCTGGAGAACACCCCGGCCCTGATCCACACCGGGCCCTTTGCCAACATCGCCCACGGCACCAACTCCATGGTCAGCACCCTGCTGGCCCGGAAACTCTCGGATGTGGCCGTGGTGGAGGCGGGCTTCGGTGCCGACCTGGGCGCCGAGAAGTTCCTGAATGTGGTATCGCGCCTGGGCGGATTCCATCCCGATGTGGTGGTCATCGTGGCCACGATCCGGGCTCTGAAGTACCACGGCGGCGTGCCCAGGAAAGAGGTGCAAACCCCCAACGCCGAGGCCGTGGAAAGGGGCTTCCCCAACCTCCTCAAACACATTGAGAACATCCGCAAATTCGGGCTGCCACCGGTGGTGGCTATCAACCGGTTCCCGACGGATACCGACGAGGAACTGGCCACCCTGGACCGTCTGCTCAAGGAAACCGGCGTGCCCTACGCCCTCACCGAGGTCTGGGCCAAGGGCTCTGAGGGCGGCGTGGCCCTGGCCGAAACCGTGCTGCAGACCATGGAAACCCAGCCCGCCGATTACCACCCCCTGTACGACCTGAACCAGCCTATCAAAGAAAAGATTGAGACCGTGGCCCGGGAGGTGTACGGTGCCGACGGCGTGGTGTACACGCCGGCCGCCGAGCGCGCCATCCGGCGCTACGAGAAACTGGGCTACGGCGACGCACCGGTGGTGATCGCCAAAACCCA
>JALXEF010000028.1 GCA_027069855.1 Caldifarciminota bacterium
GGAGAGCCCGGCCTGAAGGACGCCGCCGGGCTCTCCATCGGACTCCGCAGGGCCTCCTGGTGAGGTGGATTCCCCGCACAGCGCTGGAATCTCAGGGAAAACCGACCTAAGGATGAAGGGCAGGGGGTGTTTGTGCCGGAGAACCCAATAGGCGAAGGGGCCTACGCCACGAAATCCTGCACCGAGTGTTCGCGGAGGATCCGGCGCACGGTGGCGAGGTCGGGCTGAAACACCCGGTCTTCGTGCACCGGGGCCAGGTGCTGCCGGAGGGCCTGGTGGAGCGCCCGGATCCGGGGCGGCAATCCCTCGGCTCCCAGGAGATCCAGGGCCTGCAACGCCGACAGGAGTTCAATGCCCAGCACCTCGCGGGTGTGGTCCAGCACCTGCCGGGCCTTGAGGGCGGCGGCCATGCTCATGGACACATAGTCCTCCTGATTGGCCGAGGTGGGCAGCGAGTCCACCGAGGCCGGATGGGCCAGGGCCTTGCTCTCGGATACCAGGGCCGCCTGGGTCACCTGGAGCATCATGAAGCCCGAGTTCACGCCCCCGGCAGGTGTCAGGAAGGCCGGCAACCCCGAAAGATCGGGGTCCATGAGCCGGAAGGTGCGGCGCTCCGATAGGCCGGCCAGGGCCACGAGCACCGTGGCCAGATGGTCGGCGGCGAAGGCCACCGGCTGGCCGTGGAAGTTGCCGCAGGAGAGCACCTCGCCCTCGGGCAGCACCAGGGGGTTGTCGGTCACGGCGTTGATCTCCACGGCAACCACCCGTTCCACATAGTCCAGGGCATCGGCCACGGCTCCGTGGATCTGGGGGATGCACCGCAGAGAATAGGCGTCCTGCACCGGATGGCGGGGCGTGTACCGGGCCCCCTGGAGCCAGGCTCGTAGGGCCTCGGCCGCCCGCCGGGCCCCGGGATGGGGCCGAAGATCAAACACAATGGGGTCAAAGGCCCGGGGGATCCCCCGCAGGGCCACGAAGGTAAGGGCGGCGATGGCATGGGCCCAGTGCAGGAGGCGCTGGGCGTCCAGCAGGGCCAGGGCCAGCACCGCGGTGCTCACCTGGGTGCCGTTGATCAGGGCAAGGCCCTCTTTGGCCTCCAGGGTGAGGGGCCGGAGCCCCGCCTGCTGCAGGGCCTCGGCCGCCGGCCTTCGCTCTCCCTGAAACCAAACCTCGCCCTCGCCGATCAGCGCCAGGGCGATATGGGCCAGGGGCGCCAGGTCGCCGGAGGCCCCCACCGACCCGCGCGAGGGCACCACCGGCACGATGTCGTGGTTCACCAGGGCCAGCAGATGCTCCAGCACCTCCGGGCGCACGCCGGAGTAGCCCGAGGCCAGGCTGTTGGCCCGGAGCAGCATGGCGGCCCGCACCTGGTCGGCGGCCAGTTCGGGCCCCACGCCCACGGCGTGGCTCCGCACGATGTTCACCTGCAGTTGCCGAACCTCTTCGGGCGGAATCACCCGGTCGGCGAGCCGGCCTACACCGGTATTGATGCCGTAATAGGCGCGGGAGGGATCCAAGGAGTCCACCACCTGCCGCCCCCGGGCCACCCGGCCGCGGGCCTCGGGCGCCAGGCGGACGGGTTCGCGGCGCCGGGCCACGGCTTCCAGCTGCTCCAGGGTCAACGACCGGCCGGTGAGTTCCACCATTGGAGAAGGGCCTCCTGAAGTTCCGTCAGGTTCGCGAAGGATTGTAAACCCTCCAGCGGCGTGCGCCAGTGCAGGGACCACACCGGCTTGCCGAGGGTCAGCGCCATGGTGGCCTCGCTGAGGGTGCCCCGGCTTTCGCCCACGGCCAGCACCAGCGTGCCGGCCGCCACCACCAGGTAGTTGCGGAAATGGCCCAGGCCCGTGGCCAGGGGAACCCGCACATAGGGATTGGCGGCTTTCGGATCGGCCCCGGGCAGGATCCCCACGGTGAGCCCACCGGCCTCGTGGGCGCCGCGGCTCACGGCCTCCATCACGCCGCCGAGGCCGCCGCAGACCACAACAGCGCCCCTTTGGCCCAGAAACCGGCCCAGGAGATAGGCATCGCGGGCGACTTCAGGGGAGGGGCGGCTCGGGCCGATCACGGAAAGGACCCTATGGTGGTGGGACATGGAAAAGAAAAGTCGGGGCGAGTGGATTTGAACCACCGACCTCTTGGTCCCGAACCAAGCGCGCTAACCGGACTGCGCTACGCCCCGACCTGGGCTCAATATTGTATGCGTCCCACCGGCCCACGGCAAGGTGGCGCATGGGTGGTGCAGTGCTCTCCCGGTGGCACCCTTCGGAGCAACAGGTTGCCACCGCTGCAGGCCCAGCTCGCGGCTAAAGCCGCTGCTACCGGGATCGGTTTTTATAGAAGCCGCTTTAGCGGCGATCGCCCGTTTTTGGACTGCGGTGCCTCGGCACCGCCTTGACAC
>JALXEF010000029.1 GCA_027069855.1 Caldifarciminota bacterium
CCGTGTACCCCCTGGCACAACTGCTTCAGGTTCTACCCCGGGCCGATGCCGTGGTGCTCGCCCTTCCGCTGACCCCGGAAACCGAGGGCCTGATCGGCGAGGAGGCCTTAAACCACATGAAGCCCGACGCCATCCTGGTCAATGTGGCCCGGGGCCGCATTGTTGACGCCGAGGCCCTGTACCGTCATCTACAGCGCCATCCGAACTTCGTGGCTGCCCTGGATGTGTGGTGGCGCTATCCGGCGCCCGGCGAGCCCTTTCAGCAGCCCGTGCCCCTGGAAACCCTGCCCAATGTCATCATGACGCCCCATGTGGCGCCGGTGGTACCGGGATTTTTGGAACGGATGGTACTGGCGGCCGCCCGTCGGCTGCGGCGGAAACTGGCGCAATCCTTTAGTTCTGCGACACCGGAAAGGCCGAAAGGTGCACCAGGTGGTTCCGGTGCACCGTAGCCCGGGACACCACGCCCCGGCTCATCGCCCGGTACTCCTCGCCGTGGACGACGCCGGGAAACCGGCGATAGGAAAGCCCCTCCACCGCCTGTAGGAACCGCCGGACCTGGTCTGCATCGGGATAGGGCGACGGCCGGTTCATCAGCATGACGGCCTCCAGGGTATAGCCCCGGAGCACCTGGCGGGCGAACTTCTGGAAAAGCGCCGGAGAGGCGAAGAGGTCCAGCCCCAGGATCCGGCCGCCGGCCAGGCTCACGAGGCCCTGGGTCTCCTCGGGGAACTCCGCCTCTTCCAGGTAGTCCTCCAGGAAATCCTGCAGTTGCTCAAAGGAATCGTGCAGGGACTGGGTTTGGGAATGCACCTGGAGCCGGGTGAGCGTGGTGCGGACAGACTGCCACACCGCGCCCTGGTCGGCCTCGTAGGTGCGGCGGTGGGTCAGGTTCCGGAACACCGAGGAGGAAAGCAGGGCTCGCAGGCTGGGATAGGCCACGGTTTCGGAGGTACGGAAGGTGGTGCCCCCGCTCCAGCGGCCCTCCTCCACGCACACCACCGGCACCGGGGTTTCCACCGGGCGCTCGGCCACCAGGGTGGTGACGAACACACGGTTCTGGCGGGCACCCAGCACCTCTTCGCCTTCCATCATCACCACGGGTTCCCGGCCCTGGAACCGGAGCACCACATGGCTCACATCCTCGGTATCCAGCAGCTGGATCCATCCCCGGTCGGAGGCCTCCTGCAGGGTCAGGTACGAGCCGTTGCCGCCGTTCTGCCCCACCAGGGGGAACACCACGAGGTTGCGGAGGAAAAAGGGCTCCGCGGGTTGAACCGATGCCAGCCAGTGTGCCATGCCTAAATTTTGCAGGAAGGGGTGGGAAAAATCCGGCGGGGCGGGCCGCGGTACCGCGGCCCGCCCCGCCGGTCCGAAGAAAGGGAGGCCTACTCCTCAATCCAGCCGGTGAGCATGGCCTTGTAGTCGGCGAACACCGTCACGCCCGTGGTGGCCAGGTACAGGTGACCGATGAGGAAGGCTACCAGAAGATAGGCCACGAAAAAGTGCACCTCCGCGATCACGGGCAAATAGCGGTCCCAGGAGGCCGGAACCCGCCAGAGCAGGAGCCCGGTGATCCCCTGCACCGGCACCAGCACAAACATGAGACCCAGATAGGCCAGAGCCTGCAGGGGATTCAGGCGCTTTTGCGGGGTGGCGTGGAAGGGATTGCGCTCGCCCCGGAAGATGCCCACCGTATAGTATCGGATCTGCTGCAGAATCCCCTGCCACGAATTGCCCCGCACATAGTGCCGCAGGTTGCCGTACACCAGCATGTGCACCAGCCAGAAAAGGTAATCAAAGGCCACGATGAAGCCCAGCAGGTTGTGCCAGAAGCGCAGGGTTTTCAAATCGCCGGAACCAAAGTGGATGATGAACCCCGTGATGGCCAGGCCCAAAATGGAGAGGGCATGGATCCAGTGCCACAGGCGGTCCGGCCAGGTGTAGATGTAATGCCTTTCCTTTGCCATGATGCCCTCCTCAGGATTTCCTGCCGCCCAGGAGCCGGCCCAGGGCGTGGAACAGAATCCCCACGATGGTTAGAAGCACCAGAACCTTCCCCAAAAGATCCAGCCAGTACAGGTGGCGATAGGTGTGGGTTTCCGGTTCCAGGGCCCCCACCAGGTGGTACCCCGCCAGGAGCCGGCTGTTGTCCCACACGGTTTTTCCGTTTTCCACCCTGGCGATGGGGATGCCCAGGTAGTCTTCGCTGTAAATCCGGGAAACTTCAAACAGGAGCGGCCGATCCACGATCACCCGTTCGTACTTGCCCTGGTTGAAGATGCGGGAGTTGGGAGCATGGCACTCTTCGCAGGACCGCACGGCGTGCTCCTTGGGCACCACGCCGTGGCTCAGGCTGAAGGGCATGGCCACGAGTTCCAGTTTGGGATCCTGCACCCCCTGGGCCGCCAGTAGTTTCTTGGCCAGGGCCACCTTTTCGGGGGTATCAAACAGGGCCTCGTCGTCTTCAATCCAGCCGTTGTGGTTGGCGTCAAACACCTGGAGCACTTCGGGCTTGGGGTCCCAGTTGCCGTCCACCCGGTTGAAGAAGGCCCGGAGGATCCGGCGGAACCGCACCCGCTCGCCCCGGGCATCAATCCAGTGCAGCGAGAAGGTAACGGAATAGGGCATGATGCGAGGTTCCTCGCCGGGCTTCAGGTTGCGCGGGATGTACAGGGGATAGAAGCCGGTGATCAGGGCCGTGGAGTCCTCAATGGGATCGCCCTGGGCCCCTACGAAGGTGTACCGCTGGGGCGCTTCGCCACAGGCCCCCTTGGCCTCGCGGTGCAGGCTGAAGGGCTCGGGCTTGGGCAACGCGAAGTTAAAGAAGTTCAACGCCCAGTAGTGGGCCTGAGGCACATGGCAAACCTCACAGGAAACCTTGCGGAGGTGCAGTTCCTTCTCCGGAAGCCAATCGTGCCCCTTCTCCAAGGCGTTGTGGCAATCTTCACAGCGTTTCGCCGTGTACATGTGCTCGGGGGCCACCTTCCAGGTGATGGGGTGGCCGATACCGAAGTTGTGGTCGGGCTGTTTGATGAACTGGGAGAAGGTCACGGGCTGTACCTCGGGGCCCTGGGGTGTGCTCCGCACCCCGCCCGGCCGGTTCGGCATGTCGTGGCAGTCCAGGCAGGTGAGGCCGGCCCTGGCGTGCACATCCCAGGGGTAGTTCAGCTGGTCTTTGTTGGCGATGTTTTCCCTGGAGTCGGAGATATTCTCGCCCGACCACACAAAGGCCTTCCGCAGGATGCCCCGGTTGATGGTCCGCACCACCGGGTAGTTGTACCAGATCTTCACCTTGCCGTCCACCACCGGAGCGGCGTGGCATTGCAGGCAGGCGTCCAGCCGGGCGAACTCGCCCGAAATGGTGAGCCAGCCGGGCTTCACCGTGCCGTCGGGCTCAAAGGCCCTGGGGTTGTACACCACCCGGCCGTCGTCGGTCACCTTCTTGACGATGCCCGTGGAGATCAGGCCGGCGGCGTTGGCCGAGGCGAAGTGGGGCCGGTGGAACATGCCCACCCCCACGGTGCGCATGTCCTGGATGCCCTTGCTGTAGTTCGGGGTGTGGCACAGGAAACAGTTGGCCTCGCGGACCCCGGACTGTTTCCAGTCCCAGCGCAGGATCTTGTCGGCCTTGCGATGCCACCAGTAAAAGTCGGGGTCGCCTTCCTGGATCTCGCTCTCGGGAATCTGGTCCAGCCGGCGGCCCTGGCGGTCGTACTCCAGGGGGCCACTGCCGGTGTGGCAAATGGCGCACTGCAACGCCCAGTTGGGCGTGCCGTACTCAAAGTCCACGCCCCGCCTTTTCCAGTCGGTGGGGGTCATGTGGTAATAGGGGTAGTCGTACTGGCGGCCGAACATGCCGTCGGAGTAGGAGCCGGGTTCGTGGTGCTTCGTGCCCCAGTCGTTGTCCCAGTGGTCGTAGCCCTGCTGGAAGTGGAACGAGTGGGTGATGAAGTCGTAGTCGTGGCACTGACCGCAGGTTTTGCGGGTGCTCACCGGTTTTCCGGTGCGGATCACCGGTCGGCCGTCTTCGTCCAGCAGTTTGATGGGTGGGTGCTGGATCCCCTTCTTCAGCGGTCGGGTTTGGAGGGGAACCAGTTGTTCGGGTGCCGGGATCCGGCGCCCCCGGTTCTCCCCCGCCGACAGGACCAGAGGAACCAGCAGGAAAGCCAGCCACAGCGCACGCTTCACGCCAATGCCTCCTCTTCGTATCAAAGTTGCGGAAATCCCGTCCTACCCGCAAATTCTACCGGCCGGCGAAAATGGGGTCAAGCATGAAAACATTTAAAGTTTTCTGGGATTAAGGTGCGAAAGTTGGCCCGTCGGGGTGGATTTCTCAACCTTGAGGACCAGCTCCCAGGCGCTGCAGGATGTGCCGGGCCACCACCAGGCCCGACATGGACGACTGGATAAGTCCCCGGGTGATGCCGGCGCCGTCGCCCACCGCGTAAAGGTGGGGCACCGGCGTTTCAAAACCCTCGCCCACCTGGAGCCGGTTGGAGTAGAACTTGACCTCGGCCCCGTAAAGCAGGGTGTACGGCGAGTTGATGCCCGGGATCAGGCCCTCCAGGGCTTCGATCATCTCCACAATGTCCGAGAGGTATCGGTAGGGCAGCACGAAGCTCAGGTCGCCGGGCGTGGCCGACGAAAGGGAGGGCTGCACCGGGTTGGCGGCGATCCGGCCTTCGGTGGACCGGCGCCCCTTGCGCAAATCTCCCAGTCGCTGAACCAGGATGTGGCCCGACAGCAGGTTGGCGAGCCGGGCGATGGACTTGCCGTAGGCGATGGGATCGTTGAAGGGCGCCGTGAACCGGGTGGACACGAGAAGAGCGAAGTTCGTGTTGTCGGTGGCCCTGTGGGTGTAACTGAAGCCGTTCACCGAGATGACATCGTCCACCTTTTCCTGCACCACCACGCCGTAGGGGTTCACGCAGAAGGTGCGCACCCGGTCTTCAAACTGCCGGGAGTAGTACACAAGTTTGGGCTCGTAGAGCACCCGGGTGAGGGGTTCCATGTGGATCGCCGGGATCTCCACCCGCACGCCCAGGTCCACGGGGTTGGGCTGCATGGGAATCCGCAGGCGGCGGGCCTGGCGGGCCATCCAGTCGGCGCCGCCCCGGCCCGGCGCGGCCACCACGAATCGGGCTTCGTAGGTGCCCTTGCGGGTCTGGATTCCCCGGGCGCCCTCGGTATCCACCAGGATCTCCTCTACCCGTTCCCGGAAATGCATCTCCACCCCCTGCGTTTCCAGCACCCGGGCGAAACTCTGGAGCACCCTGTAGCCGCCGTCGGTGCCCATGTGCCGCAGCCGGGCAGGGACCAGGATCAGGTGCCGGCGCTGGGCCTCGTAGCGGATGTGCTCAATGGCTTCGGTGTCGGTGCCGTACAGCCGGTCGGGGGCGCCGTGGGCGCGGTAGATTTCGTCCACCTCCTCCAGAAGCCGATGGAACTCCGCCTCCGGGATCAATTCCTTCAGGTTGCCCCCGATTTCCCGGGAAAGGGTGAGCTTGCCGTCGGAAAAGGCGCCGGCTCCGCCGAAGCCCGAGGTGATGGCACAGGGATTGCAGCGGATGCAGGGGCGAGGGGGATCCAGTACCGGGCAGCGGCGCTGCTCCAGGGGCGGGCCCTGTTCAAACAGGGCCACCGAAAGGCTGTACCGGGAGAGTTCCAGCGCGGCAAAGATGCCGGCCGGACCGGCACCAATGATGACGACATCGTATTGCCGGCCCACCGGCCGAGTATGATGAGGGGAACACCCCCTGGGTTCAAGCACCGAGGGCCAGCCGTTCCAGGTCCTGCAGCCGGGCCCGGGTAGCCCGGTAGCCGGCCTCTATGGCTTCTGCCGCCCGGTGGAAATCGTAGCCCCGAAGGCCTGGAAGTTCAGGCTCCAGGAGTACTGCCGGCGGGTAGAGCCTCAATGCCTCTTCAATCATGCCCTGCTGCATCACCAGGAGGGCGTCCAGCATCAGGGAGAGGGCCACCACCCGGCGCCCCTCCGCCGGCCGGAACCGACGGAGCAGGGCGAAGCGTCGGTCCAGCGTCTCCTGCGTTGCGGGCATCGGACGGAGCGAAGGGGCCCTCCGGGGCCGACCCAGCACATTCACCGCCACCATGGGTCCTGGATCCAGCGTTCGGGCCGCCCGCACAGGTACGGGATCCAGCACCCCACCATCCACCAGATGCACCCCGCCCACGGGCACCGGCGTAAAGATACCCGGGATGGCTGCCGAGGCCCGCACCGCCCGGGGCAGGTCGCCCTGGGTGATCACCCATTCTTCGGCGCGTTCCACGGCCACGGCGGTAACCGCCACGGGGATCCGGCATTCCTCCAGGCGTTCCACGGGCGACCATTCCCGAAGCAGATCCTCCAGCCTTCGGGAATCCAGAAGCCCTTCCAGGCGTGGCAGCACCACGAACCGCTGCAGAAGGTCCAGGGGCTTCAGGGAAAGGGCCCGCCGTTCCAGATCCCGGGCCGAGAGGCCGGCGGCATACAGGGCGCCCACCACCGCGCCCATGCTGGTTCCCACCACCCGGGAGGGCCGCAGGCCGGCTTCTTCCAGGGCCTTGAGCACACCGATATGGGCCAGGCCCCGGGCCGCGCCACCGCCCAGCACCAGGGTCCAGGTCATGGCTCCGCCTGTGCCGGAGCCCAGGCAAGGCCCCAGGTATGGCTGATCCCCAGATCAGGGTGGTACACCAGGGTGTAGAGCAGGGCGGGTCGTGTACGGATCCAGAGGGTTCCTCCCACAAGAGGCGGCCCCGACCGGTACGCCACCCCGAGGGTCAGCAGACGATGAATCCGGTAAGTGGTATGCCAGGCCAGGCTCATCCCCACCTCAGGCTCAAAGCCCAGCAGGGCCAGGGTGCTCCAGGGACCGGTGTCCCAGCGGCCGAAGAGCCGCAGGCCGGCCCAGCGGTACCCGGGCACCAGGCTATGGAACCATCCCACAGCATCCAGGCGAAACATTGAAGTACGCAGCACACGGCCGCCGCCCTCCAGCCAGACTCCCTGGCGGTACAGCGTTCCAAAACGAACGGTCTCCAGGCCACCCCCTGCAAGCCAGTCCTCCGACCCCGCCACCGCCCCACTCACACGAAACTGCTGAAACAGCGCATTGCCGAACTGGCGCACCGCCACCGCCCAGGGGCCCATGCGCACCCCAGCGCCCAGGTACCGCAGTCCCGGGAATCCATAGGGACGGGTACCAAAGGCATACACTGCAAACTCCGGGGATTCGGCGGCCAGGGGGCCGGCCAGGGCCAGCACCGGCGCGGTTCCCGGATCCAGGGGATCCAGGGGCGGCATCTCCAGGCCACCGGCAACAACAATGAGCACGCAGAGGAAAGGCACCAACTCAGCGGTACGGGGAGACGGCCGGACGGGCCACCACCCGCCGGCCCTCGGAAGTGTACTGAACGATCAGGGGCCGCTTGCCCAGGGGATCATGGGAGGTGCCGAACTCCAAAACTCCTGTGGCTCCCTGCACCCGCACCGTTCGCATACGCGCGGCGAAAACCTCGGGCGACGGGGTTTCCAGGCGCTGCGCAACGGCCAGCACTACCTGCAGCGCGTCGTGCCCCAGGGCATCACAAAGCCCAGGGACCACGCCCATGGTTTGGGTGTACCGCTGCACGAAGTCCTGCGCTTCGGGATCCGCCGCGCAAAAATCGGTTACCAGGTACACTTCGCCCTTTAGTGGGGCTTCAGGGGTCCACTCGTGGAAACCGAGCACCGCTCCCCGGAAGCCTGCCTGCCACAACGATGAAAGATCAGGGGAGAACCCCGGGGAAGACACGAAAAAGATCACCTCTGGCCGGTTCTTGCGGAGCCAGCGGCGCAGCCGCGGCATAGAGGTATCCGCGGGGGTCAGGACCCGGAGCGGGCCGGAAGCCCGATACACCTGGAGATAGCGCCGAAGGTCCGCCAAAAGGGCCGAGGCCTCCGGGTCCGTGGTGTCGCATAGGGCGGCAAAACGCTGTTTCTTCAGCATCTTGAGGGCGAAAAAGGCGGCGGCATTGGCCAGATAGTCGCTGTTCAGGGGGATACGCCACACCCGCGGATACTTTGCCAAATTCAGGGTATGATTGGCAGCCACGATCACCGGCCGATGCTGGCTCTCACAAAGGGTGAGCAGCGCCCGAAGATCCGG
>JALXEF010000030.1 GCA_027069855.1 Caldifarciminota bacterium
CCGCGGGCCAGGGCGTAGAGGGCGAAGGCCGGGCCCTCGGGTAGAACCCGGCGCAGCTGTTCCAGCGGGGTTTGCTGAAGATCCCGCACGGTGTGCATCCCCAGGCGTTTCAGGATCTTCAGGGTTTTGGGGCCGATGCCGGGGACCGCCTCCAAGGGATGCCGGGCCAGGAAAGCCAGGGTCTCTTCGGGCGGTACCGCCTTGAAGCCGTTGGGCTTGGCCTCTTCGGTGGCCATTTTGGCCACGATGCGGCGGACGGCCAGGCCGCCCGAGACCCCTAGGCGGAGCCGGCGGCGGGTTTCCTGCAGAAGGTTCCGGGCGAAGGCCGCGGTGGCCGCAAAGTCGGGCGCCACGCCCGTGAGGTCCAGGTAAGCCTCGTCAATGGACAGGGGTTCCACCCGGGGTGCGAGGCTCTGGAGGATGGCAAAGAATCGACGCGACATGGCCTCGTACAGCCCGAAGTGGTGGGGCACGACGATGCACTGGGGGCACAGGCGCAAAGCCTGCTGGGTGGGCATCCCCGAGCGCACGCCGAACCTGCGGGCTTCATAGGAGGCCGAGGCCACGACCCCTCGGACCCCGCGTTTGCCGCCCACGATCACGGGTTTCCCGCGGAGCTCCGGGTTGACCGCCACCTCGCAGGCCACAAAGAAGGCGTCAATGTCCACATGCAGCACAAACCGCTCGTCACCCATCGGCCCTTTGAGTTTACGGCGGTGGACACACCGGGTCAGGTCCTGTATATTCCCGACTGAGCAACGGTTGCCTGGTGATACCGGATATGGTATAATGGCGGACACACCTCAAGCCCCAGGAAAGCTGAAAAAGCGGGTGCGGGACCTGCTAAGGTTCCCTGCAGACTATGACTTTGAAGACCTCAAAAAGATTCTGGAAGCCTTTGGCTTTACAGCCGAGCCACCTCGGAGAGGTAGTCATTGGGTCTTCTACGGCCCCAACCCCCGGAACCCCTCTGAAGAACTCCAGATCACCATCCCCGTGAAAAAGGGGCGAAAAGTGAAGCGTCCATACCTCAAAAGGGTGGCGGAGCGGTTGCTTTTGGAGGAGTGGCTTCAGAGGGTGGAGGAAGAGCGATGAAACAGAAAGAACTGGAAGAGAAGGTTCGGCAGTATCTCAACCGGCCGTACCGCATCGTGCTGGAGCCCGACGATCAGGGCGTGGGCTACGCCGTGTGGGTGGAGGAACTCCCCGGTTGCATCAGCTACGGCGATACCCCGGAAGAGGCCCTTGAGATGATCCGGGAGGCCATGGAACTCTGGATTGAAACTGCCTTAAAGCGGGGGAACCCGATTCCGGAGCCCCTGGCCACCCGGGAATACAGCGGGCGGTTTCTCGTGCGGGTTTCCCCCTCGTTGCATCGGCGCCTGGTGGAACTCGCCCAGCAGGAAGGGGTGAGCCTGAACGCGCTGGTCAACCAGATTCTGGCCCAGGCCGTAGGATACGCCTCGGCCCGCGAGAAGATCCGTGAGGTGGTGCGCGAAGAGTTTACCAAGGTCCTGAGCACCTACCCCTGGCCCAGGATGGAGGCATCGGGCACCTGGCACCTTCCGCAGCCGCCGAAGCGCCGCAGGGGCGCGAAAACCCGGCCGATTGGCGCATGAAACCCCAGGCCTATACCCGTCTTCTTCAAAGGGTGCAGCTCCAGAGCCTGCTCCTGGACGCCCTGGAGGCCGAGGTCCGGCGGGAGGTCTTTGACCCGACGGTGCAGCCCAGGGTTCAGGTGGACCTCAGCGACCGGGTAGTGTTCCCGGACGAGGAGCACTTTGAGGTGCTCTCCACCCTGACCTTTGTGGCCCGGATTCGCCGCAGGGTGTGGGTGCGGGTGCGTCTTCGGTTTCGGGCCCGATACACGCTTCCGTCGCCCCAGGCGCCGGAGGCGTTTTTCCAGATCTTCCGGGAAACCAGCGCCCGGCTCCATGTCTGGCCCTACTTTCGGGAGGCGCTGAGCAACACCCTGGTGCGCATAGGCCTGCCGCCCTTCCCGTTGCCCCTGTACATTCCGCAGGAAACGAACGGGCAAACCTGAAGCCGGCCGGTGTCGTTTGGCTGGGTGGGCATCGGGCCGTACCCTTTCCCTGGCGGTCCCTGGTCTGGGGTAGGTCCCGGACCGTGCCGCCCCCATGCCATGCAGGCAAACACAGCTTTAAAAATCCTTCTGGGCCTTCTCGTCCTTCTTGGGGGTTGGGCTGCGGCGGCGGAGCCGGAACCCCGCCCCGTGGCGGCGGTGGACATCTCCCGATACCCTGAAATCCGCGCGTATCCGCTGGTGTTTTACGACCTGGACAACCGGCCCGGGGATTTTCTGGAAATCCTCCGTCGCCACGGGATCAACACCATCCGGCTGAGGTTATGGGTGCACCCTGCCGACGGCCATAGCGGCCTGGAAGAGGTCAAGGCCTTCGCCCACGAGCTTCGGCGGCAAGGGTTCCGGATATGGCTTGCCCCGCACTATTCCGACGCCTGGGCCGACCCCGGCCATCAGCAGATCCCCAGGGCGTGGCAGCACCTCGGTTTTGAGGCCCTGCGGGATACCGTGTACCGCTATACCGCCCGGGTGGTTCGGGAGATCCACCCCGACTACATCCAGATCGGCAACGAAATCAACAACGGGTTCCTCCACCCCTACGGCCACATCCAAACCCACTACGCCGGTTTCCTGGCCCTCGCGGAGGCGTGCATCGGCGCGGTTCGCGACAGCGCACCGGAAACCCGCATCCTTCTCCACTATGCCGGCCTGGCCGGAGCCCTGGAGTTCTTTGAGCGGGTCCGGCCCCTGGACTACGACATCATCGGGCTTTCGTACTATCCCTGGTGGCACGGCAAATCGCTGGACAGCCTTCGGCTGCTGCTCGCCCGGTTGAGCGAAACCTTCCACAAGGAGATCCTGATCGCAGAAACCGCCTATCCCTTCACCCTGGCGTGGAACGACTGGACCCACAACATCGTGGGGTCTCCGGAGCAGTTGATCCTACCGGATTTTCCGGCGACGCCGGAGGGGCAAAGGAGGTTTGTTCACGAGATCCGGCGGATCGTGGCGGAGATGGATCGCGGCCTGGGTTTTTGCTACTGGGGCGCCGAATTGATCGCTTGGAAAGGCCCCCGGGCCACCGACGCCTCGCCCTGGGAAAACCTGGCTCTGTTTGACTTTGAGAACCGGGCCCTTCCGGTGCTCCTGGAGTTCCGGCCGTAGCAACCCCAATGCACCGGCAAATCGGCCAAACCGGGCCTCGTTTGGCTTCAAGGGGCTTGGGCCTTACCCTAATCCCCGATGGTAGGCCTCTGGACCCTGTTGATCCTGATCACGGCGGCCTCCTCGCCCGATCGCCAGGTGGCCGAACGCCTGGCCCGCGGCGAGCCCGTGCATACCCCGGCCCCGTTCCGCTTGGAAGACCGCGCCATCGGCATCTCCGATGTGGGGGAGGTGCAGAATGTGGTGTCCAACTGGGGCCTGGTTTCCAATGTGCACTTTTACACGCCGGCCCTGCATTGGCCCCGGTCGGCCCCGTTCCAGCACCAGTACGCCTACGGCCTCATCCTGTTCGCCGGCACCCGAGACAACCTGGCCACCATCCACAACCGGTTTCTGCACGAGGTGTCGGACTGGGAACCCGTGGAAGGCGCCCTGGGCCGGCTCCACTCCGGCGATGTGGTCAACCCCGACGGCTGGCCCCTGATGGCCACCTCCACCGACACCCTCACCTGGCCCAAAGACGACCAGGGGCACCGCTTCTGGCCCGGCCCGTTCCGCCGGGATCCCGTGACCGGCCAGGAAGTGCCCGGCGAGTTCACCTCGGACCAGGACCTGTACTGCGTGTACGACGACCGCCTGAACCCCGTAGAGCCCCTGGGCCTGGAGGTCCACCAGATCGTGCACGCCTACGGCCGGTTCTACGCCGAGGACTTCCTCATCTTCCGGTTCCGGCTGGTCAACACCGGCCCCGAGCCCCTGGACAGCCTGTATGTGGGCCTCACCGCCGCCTTTCGGGTGGACTTTGACTTTCAGGACCTGGTGAGCCTTCAAGACCTCACGGATTCCGTCGGCACCCCCAACCTGGTGATGGTCACCGATGCCAACGGCGTGCCGGACCCGCCCTGGACCTCGGTGGGACCCATCGGCCTTGCGGTGCTGGCCACGCCGCTGGGCACCGGCATCACCGATTTCCACTACTACGACAAGGAGTTTGACCCGGCCAACGACCTGGAACTCTGGCCGGTGGTGGCCGGCATCCCCGACGACCCCGATCTGCCGGATCCCTCCCGCTATTTCCACGGCCCCGACCCCCATCTGGACCAAACGCCGCCCGATCAGCCCGGCGCCTACGACTTCCTGGTGGCCAGCGGCCCCTTTTCGCTGGCACCGGCCGAAACCACCGAGTTCGCCGTGGCCGTGGTGTTCGGCAACGACCCGGACGATCTCCTGGCCAACGCCCGCACGGCCTGGCGCATGAAGGACAAGTTCTATCAGGGGCCCTCCGCGCCCCCGCCGCCCCGGGTGCAGGCCTACTTCGGCGACGGCTTCGTGCGGCTCTACTGGTCGCCGGACCCCTCCGAAATCACGCCCGATCCCTTCACCGGCGAACTGGACTTTGAAGGCTACAAGGTCTATCGCTCCGAGGACGGCGGCCTCACCTGGGGCAACCCGGTGTACGATCCCTACGGCAACCTGGTGGGGTACCAGCCGATTGCCGTGTTTGACCTGGTGGACGGCATCTACGGCATCGACCCGGCCAACCCGTACCAGACCCTGGGCGAGGACAACGGCGTGGCCCATACCTTCGTGGATTCCTCGGTGATCAACGGCCGGCGCTATGTGTACTCGGTGACGGCCTTTGACCGCGGCAACCAGAACCCGGATTCCCTGATGCCCTCCCTGGAGAGCCCCCGCGGCCGCATCGGCTCGCCCAATGTGGTGGAAGGGGTGCCCGGGCCGCCGCCCGCCGGCTGGTCCTTCGCCCTGGGGCCGGTGGATACCCTGCAGCCGGTGAACGGCTTTACCGATGCTCTCGTGGCCCTGGAAATCCTGGACCCCGAAGCCCTCACCGGCGACACCTACGAACTCACCCTGGATACCCTGCAGGGCACCCTGGTGTTCCACCTCTGGAACCGGAACACCGGCGACACCCTGTTTGCCGCCCGGCCCGTGCCCGATACGTCGGCGCCGCTGGATCTTTTGCCGCCCACCGACGGGTTCCGGCTCTGGATCCGCAACACGCCCGAAGGTGTGGCCTTCGCCGATTGGGACTCCTCGGCCAACACCACCTTTGAGTGGTATGTGGACGATCGCGGGCACGGCCCGGCCCGGCACCGCGGCGAGGCCGATTTCCGCCTGGTGGTGTCGCTCGTGGATTCCACCGACGCTCCCTGGTACACCTACGCCGACATGAGCGTGCCCGATACCTTCCGCCGGGTGGAAAATGTGGATAGCCTGCTCCGGATTCCGCTGCGGGGCCTGGTGTGGGACCCCGCAGCCGACACCTGGCGCCCGGTGGACAGCCTGGTGGTGGTAGACCCCTATCCCTTTTACCCCGATCCCAACACCGTGGGGCCGCCGGGCTGGGACCTGATTCCCGGTGGCCGCGCCTGGCCCCCGAGTCCCACGGTCCGGTACCAGTATCCCGACCAGATCGGCCTGTTTTCGGGCGATGCGTACCTGTTCGTGCGCACCCTGAACGGGCCGCCCGAGGGCACGGCCCCGCCCGACGGCGCCGGCTTCACCGTGCGGATGCATCGGCCCCTGAAGCCCGGCCTGCGGTTCGTGTTTTCGCCGCAGCCTCCTTCCGTGGACCTGCAGGCGCCCCTGCGGGTTCGGGTGGTTCCCAACCCCTTCGTGCTGCAGAGCGGCTACGAAACCTCGTCCTTTGAGCGAAAACTCATGTTCATCGGCCTGCCGCCAACCTGTACCATCCGCATCTTCACGCTGGCGGGCGATCCCGTGGCCGTGTTGCATCACAACGACGGCACCGGCTACGAGTTCTGGAACCTGAAAACCCGGTCGGGCCTGGATGTGGCCTACGGCCTGTACCTTTATGTGGTGGAAACCCCGGACGGCCGCCGCGCCCGCGGCCGCTTCGCCGTGATCCGATGAAGGCCATGAAACCCGCAATACGATGGATTTTTGTTGGTCTGGCAATGACCCTGGGCCTCGGATGGGGCTTTGACAAACTGGGCACCACGGCCGCCGTGTTCCTGAAGATCGGCCCGGATGCCCGGGCCATGGGCATGGCCGGCGCCTATGTAGCGGTGGCCGAAGGGCCCCAGGCCCTGTTCTGGAACCCCGCGGGCCTGGTCCAGCTCCGCGGCTGGCAGGCCACGGGCTCCTATGTCCACTGGCTCGGCGATGTCACCTTCGGCGCCCTGGCTATAGGGCGGGCCCTGGACGGCGCCACGGCGTTCGCCTTCGGCGGCCGATACCTGCGGTCGGTGCCCCTGGAACGCACCACGCCCGAGGAGCCCGAGGGCACCGGCGAAATGTTCCGCTACTGGGCCACCACCTGGAGCGCCGCCCTGGCCCGGCAGTTGACCGACCGGGTGAGCATCGGGGCCACGGTGCGCGTGGTGCAGGAGGGCATCGCCCACACCTCGGCCACCACCTGGGCTCTGGACTTCGGTAGCCTGTACCGCACCGAGTGGCACCGCCTCACCCTGGGCATCGCGCTGAGCCACTTCGGAGGCCGCATGACCCTTTCGGGCCAGGATCTCTGGTTCTACTGGGACCCCGATCCGGGCCGGGCCGATAACCCCGAGGAGGAGGCGAGCCTCCGGCCCCGGTCGTGGGCGCTGCCCACCACCTACCGGGTGTCTGTGGCCCTGGAGCCCCGTCCCAGCTGGCGGGTGGCCCTCCAGGGAACCCATACCGCCGAGGCCGTGCAAACCCTGGAACTCGGCACCGAGTACCGCCTGGCCCTGCTGGCCCTACGCGCCGGCCTTAGCCTGAACCCCGGCGGCCTCCGCTGGACCGCCGGCCTGGGCCTGTACCAGGGCCGGATGCGGGTGGATTACGCCGTGGAAACCGTGGAACCCCTGGGCCTGGCCCATCGCCTGGGGTTCACCTGGAAACTTTAGGAGGTGCACCATGAAGCGTTTGGCGTGGGTGCTGCTCTTTTCCCTGCCCCTGTTTGGGCAGGTTCTGTACGAGGAACACTTTACCGGCGGCCAGCCCCAGCTGGAATGGCACGCCTTCTTCGGCCTGGACGATACCATGGCCGTGATCCAGGACAACACCACCCCCGAGGGCGACGGCTGGGTGGGCAGCGTGGTCGGCTTCGCCGCCCTGGCCTACGCCGGCTCGCCGACGCTCACCGACTACTCCGTGGAGGCCTGGGTGTACACCGTGGTGGATCCCAGCACCAACCTGGGGCCGTACAACGGCCTGGCCATTCGGGCCCGCCCCCTCACCTTTGAGTACTACTACTTCGCGGCCGAGTTCGACCAGGACCAGCGGCTGCGCCTGTACTACGCCATGATCCCGGACAGCGGCATGCCCGTGCTCCGGAACCTCCGCGTGTGGGGCGCCTCCGAGATTCCCGGCGGCGTTCCCACCCAGAGCGGCTGGCACAAACTCAAGATCAAGGCCGTCGGCGATTCCCTGTGGGCCTACTACGACGACCAGCTCCTGCCCGGCTGCCCCATCGTGGATACCGATCCCACGGCACTGACCAGCGGCTACTTCGGCGTGTACGCGTACCAGTTCTCGGGTGAGGCCGAAACCCGGGTGGACGGCATCGTGGTGCGCGAAGAACCCTATGCCGTGGCCGAAAACACATCCCGGATCGCCGGATACCGGCTGCAGGCCGTTCCCACCCTGTTCCGGGGAACCACCCGAATCCTGGCCCAGGGGCCGTGGACGGCTGCGCCGGTGCTGGAGATCTACGACGCCTCCGGCCGCCGGATCCAGGTGCTCCGCACCCATCGCCGGGGCGAGGGCACCTTTGAGGCCCGGTGGAACGGCACCACGGCACCGGCCGGGGTGTACTGGATCCGCGTGCCCGGCGCCGGCACCCTGCGGGTGCTGAAACTGGCCGAGTAGCCCATGCACCGCCGGATTGCTGGTGCCCTCCTGCTCGTGCCCCTGCTGCTCCAGGCGGCGGGCGGCAAGATCGCCGGCCGGGTGGTGGAG
>JALXEF010000031.1 GCA_027069855.1 Caldifarciminota bacterium
GCAGGGTTTCCGAGGGTACGCTGGGGTTCATCACATCGTCGTAGGACACCACAAAGAGCCGGTTGTCTCCTCCCGCAAACTCCACGGGGATGGTAAAGTGGCCTGTGATGGAGTCCGCCACCGTGTCCGCATAGAACAGGAAGTTCTGGTACAGGCGTACCAGGTTCCCTGGTTCGGACACGCCCTGCAGAGTATCGGCCGTGGAGCGTGTGGGCGAGGGCAGAGGGAACACCGTGGGGCGTGGAGGTGGCAGGTTATCAATCTCAATGGGGGCCACCTCAAAGTCCATGTCACCCGACAGGGGGTCAATGGCTTTGACCACCGCGTAGTACACCGAATCGGTACCCTGGGAAAGGAAGTTGTTGGCGTCGTTTTTCCCATCAAACACGATGGCGTGGGAGCCGGCACTCAAACTCACCGAATCCAGGAGGGTGCGAACCAGATGGGTTTGGTCAAAGTGGTCCGGCGAGTTGTAGATCCTGATCACCACATGGGCGTCTTCGGAAAGGTTGAACCGCAGGTCGGTAGCGTCAAACAGAAAGTCCTGGTTCTCCGGGGAGATTTTGGGAGGAGAGAACGAAACATCCGAAACCTGGGTGGGAACGGAGTTGGCGATAATCTGACCGGTTTTGACGGTGGTGTTGTAGGCCTCGTCTTCAAGGAAGATCTTGACATTGTATGCACCGTCGGGCAAAGGTCCAGGACCGAACAGGGTGAAATAGGTACCGTCCCCCCGGAAGATTTCCATGAAGTTTGTGGAGAACACCAGGTCACCCTGGGGATCGTACACTTCCGCGGAAGCGTTCCCTGTAAAGGCGTAAATGGCAACCCGTGCGGAGTTTCCGATGGGAATGGGAGCCGGCCATACCTCAACATCGGTGAACCGATTTGTAAGATCTCCAACCCGGTAGCTCAAAGGACCGGCGTCCCGGGGCAGGGTCACATCTACGGCATGGTTTCCCCAGTCCAGGAAGTACAGCAGAAGGTCGGAGGCCATGTTATTCTCGATGTAGCTCACATAGAGATACACCGGGAACGGCGGCAGCACCGGGCTATGTTCTGGAATAAATTGATAATAGGTGACACCGGTGTCGTTCCATACCTCCAGGATTCCGATGCGGTTAGGAGGGAAGTAATCTGCATAATTGGGGGGATAGGTTCCCGACGCTGAAAATTCAATCTTACAGTAGTCCTCAATGCCGTTATTGTCGGGGCTGAAGGGGTTAGGGGTAAAAGAAACATTCAGGATTTGAGGGAGGGTAGTGTCAATCACCACCCATAGTCCGGTGGTATCGCTGAGGTTCCCGGCCGTGTCTTCGGCCATGAAATTGATCTTGATAGGACCCTCCGGGTAATTGCCCCCGTCCCAGGTGAAGGTGTGGTGCCCTGTAGGGTAAAAGGTATGGTCCAGAAGCAGGTCCGAGGTTCCATCCACCCATGCGGTGACATAAGCAGGTTCGGATACGGAAAAGCCGATGACCGTGGTATCGGCGAGACCATCACCGTTGGGTGAGAAGGGGTTGGGGTTTGCAGAAAACCCGGAGAGGGTGGGCGGTGTCAGGTCCTGCGCCCCCAAAAGGCCTATAAACCCCGAGAAAACGAGCAACAAACCCAAACGTCTCATTGCTCCACTCCTTTTTCTCCCGTTTAGTAATGGCGGTTTCTCAAAAACACCATGTTGTCAATCTTGTACCGTCCATAGTGGTCTTGAAAGGACTGGCCGTTCGGATAGGTTCCCTGAGACACATAGCCCCGCAGCGGGTGCGGTGTGATGAGATACAGGATGAACCGCACCGCTTCCACGGAATCCCGCTGGGCGGGGGTGAGTTCTTCCTGATTCGCTCCGATTTCCATGCCCCCCGCCTGGTAGTAGCGGAATTCCAAATAATCCACATGGGGGGAGAGAACCTCCTGGGTTTCCCCCTGATTTTGGGGGTTATACAGGTAAAGGGTATCCCCGGACCACCGGATTCCAAAGTAATCCCCCGCCTCCAGCAAGCCATTGAGGTCCGTGTCAGCCGTAAACTCCAATTGGGCTCGTTTGGCCAAAGTAAGGCCGAATTCTCCCGTGCCTGCCGGGTCCAGGCCTGCGCTCTGAAGGTATTTCTCCAGTTTGTGGCTGACCTGTAAACCCTCTATACGGAGCTCGGCCAGGGCGGTTTCACGACGTTGCAGCTGCAGGTGATTGGTGAAGAAGGTGGCAATCAGCCCGAGGACCAGGGCCAGGATGACCACCGTGACCATCACCTCTACCAGGGTGTAGCCCTGGCTCGTGGGCTCCGGCAGATTGAGTGGCAGGCGGCTATTCATATTCAGCCAGCAAGGAGGTCAGGTTCACATGGTGCAGGATACCCCGGGGATCTCGATACCCCACATCCACTTCCAGTTGGATGGTGCCCTTCTGAAGATTGGAGAACGACACCTTGGTGGTCTTAACGTATTTTCCGCCCTGGGAAATCACGGTATCTACCTGAACGATAGGGACTTCGTCGTTGTCTTCCAGGGCCTTGTACCAATAGTCGTAGCCGTAGGTGCGAAGGAACTCGATCTCTCGCTGGGCCAGGTTAGAGGCAACGGAAACACCGGTTGCGAGCCCTGTGGTACGAACGCTGGCGATCATGAGATTGAGGAAGCTCAAGAGGGCCACCCCAAGGATGAAGAAGGCCAGGAGAACACCGAACAGCGAGAACCCCCCGTCCTTCGGCGGGGAAGGACTTGGGATCGGTTTCTCCTGGCTCTTCTTGGGGCGGATCATTTCTGTGAGACCATGGGCTGGTTCAACACGGGGGTTACAAAAATCATGAGTTCGGTTTTGTCCATGGTGTGGGCGGTATAGGTGAAGAACCGTCCCAGCAGCGGAATAGAGGAAAGGATCGGCAGGCCCTTCTTCACCTCACCGGTTTTGTTCCGATGGATCCCGCCGATGACTACGGTTTCACCGTTTTGGACCAGGAGTTTGGTTTGGACCTCCGAAGAAAGGATGATGGGCTCACCCGCGGCCGTGGCCTCGCCCGACAGGTCGCTGAGTTCCGGATGGAGTTCCAGGAAAATCCCGGAATCGGGCGTGATGTGGGGGGTCACGGTGAGCTTCAAGGCCACATCATAGAACTTGATCACCCGGTTGCCGGCCAGGTCCAGGGTGATGATCGGAATCTTTTTGCCATCCAGCACCACAGCGGTTTCGTTGTTGCTGACGATAACCGAGGGCTCCGAGATGATCTCGGCCTTTTCTTCGTTTTCCAGAGCCGTGAGGATCGCGTCAATGTTGATTCCGGAACGCAGGGTTCCAAAACTGAAGATACCCTGAGGAGTGCCTGCCCGATTCAAGACTTTGGCCCGCCAGTGGGCCGGCTGGGTCGGGTCCTGGGTACCGGCGAGCCAGTGGATCCCCAGTTCCTGAGCGGTTTTCCGGTCTACCTTAACGATGCGGGCCTTGATCAGCACCTGGGGAGTCGGCTGGTCAATGTTCTTGAGGGTGGCAACCACCTGTTCAATTCGGTCCTCGGAGTCACGGATCACGAGGGAGTTGGTGCGTTTGATGACCTTCACTGTACCTTGGTCGCTGAGTAAACCTTCCAGGGAGGGGGCGACTTCTTCCGCTTTGGCGTATTTGAGGTGAACCACCCGGGTGGTCAGCTGGGTTGTAGTTCGGAGTTGTTGTAGTTCGTCCAGGGTCATGACCTTGATCAGATTCTCTTCCTCTACCGCAGCCAGGCCGTTGGTCTCCAGCAGGGCATAAAGGGCTTCCTTCCAGGGCAGGTTGGAAAACTGCACGGTGATCTTCCCCTGTACCCCGGGAGTAGTGATGATGTTGGTGTGGGCAACCTTGGCAATAGCCCGGAGGACGGTGTGGATGTCTGCACCCTCCACACTCAAGCTAATCCGGGGCATCTGGGAAAAGAGCAATGCACCCAAAAGAAAAACTTTCATGATGACCTCCCTTTCTTCTGTTCAAGGGTGAGGACAATCCTCCGGGGAATTCCCCTGTCACGGATATAGAACACCACACTTCGCGCGGTGACCGCAAGCACCACGCCGTTACTTACCCGATCACCCTTCTTCAGGATGAAGCCGGGTTTGCTGCCCTCCTGTACCAGGGCGTACCGGAGACCGTTGTCTGCCTCCAGGATTCCTACCAGTTTGCCCTTTAACGGATGGAAAAGGGTGTCTTCTTCCTGTTTCTGGAACCAGGGGGTAAAGGGATCCCGGGAACTTCTGGCCTGGAAGGTGGTGAAGGTCCGGGCCTGGAGCGCCGGCCCCCGCGCGGTGGTGATACGGAGGATGACGGTATCGGCCTTCTGGGTGATCTGATATGGCAGGGTATCAGAAAGGTCCACCACCAGCCGGGCGACGGGTTGGGGCTTGAGGCGATACTGAGATCCTCGGATTGCCAACACCCCCTGGGCATTCTTGACCTCATAGCGCCGTTTGGGGAGCCGATACCGGGCGTTCAGGAAATCCACCACCAACATCTTAGGGGCTTGATCACGCAGGAAAAGGGTTCGATATTGGGTTACCCCAGGCGCGTACACCTTGATCCAGAGGTGTCCCTCCGCCCATTGGGTGGACAACGAGGAAACCGTGCCCGCCCAGAGGGCTGGAACGCCCAGGAGAAGGATCAAGAGCCCGGTCCATCGTTTCATGATTTCCCTCCTCTTTGGGCGACCGTGGCGGAGGGGTTCTCCGACTCCCTGTTGAAGGCGTAGGTTTTGAGCACGAACTGGGCGGTGACCGTGTAGATCTGTCCCTCCTCACTCTCTTGTTGTACCTTCAGGATTTGCAGGTTTTCTACGGTGATCAGGCGGGGGGCATTGGCCAGAAGGGAAAGGAAGTTTCCCAATTGGTGATAAGTGCCGGTGACCTTTACATCTATAGGGTACTCGGTGTAAAAACCCTTGTTGAGAGGCGTCATGGGGCGGAAGAGCAGAAACTCCACGCCGCTCCGGGCGCCATAACGGGACACTTCCTCAAGGAAGGAGGTCATATCCTCGGTTTCCGGCATCAGGGTGAGTTGCTGTTGATAAACCTGCAGCAGAGAATCCCGGCGGGCTTTGAGGATTTCGTAGTTTTTCACGAGAGCCCGTTCCTTTTGTACTCGCTGGTATAGCCGGGCGTATTCCATTTGCAGTTCGCGATAGGTCGCCCGGCTGGAACGGGAAAGGAGCACATACCCGCCCAGCAACACCAACAGAATCAGCACCGAGATAATGATCCGCTGCCGATCAATAATCATTCGAACATCCCCAGGTGTACCGCGGGGAGTCGGTACACACCGCCCACATGGACGGTAACACCTGTGTACCGAAAGCTCCTCCCCTGGTGGTTGTAGTACACAGACACGTCCGCGATGTTGTGGTAAGTGATGGAGGTGTCGGTTTCTTCGTAGTTCAGGAAGACCTTGACGGAGAAGTACCCGGTGCTATCGGTGAAGGTCACAAGGTCCGGACCCTGGTACGGATTCTGGGAGTTTTCGTCACTTTCCACGATGACTTCCACCCCAGGTGCCCCGCGGGTCATGCTGGCGTCCGCATACACATACCCCTCCACCACGGCATAGGACTGGGTGTCCTCCAACAGTCCCTGACAGGCCAGAACCAACAGGGTGGTGGAGAGAATCAGCCCAAAAAGCGTTTTACCCCCGTTTCGGGAAAACCACGATCTCAAACGCAGCCACCGGGTTGTCATCGACGACCTCCTTTTTAATGTGCAGCAACTGCACATCGCTAAAATACCCTGAAGCCTTCAGGGTTTTCATAAAATTCGCCACCCCAACGCTGGAAGTGGCGTACCCGTCCAGCTTGAAGTTTCCTGTGGGTTGATCGTTTTGCATCACCTCAGTAACGGAGGAGAGCCAGATGTCCCAGGGTAGAACGGTGCTGAGTTTGTCCAAAAAGTCTACGTATTGGTATCGGGTTTGCAAAAGTTGCTGGATTACGGCGCTCCGTTGCCGGATTACCTTTTCCTTTTCCAGAATTTCGCCTACGGCCGATTCCTTGGTCTTCAAAACCTGTTCCTCGGCCTGAAGTTCGGCGATCTTGCTACGGAGGGTTGTGATTTTGGCGCGATCGCGGATAGCCAGCACCCCCACAATAAGGATTCCGAGGAGGGCGGTGTACAGAGGAAGAGCGATTTTGGGGTACAGGGGTTCGGCCTCCACCGGGCGTTCTTCCGGAGGCAACAGGTTGATGCCGGCGGGGTCGGTTCCGGCCTCGGCCAGACCAAAGGCCAGGGAGAATAACGGGCCACCGTTGGAGCGGACCTGTACCAGCTCCTGGAGGGGATTCAGGATTTGGGTGCGGACGCCGAAACGATCTCGTATGGCCTCCGCGAGCCCTACGATTTGTGCGCCCCCACCAGCAAGGTAAAAGGTTCGTGGCTTGGAGCGCTCCTCGGGCCAGAAGAATCCGAAGATCCGATCCAGCTGGTCCAAGAATTCGGAGATTTCCAGGCGCAGGATTTCCTCCGCGGAGACATCGGGGATTTCCGCCTGCCCCAACAGGATTTTTTCTCCGTTCTCATAGGAAAATCCGAGCTCTCGCCGCAAAGTTTCAAGGAAATTCCGTAGCCCAATGTTTACATCTCTCGAATTCACGATAACGCCGCGTTGTAGGAAGAAAAGGTCGGTAAAGGCGTAACCTACATCGATGACCAGGGCGGTTTTCTCTTTTCGAAGTCCCTGAAGGGCGTATTGCCAGGCGATACTTTCGGGGACGATTTTGATGGGATTCAAACCGGCAGAACGTGCCAGATCCAGCTGGGAGTAGATCATGTCCTGGCGTGCAGCCACGATGAGCACATCCCAGGCCTCTTCGCTTTCCTCCAGAATGAGGTAATCCCAGATCACATCGGAGAGGCTAAAGGGGATACTCTGGCGCGTAGCACGTTCAATGAGCTCATCGCGGGATTCTCGGCCCTTTTGTACCTTGAGACGGCGAAGGATCACACCTCGGGAGATAGAAAGTGTCACATCCCGTTCTTCAATACCGCTTTTGGCAGCGGCTTCACGTAGGGCCTCAATAACACCAATGCGGTCGAGGATCTCTCGTTCTACAATAGCCTGTTCGGGGACCTCCTGGAGATGAGAAACCAGCACCCGCCGTTCTTCTTCACGGCCCTTCTCTATCTCCAGGATTTTGATAAACCTGGATCCCAGGTCCAGCCCGATAGACCGGACCGGTTTCCCTCCCAAGAATGCCTTGAGCATAAACTTACTCCTTGTTGACGGTCACCGTCAGAACAGACTGGCTATCCTTTTGCTCCTTTTCAATTTCTACGGTTTTCCCTTCAAAGATTTCCTGGACAGTGGAGGCGTCCAGCATCAGCAAAACCGGTTTGGCTCGATACTGGATTTGATAATGACCGGGAGCCTCCTGGATACGGAGTTGGATCTCATCCCCTTCCTCGAGGATCTGAACCACCTTCCGCGTCAGCTCCTCCAGACCTTCAATAAACCATTCTGGTGGAGACATGGTGGGGTTGACGAAGACCTTCAGGCTCCCGCCCCGTCTCATCGCCTCCTTTTTGAGGGTTTTGAGTCGTAGAAGAAGGGAGGATTTGGGGCGCTGTTTGAGGAACTTTAGGAATTCCAGAATCCGTTCATATCCTGCCTTGCCTGAACGAATAGACTCCAGATACTCCTTAAACTTGTCATCAAAGGCCATGTCCTCCGGAAATCCGGATTCCATCGGAGCACCGGCTTCTTGTCGATTTTCCGGTACGTTATGGGCAGTGTCTGCCCGCTGCTCCAGGGGCCCTGTTTCGGCAAGTACCGTTTCAATCTCCTCCTCTTCCGCGATTTCCGGAAGATAATGATGTTCAAATTTTTCAAGCCGGCGGAGTACTCGGCGGTGCAAGCCGGCGCTCTTGAGATCCCGAACGGCTGTAGCCAGAATGTGTCCACCTTCGGTGAGATACCAGTCAATAAAATCGGCAAACCGGGAGGTGTCACGGATGCCCTCCAGGTCGTCAATCATCAAAAACTTATGGTCATTGAAAAACTCCCTCATCTGGGGGTACAGGCCGCTCTCCTCAATTTCCTGGAAAAAGTCCCTGAGAAGGCTGCCGGAGGTGATGAGAACCCCGGCGTCCGGGGAGTTCAAGAGAATCTTATTGGCGACGGCGTGAATCAAGAAGGTTTTGCCACTGCCTTCACCCCCATACACCAAAAGACCGCCACCAGAAGACCGCAGAAACTCCTCAATTTTATCCAGAAGGATGGCATTTTCTTCAGCCTGAGCATCCAGATCCTCCAGATTTTTCTCGGGATCCGGGCGTACGAAGAACACTTCAAAGTATGTGGGGGGATCCAGCTTTCCGTAATAACTGAGGATAGCGCTTTTAATCTCACTGAGTTTGGCGGCCAACGGGATGATTTCCAGGTCTGTGACGAAGGAGACCTCCTTCAATGCCCGCTTGTTGAGCGGATTGGCCATGGCGAGGATCAGGCTCTTTTTGGTTCGTTTGATGGGGATCAGGAAATATCGGGCGGCGATCCGATAGGGGATGTAGTAAATGGCATCCGGGTCAATGTCAATTTCCTTGAGCCGAACCACATGGAGGCCCAGCACCTTGGAGAAGAAATCCAGGACATCCTCTTCCTTGAGATACCCCAGTTCCACCAGGTGCTGGAGCAGGGAGCCGCCCTGTTTCCACTGGCGATCCGCTGCCCGCTTGATCTGGTCCTTGGTAAGGAGTCCGCTTTCCCTCAGCCGCTCCACCAACCCTTGCATGCCTAAATTTTCCTCCGTCGTTTGGTCGCCCTACTTCCGCCCTTTGTTCGGACTCCACCGCGGCCGCTGAGGAGTTCCAGCCGCCGCTTCACATCCATGAAGTTCATGTCCTTGAAGAGGATCTCCCGATAGATTTTAATGGCCTCGTCCCGTTCACCCAAAGCCTCATGGGTGCGTGCGATCCAGTATTGGAACATGAGCTTTTCCCGGCCAACCGCGCGCGAAACCCCTTCCTCAAAGGCCCGCAGTGCCAGGTCAGCCTCACCCGCTTTCAGGAAAGCCTTTCCCAGCATCAGCAAAGCCTCCAGGTCCTCGGGATGCTCTGCGAGGTAGTTCTGGTATTCCAAAATAGCCGATCGGTACAGGCCCATGTCAAACAGGGCGTGAGCCCGGGAGAGGGAAGGGCGCGTTGAGACTTCCACCCCTTGGGCCAGGGCGTGGTCCAACTCGTGGAGCAGGTACAAAAAATCGGGATCGTAGGAGGCACCCCCCTGCTTTGAAACGGGGATTTCGCCCCCTTCCTCCTGCTCGGGTTGCTTCAGAATTTCCAGGATCTCGGTGTCCTGTACGCCGAAGGTGGCCAACAGTTCCCGGATCTCCTGAAGTAGTACCTCGTTTCCCTGCCCCGCCATCTGCTTCAGGAGCTCCAGCACCTCGGACATGTACGCCTGGTGTTCCTTCAGACCGTTTTCCAGGGCTTTGCGGATGTATTCCAGGGATTCCCGATAGATCCCCTGGTGGAAGGCGATCTTGGCCTGGCTGATAAGGGCAAACAGATCTGAGGCATTAAGACGGAGGAGTTTCCGGACCACGGCTGAAGCCGAGTTGAACATCTCCTCCTGCAGGAATCCCTCGATGGCAAACCGATAGTTCTGGGCTGCCTCGTTGGCTTTCCCCGCGCGCAGATACAAGTCCCCCACAATATTGAAAATGTTCGGGTCCTTTTCTTCCTTTAAAACGCTTTCGTAGAGTTCAATGGCCCGAGCCCAGTCTCCTCGGGCCATTGACTGGAGGGCTTCCCGCTCAATCTGGTATCTCTTAGCCACCATCCTACATTATGCCTTGCGGTAGGAGGATTGTCAACAGGAAGGCGCCACTCAGAAAGGGGCCGAAGGGAATCCCTACCCGAAGGGTGCGGCGACGCCAGGCGATGATCAATCCCCCAAGGGTGCCAAACAGTGAAGCCAGGAACAGGATGATGGGAACGGCAAAGGGGCCGCCCCATACACCGATGGCAGCCAGGTACTTTACATCGCCGAGGCCAAAGGCGTTGGGTCCATACACCCAGGTTGCCAACAGGTAGATCAGTCCGCCCAGGAGCAATCCAAGGATGCCCCCTAAAAGCCCATACATCCACTGGTGGCGCGAGAGCTGGTACAGGAATCCGATGATCCCGAGGGCCAGGGTTAAGGGATCCGGGAGCCGATGGTGTTCCAGATCAATCACGCTCAGGGCCAGGATCAGACTGGCCAAGGCCCAGTAGAACACCAGGAGACGTTGAAACCCAAAGCGCCAGGCCAGGCCCAGATAGAGCAGGGCGTTGGCGGCTTCGACGAGGGGGTAGCGGGGCGAGATCCGCGCCCCACAGTAGCGGCACTTTCCCCGGAGCAGCAGGTAAGAAAGCAGAGGGATGTTATCTTTCCAGGCCAGGCGATGTCCGCATACCGGGCAGTGGGAAGGCGGCCACACAATGGAAAGCCCTCGGGGAACCCGGTAGATGAGGACATTCAAGAAGCTCCCTATGGCCAAGCCCAAGAGGAGGGTGAAGAAATAGGCCGCCAGTAGGAACCCTATGTCGCTGTTCATTCTACGGTTTCAATTCCATCCTGGGATGCGTGGATCCAGGTGCCCTTCGTGTCTTTGGCCTTGACCCGGATGAGGTAGGTATCTCCGTCGCTGGTGTATGTGAAGGAGGACAAATCAAATTCTGGGGTATCGGGTAAACTCATGTATGGATGACCAAAATCGTCTATCAGCCAGTGTTTTAGGGTGAAGTAATCGGCATGGTCCAGTTTGGGGAAGTAGCCCCGTTCGGCCTGATACATGGAGAGCGCCCGGCGGACATAATGGAGTTCGTCCACAGCCGCGGTAATCCGGGCGCGGTCTGTGGCACGGGTGAATCGGGGAATGGAGATCAGAGCAACAATGCCGATAATGAGGATCACGATGAAGACTTCTACCAGGGTCATGCCCTCCTCAGAGGACTTCGATGACAATCTCAGCCTCATTTGATACGGTCCCCCTTTACGCTAATACTTCCAGTCCTTAGCCGGATGGATTTAGCAATAATACAAGGGGGAGGTTGACGCTGTCAACCTCCCCCTTGTGGTGGCTATAGGTGGTGGCTATAGAAGGATCAGATTACGGGGTAACGCCGTAAGGTGTGGCCGTGAGGGTGGTGTGGTCGTTGTCCGTGGCGTTGACCGTGATGGTGTACGAGGTATCGTTCACATTGGTGAAGCTGAAGGACCCATCCTCAAACACCTTATCCTTGAGTTCGTCCCACTTGGGGAGCGCCACATAGTCGGTCAGGTTCGCGATCAAGGCATCCCAGTCGTTGGTCGAGGCCGGATAGGCCGAGTGGTCCATTTCATACAGGGCCAAAGCCTGACGCACGGAGTTCAGCTGAGCCTTGGCCGCGCTGATGCGGGCACGGTCCTGGGCACCGATGAACCGGGGGATCGCGATGGCTGCCAGGATACCGATGATCACGATGACGATCATCAGCTCCACCAGGGTGAAACCCCGGTCCTTCTTGTTCTTCCGCAGTGCCTTCAACATGGTTCGCACCTCCTTTTTAAGTTGGTTTCGTTCCATGGTTCACCGGGAGAACCTGCAAGAGAATTGCCAAAAGGGGAGGATCGGGGTCTTCAGGCGGTTCCGCTTACGCGGAGGGGGGGGCTTTTTCAGATTGAGAAGGCCGATTTGCAACTTGCAAATCCCGGTCCGGAGCCGTGACCTTGATGCCGAACCGGGCCAGTTTCCGATACACCGTGGAGAGGTTGATGCCCAGGATCTGAGCCGCGCGGGCCTTATCCCACCCCACCGACTCTAAGACCTTCAGGATGTATCGGCGCTCCAGCTCCTCCAAGGTAAGGGTGGGAGGAGGAAGGGGAAGATCCGCCTCTCCTCGGCTCCCAAGGATTTGGGGAGGCAGGGCCTCCACTGAAAGCTCTTCCCCTGGAGAGAGGATCAGGGCCCGTTCAATGGCGTTTTCCAGTTCCCGAACATTACCCGGCCAGGGATAGGCCATGAGCAACTGCAGCACCCTTTGGGGGACTCGCTTGGGCGGAATCTGGTGTTTGCGGGCGTACTTCCGAATGAAATGGTCCACCAGGAGGGGAATGTCGTCCTTGCGATCACGCAGCGGGGGAATTCGGATCGTGATCACGTTCAACCGGTAAAACAGGTCTTCCCGGAATCTTCCCTCCCGCATCAGGGCCTCCAGATCCTGGTTGGTGGAGGCCAGGATTCGAACATCTACCTTTAGAGGTTTGGTGCTTCCCAGGGGGATGATTTCGCGTTCCTGCAGGGCCCGAAGGAGTTTCACCTGGATCCGGGGCGAGATCTCGCCGATTTCGTCCAGGAATAGGGTTCCCTTGTGGGCTGCCCGGAAGAGGCCCTCTTTGGAGGCGGTGGCGCCGGTAAAGGCCCCCTTTTCGTAGCCGAAGAGCTCGCTTTCCAGAAGTTCCTCGGGAAGGGCCGCGCAGTTGATGGCCACAAAGGGATAGGCGGCGCGTTGGGAATGCTGGTGAAGGGCCCGGGCGATGAGTTCCTTACCGGTCCCGCTTTCCCCCAGGATCAAAACGGTGGCGTCGGTTTTGGCCACCCGCTTGACCATATCCAGTACCTTCAGGAACTCTGGGTTCTGGCCTACGATCTGGAGGTTTAAGCCCAATTCCTGCTTGAGTTGCAGGTTCTCCCATTTCAGGCGGCGGTACTCCAGGGCCTTCTGGATCTGGATTTTGAGTTCAGAGACCTCAAAGGGTTTGGTGATGTAGTAAAAGGCGCCCTTCTGGATGGCCTCGATGGCCGACTGGATGGTGCCGTAGGCGGTCATGATGATCACCGGCAGGTTCGGATCGAGGGCGCGGACCCTTTCCAGCACCTGGATCCCATCCATTTCGGGCATTTTCAGATCCAGCAGGATCAGGTCGGGCGATTGCTCATGCAGTGCGTCCAGCAGGGCAGTCCCGCTTGCAAAGGTCCGCACATTGTACCCGTTTTTGGAAAGGAGGATGCTCAGATACTCCCGCAGGCTCTCTTCGTCGTCTACCACGAAGATCCAGGGCTTCATCAGGAAACGGGCAGATAGAGGATCACCTGAGTGCCCTCCCGCTCCCTGGAGTAAATTTCCATGCGACCGCCCAGGCGATGCAGAATCTTCTTTACGAGGGGCAGGCCCATGCCGCTACCCGAGGGGCGGGTGGTATAAAAGGGGTCAAAGATGCGCTCCAGATCCTGGGAGGGAATGCCAGGGCCATTGTCTTCGATCAGAAGCACCAGGGTGTGGTCATCGGCTGTATCGCGGCCATTCCCCAGCACGGAGAACTCTTTGCCCGGGTAAACGGCAGTGATCCGAACTTCGCCCGTCAGTTGAGCGTGTTCAATAGCCTGAATAGCATTCTGTACCAGGTTGGAGAGAGCCTGGAAGAGCAGGGTGGGGTCCGTTTCCAGGGTGAGGTCTTCCGGTGGAACCGTGAGCCGCACCTGGACCCGTCGGTTCGTGGACCGGAACCGCTCCACCACATCGTGGAGAACCTGGTGCAGGGAAACCTTGGTTTTCTGGGCCGGAGGGAGCTTGGTAAACTTCAGAAAATCGGTGACAATGCGGTTCAATCGGTCGCTTTCACGACGGATCAGGGATACGAGCGTACGCTGATCCTGATTGAGCCCCTCCTCGGCCAGGAGATCGGCGGCTCCCTTAATGGCTGTTACCGGTGTGCGGATTTCGTGGGCCAGATTGGCGGAGAACTCCCCGATGGCTGCCAGGCGATCCAGGGTTCGCTGGTTCCGCTCGGCTTCCCGGATGCGCGCGAGATCCTGGAACACCATGATCATTCCCAGCTTGTTTCCCCAGGCATCCCGTAGGAAGGTGGTATTGAAACCGATTTCAATGCGCCGGTTCTGATTGGGGGCGGCACATTCCATGCTTTCGCGTTTGACCGGATGGCTGTGCAGCAGTTGCTGGAGCTTTTCGTAGAACTCCGGCAATTCGGCCCGGAGTACATCGGCGGTGATTTTCCCCTGGTAGGAATCCAGACCTAAAATCCGCTTGGCGCTCCGGTTCAGGAACAGCACCTCGCCGGACTCGTCCACGGCCAGCAAGGCCGAGGTCATGTTCTCTACCACGGTCTCCAGGCTGATACGGGCCCGGTTCAGCGCCCGGCGGGTACGGGTGAGGGCTGCCTCCGTGCGGTGATACACCGAGGCCGCGTAGCCGGAGGCTACCCCTACGGTGAAGAAGAGGAGGGCGTACAGGTAAAACTTCAGGGTGACATCTCCGATGAGGGAGGGACGATAGGTGATGAAGGGCTGGATCCAGCCGTTGGATTCCGCGACGGTGAAGAATCCCAAGAGCAGAGTGGAAAGGAGTGCGACGAACAGCGAGCCCTTCAGTTCGTCAAAGTAACCTGCGTACACGATGGGCAGAAGGAACAGGAGCGGCATGTCGGAGGAACTTCCGCCGGTAATATGGATCAGGAAGGTAATCAGGACCAGGTCCAGAAAGATTTCGGCCCAGATCAGTTCCCGGGTGCTCACCCCGGCGCGGGACAGAAGCAACAGCAGAACAGAAAACAGGATGCCTACGGCGAGGATGGAGGCCATAAAGGCGGTGCCTGAAGGACCCACTACGGTGTGGAGCAAAACGATGCCAGGCACCAAAACGGTAAGCAGAACCCCTACGCGGATGCCGGTCATCCACCATAGGGGTTGGTCCGGCGCATGAGACTGAACCCTGAGGGCTCTTGCAGTGCTATTCATTTTGATCCCCCCTTATGTACACACAAGGTTTATTTGATAACCGACGAGATGCTGAATATGGGCAGATACAGGGAGATCAGGATCCCGCCAACGATAACCCCCATAAGGATCAACATAATCGGCTCCAACACCGAGGTCATGGTGTTGACCGCGTTGTCTACTTCCATGTCATAGAAATCTGCGAGTTTGTCCAGCATGCCGGGCAGGTCACCGGTGGTTTCCCCTACGGCGATCAACTGGGTTACGAGGGGCGGAAACACCCGGCTTTTCTCCAGAGGTTCGCTGATATTTTTCCCTTCGCTGATGCTTTTCCGGGCCTCCAGCACAGCTCGTTCCACCACGCGGTTGCCCGAGGTGCGGGCGGTGATTTCCAGAGCTTCAATGATGGGAACACCGCCCTTGATCAATACGCCCAAGGTTCGAGCAAAGCGGGAAATGGCTGATTTCCGGAGCACATTCCCGATGACCGGAGTATGAAGGAACACGTTATCCGAAAAATAGCGCCCTCGCTCATTCTTTCGGAAAACGTAGTATCCCAGGATCGCAAAAGCAATGATTCCCAGGGTAAGCCAGAGCCCATTGGTCTGAATGAAGTTGCTGATGCCGATCACGATTCTGGTGGGCAGTGGCAGTTCCGCATCAAAGGTAGCAAACATCTGGGCGAAGGTGGGGATGACGGCAACGAGGAGGAAGATCGTGGCGCCGATGGCCACGGTGAAGATCACGGCGGGATAGATCATGGCGCTCCGGACCTTTCCCCGGAGTGCCATCAATTTTTCCAGGTACTCGGCCACCCGATTCAGGGTGAACCCGAGCACACCGCCGGTTTCCCCAACAGCCACCATGCTTACCAGAAACTCTCCGAAGATTCGTTTCCATCGGCCCATGGCATCGCTCAGGGAACTACCGGCCTCCACCGTGCTACGGATATGACGGAGTACCTTGGCCATGGCCTTTTTGCCGAACTGCCGTTCCAGGATTTCCAGGGCCTGAACCACGGGGACGCCGGCGTCAATCATCACAGCCATCTGGCGAGAAAAGAGGGCCACATCCTTCAGGCCCACAAACTGGAAGGGGCCCAGGGACACCTTTTGGGTACCCCTCTGGGTTTCCCTGCGGCTACGGCGACGGGTTTGGATTGCCCTCATTTCGTTGGCCTCCTCTGCAAAAGTTCTTCCAATTCTTCCTGCCGGGGCGATGCCGCCAGGGCGGTCTTCAGATCAATGGCCCCGGAGAAATAGAGTTTTGCCAGGTAGGAGTTCATGGTCCACATACCGTATTTCTGCGAGGTCTGGATGATGCCGTAGATCTCCTGGACCCGACCTTCGCGGATAAGGTTCCGCACGGCTGGGGTCCCGATCATGATCTCAATCGCCAGAACCAGTTTCCGATAGGCCCTGCCGGGAAGCAGGCGCTGGGAGAGCACGGCCTCTAAAGTAGAGGCCAACTGTACCCGAATCTGTTTCTGCTGGTGGGGTGGGAATACATCAATGATGCGGTTGATGGATTCCACGGCGGAGTCGGTGTGCAGGGTGGCGAGCACCAGGTGTCCGGTTTCTGCAGCGGTGAGGGCTGCAGCGATGGTTTCCAGATCGCGCATCTCGCCCACCATGATGACATCGGGGTCCTGACGCAGGGCGCTACGGATTGCGGTGGCAAAGGACCGGGTATCCACCTGGACTTCCCGCTGGGCGATCAGGGCCTTTTTGTTTTTGTGCAGGTACTCAATGGGGTCTTCAATGGTGATGATGTGGCAGGCCCGGTCCTGGTTGATCCGGTCGATCATGCTGGCCAGGGTGGTGGACTTCCCGCTGCCCGTGGGGCCTGTCACCAGGATCAGGCCGCGGCTCTTGTGGGTGAGTTGCTCCACCACCGGGGGGAGGCCGAGTTCGGTCATGGAGGGAATACGGAAGGGAATCCGTCGGATAGAGGCGCTGATGGTGCTGCGCTGGTAAAAGGCGTTGGCCCGGAACCGGGACAAGCCCTCCACGGAGATGGCAAAATCCAGTTCCCGATCGCGTTCCAGCCGGGCCCGCTGGGCATCGTTCAGAACCTCAAATACGAGTTTTCGGGTATCCTCGGGTCCCAGCACTTTGTAATTGCTGCGCACCAAGCGCTGGTTGATCCGGAAAATCGGAGGAGCGCCTGGAGCCAGATGCAAATCCGTTGCATCCCGCTCTACGGTCTCCCGCAGCAGATCCAGCATAGAGGGGAGAACCTGAGACTTTCGCGAAATGCCAAAAGAGGTAGTGTAGTGTTCTTCCTTCTGGATCATGGACAGCAAACCTCCGTTTGCAAAATGCGAATCATACCTCTTTGGTGACGCGGATCACCTCCTCCGGGGTGGTGATGCCATCAAAGAGCTTGTAGAGGGCCGATTCCCGGAGGGTGATCATACCCTCTTCTATGGCCGCTGCCCGGATCTCGTCGGGCGTGGCCTTTCGGAGGATCAGATCACGGATCCTGGGGGTAATCGCCATTACCTCGTAGATTCCGATCCGGCCCTTGTAGCCGGTATTGTTACACTGGAAGCAGCCCTGCCCCCGGTAGATGGTCACATCCTCCACATCCTCCGGGGTCAGGTCCAGTTCCTCCAGGATTTCTGAGTGCAGGGTGGTTTCAACCTTACAGTGGGGGCACACCTTCCGCACCAGTCGTTGGGCGATTACCAGGGTGAGGGAAGAGGCCACCAGGAAGGGTTCCACCCCCATGTCAATCAGTCGGGCCGGTGTGCTGGGTGCGTCGTTGGTATGCAGGGTGGAGAGCACCAGGTGGCCGGTAATGGCGGCCCGAACCGCGATGGCAGCCGTTTCGAAGTCTCGGATCTCACCCACCATGATGATGTCCGGGTCCTGGCGCAGAAAGGCCCGCAGGGCGCGGGCGAAGTCCAGGCCGATCTCCTCCTTGACCTGAACCTGGTTGATGCCAGGGAACTCGTATTCCACCGGATCCTCTACGGTGAGGATGTTGACCTCGGGGCGGTTCAGAATGTTGAGGGAGGAATACAGGGTGGTGGTTTTCCCGCTGCCCGTAGGGCCGGTGACCAGGATCATGCCGTAGGGCCGGCGCAGTGCGTCCATCACGAGTTCCAGCGATTCCTCCTCAAAGCCCAGTTTGGCGAGGTCAAAGGTGAGGTTGGTTTTGTCCAGGACCCGCATCACGATTTTTTCACCCCACACCGTAGGCACTGTGGATACACGGAGGTCGATATTGCGATTCCGAATGCGCATCCGGATCCGTCCGTCCTGGGGCAGGCGACGCTCGGCGATGTCCATCTTGGCCATGATCTTGATCCGGGAGGTGATGGCTTCCTTCAACCGAAGCGGGGGCTGCATCATTTCGTAGAGCACGCCGTCGATCCGGTACCGGACCCGGAAAGCCTTTTCCTGGGGTTCCAGATGGATGTCCGAGGCACCCTTCCGCACGGCATCCAGGATCAAACTGTTAACCAGCCGCACCACCGGAGCCTGTTCCGCCGTTTGGGCCAGTTCGTCGATGGTTTCGGGGGCCTCGGCCTCCTCCACGGTTTCGGCAAACTCGGCCGACAGGGTGTCGATCAGTTCCTGGATATCCAGGTCGGTTTCAAAGAACTGGTCAATGGCCTGCTGGATGGCACTGGGAGGGGCTACATAGGGCTGGACTTCTGAACCGGTGATGAACTCAATGTCGTCGATCACCGAAAGGTTCAACGGATTGGCCATGGCCACCTTCAACACCCGCCCTTTGCGTTCAAAGGGGTACACCTTGTTTTTCCGCAGGAATTCCACGGGCAGCAGGTTCAGGAGTTTCTCATCGGGTTCCATGGCCAGGGGGTCTACGCGGGGAAAGCCGTAGTGTTGGGAGATGTAATCGACCAGTTCGTCCTCATTCAGGATCCCGTGTTCGACCAAAAAGGACACCACATCCCGGTTTTGCCCCTGAAGGTTGGCCCGGATGGCCTCGGCCTGGTCTTCCTTCAGGAGACCATCCCGGAGGAGGTCGTTGATGAGTTTGACATCCAGCATGGCATCCTTAGTATGCAGCAAAAAGACCGCCGGTTTCAGCCGGGGTTCGGAGCATCCCCTTGAGGGTGTACAATTTAAGCATGGCAGCGAAGATCTACGAGCCGGTTCATCGTCCCTCCAAGCCCCGGATCCTGGCCGTGGACGATGAGCCCTATGTGTTGGACATCCTGGAACGGCTCCTGGTAGAGCACGGCTACGAGTATCAGGGGGTTCTTACCGGCGAAGAGGCCCTGAGTGTGATTGAGGAGGATCCCCCCGACATCCTGCTCCTGGATTTACGGATGCCGGGAGTGGATGGTTTTGAGGTCCTGGAGCGCATCCGAAGCAACGAGCGGTTGGGATATATCCCGGTGATTGTCTTGACGGCTTTGGATAAGGAACAGGTTGAGGCATTCCGGAAGGGTGCCGATGACTTTCTTGCGAAACCGCCGAATGAGAACGCCCTTATTGCCCGGATTGAATCCCTGCTGCGCCTCAAGTCCTACATTCGGGAACTGGAAAGTGCGGAACAGGTGCTGTTTTCGCTCGCCACCATCATTGAAATGCGGGACGCTTACACGGAGCAGCACACCGAACGGGTTGTAGAAGTCTCTCTGAAGATCGGTCGAATCGTGGGCCTGACGCCCCAGGAGCTGGACGACCTGCGAAAGGGAGCACATCTACACGATATCGGAAAGGTGGCCATCCCCGACGAGATCTTGAAAAAGAAGGGCCCCCTCACCCCCGAGGAACGGAAACGCATTGAGGAGCATGTCATCATCGGGGAACAGATCTGTGCCCCGATCCACTCCCTGCGAGGTGCTCTGCCCATTATCCGCCATCACCATGAGCGCTGGGATGGCACCGGCTATCCCGATGGTTTGCGGGAACACGAGATCCCCTTCCTGGCCCGGATTGTGGCCATCGCCGACGCCTTTGATGCCATGAGCTACGACCGGCCCTACCGCAAACGCCTGAGCCGGGAGCAGCTCATGGAGGAGTTTGAAAAGGGCAAGGGCAAACAGTGGGATCCCAACCTCACGGAGATCCTGCTGGGCCTTCTGGAAGAGGGTGAACTCTAATCACCGGCCCCTTCTCCCGGGCGGTCTCGGGTAGGCATGCGGGTTCTGACCGTAACCAACATGTTTCCCCACCCTGGTCAACCCTCCCACGGTGTGTTTGTGCACGATCAGGTGCGCGATGTCCGCTCCCTGGGACACGAGGTGGATGTCCTGATCGTGGAGGGGTGGCGGTCCCGTTGGGAGTACCTCGCAGCCTGTGAACGGGTGCGCCGGGCCGTTCGCCGAAAGCCCTACGATGTGATGCATATCCACTACGGGCTCACCGGTGTGCCCGCCCTGTGCCAGCACCGGATCCCCCGGGTTCTTTCCTTTTGCGGCAGCGATCTGGAGGTGCCGTGGCAGCGCTTCATCAGCCGCTGGGTGAACCGGTACCTGCAGGGGCGCCTGGTGAAGTCGCCGAGCCTGTTGCCCTTGCTGGGCGACCCCCGGGCCTGGGTGGTGCCCAATGGGGTGAACCTGGAGTTTTTCCATCCCGTGCCCCGGGCCGAGGCGCGGCGGCGGCTCGGATTGCCCCTGGAACCCGTGTATGTTGCCTTTGTGGCCAACCCTGCGCGGCCGGAAAAGCGGTTTGATCTGGCGCAGAAGGCCGTGGCTCTGGCCTCGGAGCGGGTTCCCATGGAACTGCTGGTGGTCCAGGGCCGGCCCCACGAAGAGATCCCCCTGTTTTTAAATGCCGCCGATGTGGTGCTCTTGACCTCAGACTATGAGGGATCGCCCAACATCGTGAAGGAGGCGATGGCCTGCAATCGGCCGATTGTGGCCACCGCGGTGGGCGATGTGCCCTGGCTCCTGGAGGGGGTGCAGGGTGCCGCTGTGGTTTCCCATCGGCCGGAGGACATCGCCCGGGCCCTGCTGGAGGTGCTGGAAATGCGGGAAAGCACCGGCCGGGCCCGGCTCCAGGCCCTGGGCCTGGACCATCTGAGTGTGGCCCGAAAACTCGTGGCCCTGTATCGCGTGGCGATGCGCGGCGGGTCCACCCAAACCCTGTGAGGTGAACCGTGAGAACCTGGCTCTGGACCCTGATGGCCGTTTCCCTGGCCTGGTCTCTGGGCATTCGAGACCTTCAGTACACCACCGATCCCTCCGGTGATTCCCCCTACGAGGGTTCCTGGGTGACCATCCACGGGGTGGTCACCGCCGGAAGCAACGACTTCGGCAACCTTTTCTTCATTGCCGATTCCACCGGGCCCTGGCACGGCATCGCGGTGTATGCCCCGGGGGCCGGCGTTCAGCGGGGGGATTCCGTGGAGGTGACCGGGGTGGTGCAGGAGTACTACGGCAAAACCGAGATCAACGCCTCCTCAGGCTCGGTGACGGTGCTCGCAAGCCACCGCACGATTCCCGAACCCTATCGGACCACCAGTGCGGGTCTGGGAGAGCCTCTGGAGGGTGTGCTGGTGTTCCTGCGCGACCTGGTGGTGGTTCAAAACGACCTGGGCTACGGCGAGTGGCTCGTGCAGGATAGCCAGGGCACCCTGCGGGTGGACGACCTGGGTTCCTACACCTACAACCCCACGGTGGGCGACTCCTTCCGGTTCCTCCGGGGCGTTCTGGATTACTCCTACGGCAACTTCAAACTGGAGCCCCGCGACGATGCCGATCTGAGGGCCCCGGAACGGCCCCTGCAGGGCTTTTTCAACACCACGGTGGCCGGCCCCCTGCGGGTTTCCCAGGCCCCGGTGAACCTGGACTCGCTGGTGGTGGCCCGCATCGGCCTGGCCGCGTATTCGGTGGACCTCTGTGTGTACAGCCTGTCCAGCTGGAATGTGGTCAACGCCCTCAAGGATCGCTACGACCACGGCGTAAAGGTTCGGGTGATCGTGGACAACCATCACTGGAACAGCCAGGTGGCGGCTCTGGCTTCTTACGGGATCCCCGTGATCACGGACAGCTTCGGCACCAACCTGGGCGAGGAGTCCATGCACCACAAGTTCCTGGTGGTAGACGCCCGGGACGCCGGCATCCCGGAGGACGATTTCGTGCTCACCGGCTCCTACAACTACACCTACGATCCCTTCGGATCAGCCAACAATGTGGTGTTCCTGGCTTCGGCCGAGGTGGCGGCGGCCTATACCACCGAGTTCAACGAAATGTGGGGAGGTTCGGGAGATACGCCGGATCCCGCCGCTTCCCGGTTCGGCACCCGGAAAACCGACAACACCCCCCACCACTTTGTGGTGGGCGGGCACCCGGTGTCCGTGTATTTCTCGCCCTCCGACGGTACCGAAGCGGCGCTGATCCAGCAGATTCAACAGGCCCACGAACGCCTGCAGTTCGCCATGTACTTCTTCACGAACCAGAACCTTTCCAACGCCATGAAGGCGCGCTGGGACGAGGACGCCGCACTGGTGGCGGGCGTGTTTGATTCCACCAACTTCCTGGACCCCGGCCACTACTCCGAGAGCTGGGACATGCTGGGGCTCGGCGGCAACGCCTGGAGCCCGGCGGCCTATGTGTATTGCGACAGCCTGCACGGCAAATTGCTGCACCACAAGTACCTGGTGGTGGACCGCCGGGTGGTTGTCACGGGATCGGCGAACTTCACCTATTCGGCCATGAACACGAACGACGAGAATGTGGTGATCGTGCAGGACTCGCTGCTGGCCCAGGACTTTTTGCAGGAACTGCGGGCCAGGGTGGAGGAGGCGGGCGGCGCCTGGCCTCCGGGGGAGGTCACGATTCTGGATCTCCAGGCGGCCGATCCCTCGCCCTTTGAGAACCACAAGGTGGAGATCTACGGGGTGGTGTCCGGGGTGTTTTCCGGGGGCCGTCGGCTCTTTGTGGGGATGCGGCCCCAGGGGCCGTATCGCGGCCTGTTTGCTTATCTGCCCACGGCGCCCGCCCCGGCGCCGGCCGTGGGGGATTCCGTAGCGCTCATCGGCGATGTGCAGGAGTACTACGGGCTTACGGAGATGGTGGTGGAAACCGCAGGGGTCCGCAGGTTCGGGCCCGTGGCGCCTCTGGTTCCTGTGCGGGTTTCCGCCGCCCAGGCCATGTCCGAGGCCTATGAGGGGGTTCTGGTACGGGTGGACACCCTGCGGTGCCTCTCGCCCGATCTGGGGTACGGCGAGTGGTCGGCCTACGATGCCACCGACACCCTGCGCGTGGACGATCTGGGGGTGGCCTATGAGCCCCAGGCGGGGTGGTTCTACACGGTAATCGGCCCGGTGAACTACTCGTACGGCCACTTCAAACTGGAACCCCGGGATTCCAGCGATATCCTGCTGGTGGCCGTGATGGGGGATGCGGACGGCGACGGCGAGGTCACCCGCGCCGATCTGGAGGCCCTGGCCGGCTATTTGTACCGGCATCTTTCCCTGCCCGAGCCCCTGCTGCGGGCCGATGTCAACCGGGATTCACGGGTGGACGACCAGGATCTCGTGAATCTCAGCCGGAGCCTGATGCAGGGCGTTCGGCTGCACCGCTCCGGTGTGTATCATTAACGCCTGAACTGCAACGAAAGGAGGTAGGATGGCCCGGTTCCGCATTCTGGTGACCGGTGGTGCCGGTTTTATCGGATCCCATCTGGTGGAGGAGCTCCTGCGGGTGAAGGCCGGTGTGTCCCGGTATCAGGACCTTTTCGCGTCGTTTCCCTCGTTCCACCTGGTGGTGCTGGACGATTTTTCCACGGGTCGGCCCGAGAACCTGGAGGATGTGCGGGCCACCCTCCACGCAGAGGGGGTGCCGGCGGACTTTGAACTGGTGGAAGGGCGGGTGCAGGATCTGGGTCTTGTGGAGTCGTTGCTGGACGCCCACACCTATGTGCTGCACCAGGCGGCGATTCCCTCGGTGGCCCGTTCGGTTCGGGATCCTCTGAGCACCAACGAGAGCAATGTAACCGGTACGCTGGTGCTACTGGAGGCGGCGCGCCGCCGCGGCGCCCGCCGGGTGGTGTATGCCTCTTCCTCGTCGGTGTACGGCGACACGCCCACCCTGCCCAAGGAGGAGTCCATGCCCCCGTCGCCCCTTTCGCCCTATGCCATCTCCAAGGTCACGGGCGAGTATTACGCCCGGGTGTACCACAGCCTGTTCGGCCTGGAAACCGTGGGCCTGCGCTACTTCAACATCTTCGGCCCGCGGCAGGACCCCACTTCCCAGTACTCGGCGGTGATCCCCCGGTTCATCAGCCAGATCCTGGAGGGCCGGCCGGTGACCATCTACGGCGACGGCCTGCAATCGCGGGATTTCACCTATGTGCAGAACGCCGTGCAGGCGAATTTGCGGGCCCTGTTCGCACCCCGGGCCGCCGGCGAGGTGTTCAACATCTCCACGGGACACCGGTACACCCTGCTGGAACTGGTGGACCTTCTGGAGCAGATCCTGGGGGTAAAGGATCATCCGCGGGCGTTCCTGGATCCCCGGCCCGGCGACATTCGGCACAGTCTTGGGAATATCCAGAAGGCTCGTGATCTGCTGGGGTACGAACCGCAGGTGGGGTTCCGGGAGGGCCTGGAGCTCACCGTGGCCTGGTTCCGGGAGCGGTACCAGGCGTCCCACACCCCGTAGGTTTCCATGAGAACCCCTCTTTCCCGCCCCGTGCTGCGATGGCTCCTGGGGCTGTTGACCCTGCTGGCCTTTTTCTATGTGCGCTGGGGCCCCCTGCCCAACCCCTTCTGGCCGGTGGCGGGGCTGCTGGGCCTGGCGCTCGTGCCCGGAGGCCGGATCCTGCCCCGCAGTCGCCCGGATGTGGTGCTCGGGGCCCTGATCCTGAGCCTGGCGATAGGACTTACCGTGACGAGCCGCTGGACCGGCGCCACGGCGGAACCCCGGGCCCTGTGGATGGGTCTGGTACTGGCCTACCTGGTGGCCCGCACCGTGGAAACCGTGGGCGGCGAAGACCTGGTGTTCCGGGTGGCGCTGGGGATGACCGCGGTGCTGGTGGCCATCGCCCTGGCCCAACTGGCGCTTTACCTCAGCACCGGCTACTTCTTTACCTTCCAAACCGGGGAGTTCGCCGGCATTGCGCCCAGCCGCTGGACCCCCTGCTGCGGCCTGCCGGCCGTGTCGTCGGTGTACGGAGACCCCCGCGATTTCTCCGTGCGGTTGGCCGGGCTCGCCGGCCTGGTGGGGTTTTGGGGGCTGTTTCTGGGCCGCCGGCGATGGCTGGTCTTTACGGTGTTCGGGCTTTCAGCCCTGCTGCTCCTTTTGGATTTCACGCGGGCGGCCGTGCTGGCCCTGGGAGTGGTGACGGCCACCGGGGTCGTGCTGGCCCTGTATCGGCGGCGCATCGCCTACGGCCGGGCGGCGGTGCTGGCAATCGCCGGCCTGGCGGTGGCGTTCCTGCTGTCGCCGTTGCCGGACCAGCTGATGGCACTGGAGGCCCGATCGCCGGCCTTCCGGCTGGAGTTGTGGCGCACCTACTGGGAACATCTGGGCTTCTGGGGAGCCCGCGTGCCTGCGGAGCGCATCTCGCTCCATTCGGTGCACCTGGCCATGCTCTTTTTCGGAGGATGGCCCACGCTGGTGCTCTGGTTGTTCCTGTGGGGGGATCTGGTTGCCGGGCTCCTGCGGGATCGGTCCCGACCCGTGTTCTGGTGGTACCTCACCTTTCTGGGAGGGAGCCTGGGGTATGCCGTGGCCTACGGCCTGTTTTCCGGCTACGGGTTTCCGCTCTTCTGGATCGTTCTGGGGGTGACGATCGGGTTGCGGGCCCGGCTTCAGGCGGAGGTTTCCGGGTTCTGAAGCGGGTGGAGCGGCACTTCCTCCTCGGACCCGGTTTCCATATCGCGCACCCGGACCACGCCGCGGGCGAGTTCATCGTCGCCTACGATCACGGTTTTCCGGGCCTTCAGCCGGTTCGCCCGCTTCATCTGGGCGCGGAGTTTCTTGAACTCGTGGCTGAAGTCCACGGCGTAGCCCTGGCGCCGCAGGGCAAAGACCAGGTCCACGGCGGCATCGCGGGTGGCCTCGCTGGTGTAGGCCACGAAGTAATCCAGGGGCTCCTCCTTGCGGGGTTCGCCCAGGGCCAGGAGCACGCGCTCCATGCCCATGCCGAAGCCCACGGCCGGTGTGGGCGGGCCGCCCAGTTCCTCCACCAGGCGATCGTACCGGCCGCCGCCGGCCACCGTGTCCTGGGCCCCCAGGCCCGGCACCTTGACCTCAAACACGGTGTCGGTGTAGTAGTCCAGCCCGCGAACGAGCCGGGGGTTCACGGTATAGGCGATGTTCCAGCGGTCCAGGATGGCCAGCAGTTCCTCAAAGAACCGGCGGCTTTCGTCGCCCAGGTAGTCCTGGAACCGGGGGGCGTCGGTGAGGCGGGGGCCGTCCACCTTGCAGTCCAGCACCCGCAGGGGGTTGCGGTCCATGCGGCGCTGGCAATCGGCGCAGAGGTCCTGGCGGCGGGGCTCCAGGTACCGGAGCAGGGCTTCGCGGTACCGCCGTCGGTCTTCGGGGGAGCCGATGGAATTGATTTCCAGGCGCCACTCCTTCAAGCCGAAGGCCTGAAGGATCTCCAGGAGCATTCGGATGACCTCGGCGTCCAGCAGGGGGGCGCGTTCGCCGATGGCCTCCACGCCGAGTTGATAGTGCTCACGGAGCCGGCCCTTCTGGGGGCGTTCGGCCCGGAAGATGGGCACATAGTAGGCGAGTTTGATGGGGCTCGGCAACTGGTTTTCCAGGAAGGCGCGGATCACCGGGGCCGTGCCCTCGGCGCGCAGGGTGAGGCTTCGGCCGCCGCGGTCCTGGAAGGTGTACATCTCCTTTTCCACGATGTCCGTGGTTTCGCCCACGGACCGCACGAAGAGTTCGGTGGGCTCAAAGGTGGGCGTCTGGATAAAGCGGTAGCCGTAGGCCCGCAGGAT
>JALXEF010000032.1 GCA_027069855.1 Caldifarciminota bacterium
CGGGTTCGCCGTGGCCCGGGCTGAACTCCATCCCCTGACCGCCACGCCCACCCGACCCAAACGCATCTGGCGGGAACTCTGCCGCAATTTCCAGGTGGTCCACGAGGGACGGCCCTTCACCTGCCGTGAATTTGTGGAAACCTTTGTGCCGGATTTTCCCCTGCCCCGGCCCCATCCCTTCCTGACCCCGTTCCAGCGGGCCTGGCGACGCACCCAGGACCACGACCTGCTCCTGGACTGGCTCCTGGGCGAGCCGCTGGACCGGGAGTACCTGGACGCCCTGCACCAGTGGCGCCTGCCGGTGCTTCTGGACCACTCCTCCGCCGCCGACATCTATGTGAACCTGCTGAACACCCTGGCCTTCATCCTTCGGGAACACGGCCACCCCGGCCTGATGCTGCTCCTGGACGAGGGGGAGGGTCTGTTCCACGCCTACTTTTACGAGTACTCCCGATGGCAAATGGCCCTGGGGTTCATCCGGGGCCTGATCCGCGCTTCCCGGGGTGGCCCTGATCTCCTGGAACTCCACCTCTTGCCCGGAGAGGCCCGCACGCCCGACGGCGTGCTGTACCCGGCGGGCCGGCTGGACGCCCTGGGGCTGATCCATTCCGGCGTGCGGCCGGTGCCCTATCTGTACACCCTGCCCTCCGGCCTCTTCACCGTGATCGCCTTCACGCCCCTATTCCGGAGCGCCTACGAAGACCTCAAGGCCCTCGTGGGGGAGCGCTGGGTGATGGAACTGGAACCCCTGAACCGCCGGCAGTTCGCCCGGATCTTTGACGCCACCCTGGACCTCTACTACCGGGCCTTTCCCGGGTTCCGGTTGGAGGAACAGGAACAGCGCCGGCTCCGCCAGACCTTTGTGGAGAACTTCGCCCGCGCGGGCATCCGCCTGTTTCTGGAGAACCTGGTGAATACCCTGGATCTCGCCCGCCACTACGGCCGGCTGAGCCTGGCATAACCTACGGTTCCAGGTCCAGGCCGATGCCGGTGTGGTGGCGGATCCAGCCGGCGTCGTTGTGGAAGGGGCCGTTTTCGGGATAGGTGTCGGTGCCGCCCAGGTCCAGGAAGATCCCCAAACCCTGCTGGCCGCGGGAGGCTTTCTGGTCGCCCAGGCCGATCTCTTCGGTGATGGTATAGACATCGTTGCCCGCCCGGTCCACGAAGAGCCCCACCGAGTTGTACAGGCCCACGCCGATGCCGCCGGATACCGAATAGGTGTCGTTGCCGGCCTGATCTATCAGCACCCCCACGGAATAGTCGTGCCCCTCGCCGATGGACGGCCCCAGCCGGCTGTAATAGAGGTCGTTGCCCGCCCAATCCACCAGAACCCCCACGGACAGGTGGATGCCGGCGCCCTGGGCGTACTCCTGGGCGCGGTACGCGTCGTCGCCGGCGCCGTCGGCCAGCATGCCCACCGAAAACCAGTAGGAACAGCCCTGGGCGTACACCTCGGCGGCGTACACATCGTTGCCCTCCCGGTCGGCCAGAAAGCCGATGCCGCCGGAGGCGTGGCCCCGCCAGCCCATGCCGAAGCCCTGGGCGAAGGAGCGGTAGTTGTGGGGCAGGAGCGGCCGGTGCCGGAACCGTCCGCCCGCCGTGTACCGGTCGTCGCCCCCGGTGTCCAGCAGCAGACCGTAGCCCCAAACCGAACCGAAGCCCTGGCCCCAGTCGTCCAGGAGGTAGGCGTCGTCGCCGGCCCGGTCCACGAGGAGCCCCAGGCCGAAGGTGGCCGCCGCCTGGCTGTGAAAGCCGGCCCGATACAGGTCGTCGCCCGCCCGGTCCACGAGCACGCCGATGCCGAAGAGCCCGGACCCCTGGCTCAGGAAGGCCGAGCGGTAGGTGTCGTCGCCCTGCAGGTCGTACAGGACCCCGATGCCCAGCAGCCCTGAGGCCAGGCCGGCCGGTCGCCGGGGTTCATAGACATCGTTGCCCGAGAGGTCCAGCACCACGGCCACGGCGGGCCAGGCGCCGGCCGAGAGGCCGGCGGCCACGCGCGGGGCCTGGTACCGGTCGTTGCCCCCGAGGTCCACGAACACTGGCGCCACGGCACGATGCAGGTCGTCGCCGCGGCCCGCCACCTGCACGGGAAGCCCGGCGAGGGTGTCCACAAAGGCCGTGTCCAGGGAAAGGGAGGCCAGGAAGGGTTCCACCCGGGCCACGGCCCGCGTGACCTGCAATGCGGCCTCCAGCAGGCGGCCGTAACGGATCTTGCGGGCGATGCGGAGCACCGCCGGTTCCTTCACCTGCCACGAGGTGTCCACGGCAACCCCCAATTCCCGAAGCAACTGGCCCTTCAGGGTATCGCTCAGGGAATCGTCTTCATCGGCCCACAGGTGGTAGGCCACATAGAGCAGGGTGTCCCGGCGAGCGGGACACCCTGCTC
>JALXEF010000033.1 GCA_027069855.1 Caldifarciminota bacterium
CTGACCTTCCGGTACGCTTTGACCGCCGACCGGGTCAAACGCGTGATTGAGCGCATCAACCCCGATGTGCTGAACCCCGTGAACATGCCCAACTACGGGCTCCTTGCCGCCCTCACGGCCGGAGGTCGGCCCGTGTACCTGGCAGGCTGGGGCTCCGACATCCTGCTCACGGCCGAGAAAACCCCGTTCCATCGCCGCGCCTTCCGCTTCATTGTGGGCCATGCCGACCACATCGCCGTGGACGCCCTGGTGATGCGCGATCGGCTGGTGGAACGTTACGGCTATCCCCGCGACCGCATTACCGTGATCACCTGGGGGGTTTCCGAAACGCTACGGAACCGGCCTTTGCCCCCCTTTCGGAAACCCGAGGATACCTGGATCCTGGTGTCCCACCGGCGCCTTGCGCCGGACATGGACCCCTTTACGACGGTACAGGCCGTGGAACACCTGATCCAGGAAGGCGTGCCCGTGCGCCTGATCCTGGCCTCTGACGGCTCCCTGGGCCCCCGGGTGCGGGCCTATGTAGCCGAACGGCCGGCCCTCCGGGAACGGGTCCGGTTCACCGGGTTCCTGCCCTACGACCGGCTCATGGAAACCGTGGCCCAGGGGCACCTGTACCTTTCGGCCTCGCTCGTGGATTCTACCTCGGTGTCGCTCCTGGAGGCCATGGCACTGGGCGTGTTCCCCATCGTGTCCGACCTGCCGGCCAACCGCGAGTGGATCCTGGACGGTTTCAACGGCCTTTTGTTTGAACCGGGCAACCCCCAGGACCTGGCCCGCCAGATCCGCCGGGCCATGGCACGCCCCGACCTCATCGCCCGGGCCCGCGAGATCAACAAGGCCCTGGTGCAGGAAAAGGCCTGCTGGGAATGCCACATTGAGCGGGTGTACCGGGAGATGCAGGCCCTGGTCCGCTGAAACCCCAATCTTTCACCCCTGCAAATCCTTCCCTCAGGAAAAACCACGGCAACGATCCTGCAGATTAAGTCCAGCCGGGTACAAACTCATGATACCCCCGAAAGCCCCCAATATGCGAAGGGCAGTTCCCAAATTTGCGGCAACTGCCGTGGCATTGGATAATTTCAGGGTCTTCAAACCCAAAAGGAGGCTTTCCTCATGAAGGTGATCGTGTACGGGCTGGGGGAGATGGGCAAGCGGATGGCTGAACGGATCCTGGCCTCCGACGCCCTGGACCTGGTGGGTGCCATTGACATTGACCCGCAAAAGGTGGGCCGGGATGTGGGGGAACTCCTGGGCCGTTCGCCCATCGGCGTAACCGTGGAGGACAACGCCGAGAAGGTGCTGACCGATCACCCCGGGGCCTTTGTGGTGCACACCACGGTGTCGCAACTGGAAAAGGCCGCTCCGCAGATTCTGCAGATCCTGGAAACCGGCCATTCGGGCGTGAGCACCACCGAAGAACTCTCCTATCCGTGGGTGCGGCATCCGGATCTCGCCCGCAAACTGGATACCGTGGCCAAGGAGCGCCAGCGGACCTTCGTGGGCACCGGGGTCAACCCCGGCTTTTTGATGGATTACTTCCCCGCCGTGGTGGCCGCCCTGTCTTCGGGCATTCAGAGCATCACCGTGCGCCGGTATGTCAACGCCTCGCTCCGCCGCAAACCCCTCCAGGCCAAAATCGGTAGCGGCCTCACGCCCATGGAATTCAAACGCCTGTTTGATGAGGGCAAAATGGGCCATGTGGGTCTCGTGGAATCGGCCCAACTGCTGGCCCGGCTGCTGCAATGGGAAATCAAGGACCTCAAGGAAACCTGCGACCCCATCGTCGCCAACGAAACCGTACAAACCGAGTTCTTTAAGGTGGAACCCGGGTTTGTACGCGGGATGCGGCATCAGGTCAAGGCCGTGGATACCCGGGGCCGGACGATCCACCTGGACCTGCTGATGGCTCTGGACCATCCGGAGCAGTACGACGAGGTGGAAATTGAGGGCACCCCGCCCGTGCGGGTGCGGTTCCCCGAGGGCGTCCACGGCGACATGGCCACGGTCAATGTCACCCTGAGCGTGCTGCGGCGGGTGCCCGACCTGCCCCCGGGCCTTCTGAACATGGCCGACCTACCGCTGCCGATCCCGGTGTAGCCGGGGACTCCGGGGGAAATACGACAAAAACTTTTCCCTTTACCTGAAGGGGATTGCGCAGGTAAGGGAAGGCGGAGGTTTACGGAGCAGCCAGGAACGCGCACGGAAGCTCACTGCGTTCGTTCCCTTTTGGACGGGCCCTGCCTGGAAAGCAGAAATTTTGGGGTTGCCTCTGTGAATCGGCGCGGTTCGACCCCTTCTCGACGCGCTCTTGGTCTTCTGCAGGGGAACCGGCGTCCTGGCCTTTTCCTGGCGGTGGGATGGAACGGGTATCGGAGGATGAAGCGATGGGGCTAACCGGCCCCGCTTTCCCGCAGGGGCACCTTCACCGGAATTTTCCCCATGTGGACAAAGGCTTTGAACCCCTCCGGGGCGCCATCATCTTTCGCGGGATACAGGATCCACAGATACGGCGGGCACAGGTTGTTTTGGGCAAAGTTGTGCTTTTCCATGTATTTTTTTAGGAGTTTGTCAAGTTGGATCCGCCCGTACAAAGCGATCTGCTGAAGGTCTTCCTTCAAAGTTGATTGAGCATACAGGAGCTTGTATTTCGCATCGGCGATCATTACCAGGTTCCCTTCCTTGCTGACCACCACAAAATCCGGCCGCAATTCGCCTACACCGGTCCAAACTCCGCCGCCCTGTCCGTATCCTGCAAACACTTCGTAGTTTTCAATCCTGCGGTTTCCGTTTGTGCCGTCCGGGACCTCAAACACGATTTCTCCTCTCCGAAGTTTCACCTCCACAAAGCGTTCAAACAGCTCGTTCATGTCTATCCAGAAGGGGTAAACTGCCCGGGGATGTATATCCCGGAGGCTTGCCAGCGGGTCGTATCCCAGGTGGCGCAGGATGACCGCGGCGAGCCGGAGGGCATGCCGGTAATCCGGCCTTGCCCGGCCGGCTCGGGCCCGAACCACTTCAGCCGGGTAAATCCGAGCCAGCGTCACCCGCTCGGCAAATACCTGTTTGGGTCGAGCAATCAAACTCCCCAGGCCGTGGCTCCCGGGCAACAGGACGGCGAGCGCGTCTTCGGCCTTTTTCAGGGCGGCATACAGAATGCGGTTTTCCAGGGTGTCTTCTTCGTAGGAGAAGAGCCGGGTTTCCACCCGATGGCGGTATCCCCGAAGGTGGTGCCTCTGGAAGGTTTCGCCCACCAGGATCCGTCCCCGGACCTCTCCTCGGAGCGTATGGACCCGAGGGACATAGCCCTTCTGGAGCCCTCGCTGCACCAGGCGGTTGAGTAAGTGGAGATAGGCCAGGAGGAGCATGGGGAGGTAAACGGAGGGCACCTCTTCCACTTCCACGGGATTCTCGTCCACCAGAATTCCAAAAACCTCGCCATAGGCCAGATGCCGTCCTACCACCGGGTGGGTGATCACCTCCATGAACATGGCGGCCGCATCCAGATTGTCCATTTTGGGGAGTACCTGAAGATACACATCCCTTAATCCGGGCAGAGGCACGAGGCCCACGAAGGAGGAAGCGGAGAGTTTTAAGGAGTCTCTGTCCAGTGTCAGGCCCAGAAGGCGTTTATTGTTGCCATCCAGATTTCTTAAGGGAATCCGGATTTTGTGATCTCCCAGGGTGCACACCACCTGAGGATCGGTTCCGTCGTCTTTTCCCGTTTTCTCCAGTTGGATTTGGGGTTCGTCCCCTTGTCCTGTGACGGCGTCGTATTCCTTTACCCGGATCAATTCCATGAGTTATGCTCAGGGCCGCTCCCCTGAAACCAGAGCCCCTTAAGGGACATGGGGTTTACGACGAGGACAACAGGTTCTTTACCGTCTCCACCGTCACCCGGTTCCCCTGGCCATCGTAGAGTTGCATACCCCGGATGAAAAATTGACGCTCTTCTCCGTTAACATGAAGTGTGAGGGGAATCCCCTTATTTTCGTCCCTTTCTACATCCAGCAGGCCATCGGCGGCGTATTCGGCGAGCAGGGGTACCACCTGGTAGAGGAATTTGTAGGCCACAGTGTCCTTACGGGATTCGGTATCTTTATCGTCCCTGCCGCCCATGAAATAGGTATGTCCCACGAGGATATCTTCCGGGATGACATCGGGGGCGGCGTGGTCTTGGATCCACCGGTTCACCGCCTCCATCAAAGGCTGAGCAAAGGACTCGGCTTGAGAGGAGTCGGCGGGCATGGGATAGAAAACGAAGCGCCGGCGGACGGCGTAGTCCAGCCTTCCGGCGGAGCGGTCGGCCGTGTTCATGGTGCCGATCACGATGAGGTTGGGAGAAACCACGAGGGTACCGCCGTGGAGGGTTTCAACTTCCTCGCCCCGGTATTCCAGGGCATAGATAAGTTCGCCCAGAACGGCAGGAAGATTGGCCCGGTTGATTTCGTCCAGGATGAGAACATAGAGGTTGTTGGGGTCTCCCTGGGCTTTTTGGGCCATCTCCAGAAAGATGCGGGACTGTTTTTCGTAGTGAATCTGGCCGTTTTCGGTTTTCACATCAATGCCACGGATAAAATCCTCATAGTGGTAGGCGGGATGGAACTGGACAATGGCCCAGCGCTCCCGAAGATCTTCGGACTCCAGTTCTTTTTCCCAGTCTTCTGTGAGAGGTTTTCCAGAAAGAAGGTGGTAAGCAAGTTGTTTTGCTGTGTAGGTTTTTCCGGTACCGGGAGGACCTATGAGAAGCAAATTGTGGAAATAACGAAGCAGATTTATTATTGAATTTACTCTCTCTGGTTTAAATCTTAGCCCAATAATATTAACGATCTGGTTTATAATTTTTCTTTCCCTTATGTGCCTAAAAGTTCCGCCGACAGCATAATCAAAAATTTTGTCATCCCAGGATTTAATCAACTTGATGCGTCGGAAAAGGGGGAACCACACGCGGTCAGGTGCGGGACTCTCTTCAACAGAAAGTCCCTGTTCCTTCAGAAGGTCGGGATTCTCTGCTTTAGAGCGGTCAAGAAATGTTTTATCATCTAAGACCTCCACCAAAGCCTGATACCGTTTTCCCTTCTCCGAATACCAGGTGAACACGACATCTCCTTTTTTCAGTTCTCTTACGAAGCGCTCAATATCACTTCTTCCCCTCTCCCACACACCCATACCTATCACTTTTGCCTCCTCAACGAAGTATCTCACCGCATCAATACCACTTTGAAATCCTAACTTTAGCCCTTTGTGTTCAATGTACCATGTTGGATTCTCCTTCTTGTCGGGATGTAGCTGGATATACCATATATTTAGGTTTTCCATTCCGTGCCTCCCAGTTGTTTGTCTTCCGGTGGTTATAATAGCGTCGATACCTCAACTGGTCAAATTACCTACTCCAAAACAAAGAGGTATCTACCTTCGGCTTGAGGAAGACTCTCCTACAAGGAGTAGACATTGTCCTCCAAAAACACGCCCATACCTGTGCTTACTTGATTTTCGGGGGGCCGTCCCTTATCTATAACGGGCCGCGGAGAGGTGCCGGAGTGGACGAACGGGCGCGACTGGAAATCGCGTGTCCCTCGAAAGAGGGACCGTGGGTTCGAATCCCACCCTCTCCGCCATTTCCCTGACCCAAACAATTCCGAAACCCCTTTCCCCCGATCCGTCGGTGGGACGGTAAAACCGGAAGTTAAGGAGGAAAAGCGCCATGCCAGCACCGAAACGGAGGCATTCCAGGGCCCGCAGCCGCAAGCGCCGCACCTTTTACAAGGCCCAGGCACCCGCAGTGTCGGTGTGCCCGAACTGCGGCCAGCCCAAGCCGCCGCATCGGGTATGCCCCCATTGCGGCTATTACCGTGACCGCGTCGTCCTGGTCGTTAAGACCGAGGTCTAAGGCCCTCCCGTGATGTATCGGATCGCGCTGGACGCCCTGGGCTCGGATCGCGCTCCGGTTCCGGAAGTAGAAGGGGCGCTCCAGGCCGTACAGGAGTTTGACGACCTGGAAGTGCTGTTGGTGGGGCACCGCGATCAGGTGGAGCCCCTGCTGAAAGCCGGCCATCCGCGTCTCCATCTGGTGCACGCCGAGCAAAGGGTGGAAATGACCGACAAGCCCTCCACGGCGTTGAAGACAAAACCCCATTCGTCCATCGCCGAGGGGCTCCGGCTTGTCAAAGAGGGTACGGCCCACGCCTTTGTTTCGGCAGGCAACACCGGCGCGGTGATGGCCTTTTCCCTGTTTGTGCTGGGCCGCATCAAGGGCATCAAACGCCCGGCCATCGGTGCGTTTTTCCCCACGATTCAGCAACCGGCGCTGGTACTGGATGTGGGGGCCAACGCCGTGGTCAAACCTCTGCACCTGTACCAGTTTGCCTGGATGGGCTCCCTGTTCTACGCCCACATGTTCGGTACTGAGCGGCCCCGGGTGGGCCTGCTTTCCATCGGCGAGGAGGCCACCAAGGGCAATGAAACCGTGATTGAAGCCCGAAAACTGATGGAACAGGACCCCGACCTCAACTTCGTGGGGTTCGTGGAGGGCAACGATGTGCTGTTCGCTGCAGCCGATGTGGTGGTCACCGACGGCTTTACCGGCAATGTGATGCTCAAGTTCGGGGAAGGGGTGGTCAGTTTCATCGCCCGGCTGGTCAAGGCCGAAATCAAACGCGATCCCCTGGCCCTGGCCGGCGCCCTGCTGGTCAAGGGCGCCCTGAACCGGGTGAAAAAGCACATTGACTACGAGGAATACGGCGGCAGCCCCCTGATGGGGGTCAACGGCATCGTGATGATCGCCCACGGGCGGTCATCGCCGCGTGCCATCAAAAACGCCCTAAAACACGCTCGTCATCTGGCAGAGGAAGGGGTGGTGGACCTGGTGGCCGAGCAAATCCACCGAAGCGCTTCGGCTACCAGTTGATCTCCCAGGAGAGGGTGGCCGACCAGAAGGCCGACTCCCGGTTCCGTCGCACGCGTTTGATCTCCAGGGTAAGCCCCGGGCCTTCGGCTCGAAATCCTGCAGCCCGCTCCCATTGGCGCCGCTGGAACACCTCGCCGGGCGCCCGTTCCTGCCGGTCCAGGAGTTCGGCCACGCCCCACAAGCGATAGCCGCCCCTTCGGAAGGCGAGGATCCGAAGGTGCGCCCTCCCCTCCACGGTTTCCCTTCGCAGGAAAAAGAACCATCCTGAGGTTGCTTCGTGGTAGGTTCCGTTCTGCTGCCAGCGAAACCGGAGGTCCAGCCGGAACCAGGAGGCTGGAACCTCCAGGCGTGTGAGCAGATAGCGGAGCAGTAGGTTCCGTTCCGGCGCAAAGCGGTACAGGGCATACAGGGCGGCGATCTCGGTGGTATGGATCCAGTGAGCGGCTTCCACGGTACCGATGAGCCGATAACTCTGGTCCTGACGGGTATAGGCCGAACGCGTGGGGTGCAGGAACACCTCGTCGGTGAGTTTCCCCACGAAGTGCAGGTTCCAGTGCAGGGAGCCGTTGGCCGGGCCCTGCCACCGAGCCTCGGTACGCAGCACCCGTCGGTCGCGGCGGTTAAAGGCAAAAACCCCGGGAGGATCACGCCGTTGCAGGTGGAGTTGTAGAGAGGCCTCAAGGACCCCCAGGTGGGTGGGCTGCTGGGTGCTGGCATAGAGCAGATGCTCTTGAACCCGGGACAAACCGGAAAAGCGGGTAAAGCGGAAGGCCTGACGCCGGACTTCCAGGCCCAGCCGGTGTTGCCGGCGGTGGACCTCCACCCGGAAAAACCCCTGTACCAGGTCGCCCGACCGCACCTGATCCCAGCGAAAGCGGCGGTGTTCCCCGATGACACCGGCCCGGATCTCGCCCGGCGCCTGGGCACCGCCGAGCCGACCCGACAGTTCCAGGTGGGCCTCCTGCTGGTGCTCGGTTTCCCGGCTCAGGGGATACCGGAAATCCAGCAGATGGAGCCGGCCCGACACCGGTCCCTCCCGCTGCCAGCCAAAGGACGCCCGGCGAAACAGGCTGGTGTACCGCAGGAAAAGGTCTGCCTGCCCCTGCAGCAGGGTGCCCCGGGCCCGTAGCAGCGGCCCCACATCGTACCGGGTTTCGCACTTCGCCCGAAACCCGGTAC
>JALXEF010000034.1 GCA_027069855.1 Caldifarciminota bacterium
GCGCATTGACCACAGGGATCCGGGTGACGCGGGCCAGGGTTTCCAGGGTTTCGTGCTGGAACACCCGGGCCACGATGCCGTCCACCCAGCGTTCCAGGTTCCGGCCCACATCCTCCACGGGTTCCCGCACGCCCAGGCGGATGTCGCCGGGTGCGAGGTAGGTGAGGTCGCCGCCCAGCCGCCGAATCGCCACTTCAAAGGTCACCCGGGTTCGGAGCGACGGTTTCTCAAAGATCAGGGCCAGGTGCTTGTGTTCCAGAACCCTGGGATACTCGGCCCCCCGTTTGATCCTGAGGGCCTTTTCCAGGAGTTGCTGCAGTTGCGAACGACTCAGATCCAGTACCGACAGGTAGTCTTTCGCCATGGCGCCTATTGTTTGCGTTCCAGTTCCTGGGCCTTCTTGAACATCTCCAGCGACTTCTTGGTGTCGCCCATCTGCTTGTACACCATGCCGGCGATGTTGTAGTAGTCGGGATTCTCGGGATCCAGCTCGATGGCCTTCTGGATGGCCTTCAGAGCATCCTGGAGGTGCTGGTCCTTTTGTTCGTCCTTCAGGTTCAGCAGGGAAATGGCCAGGAAGTAGTACCCCTGGGCCTCTTCCGGTGAAAGGGCGGTGTAGTGTTGGAAGGCCTCCACCGCGGTGGCGTAATCCTCGGTTTTCAGCGCGGTGATCCCCAGGTTCAGCCAGGCGTCCGTGTTGGTGGAATCGATGGCCAGGGCCTTACGAAACTGTTCCACCGCCTTGGCGTAGTCCTCTTTTTCAAAGTACACGACGCCGAGCTGGAACGGCACCCTGGAATCCTCGGGCTTGAGTTCGGCGGCCTTCTGGAGATAGGGAATGGCCTCATCGTACCGGCCTTCGTCCTTCAGGGCCACGCCCAGGTGGTAGTTCAGATCGGGGTCGTCGGGCGCCTTCTGGACGCCGGCCCTCAGCACCTCTATGTAAGCCTTGTCGCCCTTTTTGCGAAGCAGCGAGGCCTTCAAAAGGTAGAGTTTGGGCTCCTCAGGCTTCAGCCAGATGCCCGTGTCCAGGAAGGACAGGGCCTGCTCCAGGTCGCCCTGTTTGGCCGACTGCACGGCAGCGTTCCGCAGGGTGGTCAGGATTCCGTCCACATTGAAGGCCGTGCCCCCGGCGATTTTGTACACCTGCGCGATCCGCTGGGGATCCCGCAGGGTGGAATCCATCTGGAAGGCCTTCTGGAAGGTTTTGGAGGCCTCAATGTAATCGCTGTTGATGGCGTAGGCCAGGGCCAGCCACATGTATGCCTTGGGATTCTGGGGCTCAGTTTCCACCCAGGCCTTGGCCTCTTTGAGGAGTTTGGGTTTGTTGTTCTGCTGCAGGTAAATCTTGACCGCTGTGGCGTGGGGCGAGGTGGCACATCCCACAAAGCCGAGCACAAAGAAAGCCACCATCAGCATTGAGAGCACCCGTTTCACCGTGAAACCTCCTTTTGGATCTTGGGGATTGACCCGGCAATTATACTTCCTGGGCCCCGAAGGGGGCAAGGAACCGCCCCTTCCGCCGGGGCGGTTTCCGGGCTTCTGGAAACGCGAGTGCCTGGACGGATTCCCCGCGTTGGGCCCGTGATGCCGCCGAAACCGAAATCAGGGGGTCGATTCCAGGATGCCGTGGGCCTTCAGCGCCCGGAACACCTTTTCCGGGGTGATCGGGATTTCAAAGAAGCGGATGCCGATGGCGTCGTAAATGGCGTTGGCGATGGCCGGCGCCGGACCGTTGATGCCGATTTCCGCCACCGATTTGGCGCCGAAGGGGCCGGTTTCCTCGTAGGAATCCACCACGATGGTGGTGATCTTCGGCAGGTCCCGAAAGGTGGGCATCTTGTAGTCCTCAAAGTTCAGGTTCAGGGGGCGCCCCTTGTCGTCGAACCGGTACTCGGCGAACAGGGTGTGGGTGATGCCGTCCAGCACCGCGCCCTCCACCTGGCCTTCCACCAGGCGGGGGTTGATGGGCGTGCCGCAGTCCACGGCCGACACGAAGTGCACCACCGCCACCTCGCCGGTCTGCAGGTCCACTTCCACCTCGGCGAACTGGGCGATGAAGGGCGGCGGCGACTCGTGCACGATGTGGGAGGCCGTGGCCTGGATCTGGAACTGGTTCCGCTGGTACAGGCTGTACAGGGCCACCTCCTCGTAGGAAACCCCCTGGCCGGTGGCCGGGTCTACGGCGCGCCCCTCTTCCACCGAGAGCCGCTCGGCCGGGGCCTGGAGCATTTCGGCGGCCACCTGGAGGATCTGGCGGCGGATCTCCAGGGCACACTTGCGCACGGCCTCGCCCGAAAGGTAGGTGGTGGAGGAGGCATAGGCCCCCACATCAAAGGGGGTCAGGTCGGTGTCCGACGACCGCACGATGATGCGGTCCACCGGGATGTCCAGCACCTCCGCCGCAATCTGGGCGAGCACGGTATCGGAGCCAGTGCCGAGGTCGGTGGCGCCCACATGCAGGTTGAAGGAGCCGTCGTCGTTCATCTTCATGTAGGCGCTGCCCATGTCGATCTCCGGGATGGCCGAGCCCTGCATGGCCGCAATCATGCCTACGCCGCGCACCCGATGGGGGGCCGGCCGGTGCCGTTTTCCCCGCTTTTCATACCAGCCGATGGCCTCGGCCCCGCGGTCAATGCACTCGTCCAGTCGGCACGAATGGATCACCTGTTCCACGCCCTCGCGGCCCTCGCCCAGGGCCTTGAAGACCTCGGAGGTTTCGCCCTCCCGGATGTGCCAGCGTTTATAGAACTCCAGCACATCCATGCCAAGTTCGCGGGCGATGATGTCCACCTGCTGGCCCAGGGCGAAGTAGCCCTGGGTGGCGCCGTAGCCCCGGTAAGCGCCGCCCACCGGCAGGTTGGTGTACACCGAGCGGCCGTGGAACCGGAGATGGGGGATTTTGTTCAAAAGGGGCAGGGTTTTGGACCCCGTGTTGGTCAGAACCGTGAGCGCGTGGGACCCGTAGGCCCCGGCGTTCATCAAAGCGTCCATCTCCAGGGCCACAATGGCCCCGTCCTTCCGCCGGACCCCGGTTTTCAGGCGGATCTTCATCTCGTGGCGGGTGCGGGTGGCGAAGAGCACCTCTTCCCGGCTGAGCACCAGCCGGCTGGGGCGCCCGGTGCGCCAGGTGGCCAGGCCCACCAAAGGCTCCAGCAGCACCTCCTGTTTGCCGCCGAAGCCTCCGCCGATGCGGGGCTTGATCACCCGGATCTTCCGCAGCGGAATGCCGAGCACCATGGCGGTGATCCGGCGGGCGTGGAAGGGCACCTGGGTGCTGGAGATGATCACGAGCCGGCCCTGTTCGTCCAGGTACGCCAGGGCGGCGTGGGGTTCCAGGGCGCTGTGGCTCATGTAGGGGGTACGGTATTCGTGCTCAATCACGAAATCGGCCTCGGCGAAACCCCTGGCCGGATCGCCGTAGGAGAACTCCACCTCGGCGGCCAGGTTGCGGGAGGGGTCGTAGGGCACGGGGATCTTGGCGAACTCGTCGTCGGTGTGGAGTTTGGGGGCGTCGGGCTTCAGGGCCTCCTCCATGTCAAACACGGCGGGCAGCACCCGGTAGGTCACCCGGATGCGTTTGAGGGCTTCCTCGGCGATCTCCGGGGATTCGGCGGCCACCATGGCCACCCGGTCGCCCACGAAGCGCACCTTTCGGTCGAAGAGCACCGTGTCGTAGGGGGAGGGTTCGGGATACCCCTGGCCGGCGGTGGTGTGCAGCACCCGGGGCACATTGCCGTAATAGAACACGGCCACCACGCCGTCCAGGGCCTCGGCCTCCGAGGGGTCCAGGTCCACGATCTCGGCGTGGGCGTGGGGCGAGTATAGGATCTTGAGGTACAGGGGATCGCGGAGTTCAAAGTCGTCGGTGAACCGGGCCGCGCCCGTGGCCAGGGACACGGCGTCAATCTTCTCTACGGAGTGCCGAACACGCTTGAACTCGGTCATTTGGCCCTCTTCCATCGTTGGGCGGCGAGGCGCACGCCCTCCAGGATTTTGACATAGCCGGTGCACCGGCAGATGTGGCCGTCCAGGGCGTGGCGGATCTCCTCTTCCGTGGGATCCGGGGTTTTCTGGAGCAGGGCGTAGGTGCTCACCACGATGCCCGGGGTGCAGAAGCCGCACTGCACGGCGCCGGCCTCGGCCAGGGCCTTCTGGATGGGATGGGGCCGGTGTACGGTGCCGAGGCCCTGGGCCGTCACGATGGGCTGGTCGGTGGCCGTGGCGGCCAGCACCTGGCACGAGGGCACCGGTTTGCCGTTCAGGAGCACGGCGCAGGCCCCGCACAGGCCGTCGTCGCAGCCGTGCTTGACCTCGGTAAAGCCGTTGCTGCGCAGCACCTCCAGCAGGGTGGCCTCGGGCGGAAACTCCAGTTCCCAGGTTTCACCGTTGATGAGGAACCGGCCCTTCATGGGGTTGCCTCCAGGAGTTGTTGAAGGCCGCGGGCCAGGGCGGTCCGGGCCAGGTGTTGCTGATACTCCGGGGATCCCATGCGTGGATGGGGATGGAACGCGGCGTCCAGAGCCTGGGCCACGGCCTCAGGATCCACGGCCTCCACGGGCTGGTTTTCCAGCCTTTCCATGACGCCGGTGGCTTCGTATCCCTTGCCCCGGGTGCCGAAGAGCACGACCCGGGGGTCGCGGACCCGGCCCTCTTCCACCCGCAGGAGCAGGGCCAGGGTAAAGGCCGGCAGGTCGTTGCGGGTGCGCACGGCCCGATAGAAGAACGCCTTGCCCGGGTACGGGGTGTATCGGATTTCGGTGATCAGGGTGTTTCGGTAGGTGCCGGGTGTCTTCAGGTACTCGGCCACGGGGACCACCGTTTCCCCCTGGGGATTTCGGAGCACCACCCGGGCCCGCAGTGCCAGGAGGGGCGCCATGAGGTCGGACCACGGCGGCGCCATGGCCACGCTGCCGCCGAGGGTGATGCGGTTCCGCAGGAGTTCGGTGGAGGAGTGGTACAGCGCCTGCACCAACAAGCCCCGGGGTTCGTGGGGTGCCAGATGCTCCACGGTTTCCGAAAAGGTCAGCAGGGCTCCCAGCCGCGCTTCCTGGGGGGTGTAGGCAAAGGTTTTCAGGGGCAAACGGTGCAGGGCCACGAGCCCCCGATAACCCTTCAGGGAACCCCGAAGCAGGCCGGTGCCGCCGCCGTGGGGAACCACCCCTTCCCGGGTGATCAGAGCTGCTGCTTCATCTACGGATTCGGGAAAGTACCATTCCAGAGGGCTCATCGGCCATAGCATAGCGGCAACCCCTGGAACTGTCAACCGGTGGAGCCGGACCGCCGGCTCAAAGGCAGAGCAAATGCCGGTTTTTCAACGCTTCGGTTGACCCTGGAAGGTGCGGCGATGTAAACTAAGGGGCTGATTGGGCCTGCAAACGAAAAGGGAGTGAGGCAAGATGATCAACACGCTGATGGTGTCGCTGGCGATTCTACTTTCCGCCAATCCGGATACCGGTCAGGCGCAGCAGGTCACGCGCCGGGACTCTGCCCGCATCTGGTTTTCCGTGGGCAAGGATTATTTCAACAAGAACAACCTGGAACGCGCGATCGCCAACTTCAAGCGGGCGCTGTCGTACGACTCCACGATGGTGGAAATCTATCTGCATCTGGGACAGGCCTATTTGAAGCTCGGCCAGTTTGATTCGGCGGAGATCGCGTACCGCAAGGTGGCGGAAATTGATCCCAAGGATTCCCGAGGCTGGCAAGGCCTGGGCTTCATGTACGGCATCGTCAAAAAGGATGTGGAAAAGGGCATTGAATTCTATAAGAAGGCCCTGGAGGTGGACCCGGGGAACAACGACGCCCGGTTCGGCCTGGCCACGCTGCTGGACAAGGCGGGCCGGACCCAGGAGGCGGATTCCATTTACCAGGCGGCCATTGCCGCCGATCCCGAGAATCCGGCCATTTTGAAGGCCTACGGCGTATTCCTGGCCCAGAAGAAGGAGTACGCCCGGGCCCTGCCCTATCTGGAAAAGGCCCACGAGAAGAAGCCCCAGGATGAGAAGGTTGCGGGCCTTCTGCTGGATGCCTATCTGAACCTGGCCCAGCAGGAGAAGGACAAGCAGACCAAGAGGTCCTACTACGAAAAGGCCCTGACCCTGCTGGATGCGAAACTTGCCCAGGACTCCACCGATGTGGGGCTCCTGATCAAGCGGGCCAATGTGCTGGCCAGCCTGGGCAGGGTGGACGAGGCGATCCGGGACCTGGATCGGGCCATTGAACTGCGTCCGGATATTCCCAACGCCCTCCTCATCAAGGCCAACCTCCTGATGGAGGTGAAAAAGGACTACGCCGGCGCCCGGAAACTCCTGAAGAAGGCCCTGGAAATGGACCTGCCCGACAATGTACGGGCGGCCACCCTGGCCCTCCTGGCCGATGCCTACTTCTATCCTGCCGAGGCCCTGCGCAAGGAGGCCGACGCGCTGCGGAAAAAGGGCCTGGAACTGGAGGCCCGTAAGAAGTACGGCGAGGCGGTGCCCTTCTACGACAAGGCCATCCAGACCTACAAGAAGGTGCTCCAGTACCCCGGCACCCGCTGGACCGAGTACGCCCGCAAGCAGGTGAAACGGGCCCAAAGCCTGCGGAAAAAGGCCTGGCGTCGGAGCCAGGGCATTGAGTGACGGCGGGGGGTGAGACCTTCAGGGCGGCCAAGCTGAACGGTCCGGTTCTGGTTCTGAACGGCAACTACGAGCCGCTCCATATCACCACGGTGCGCCGGGCGGTTTCCCTGATCTTCACCGGCAAGGCCGAGATGATCCTGCCCTTTGACGGCGAGGTGCTGCGCTCCCAGCACCTCGCCATGAAGCGGCCCAGTGTGATCCGACTGGCCCGCTATATCCGGTGGATCCGCCGGGAAATCCCTCCGACCAAGCGGAACATCCTGAAACGGGACCGCTACACCTGCCAGTACTGCGGCACCCGGGAGGGGCCCATGACCGTGGACCATGTGGTGCCCCGGGTGCTCGGGGGGAAGGATACCTGGGAGAACCTGGTGTGCGCCTGTGTGCGGTGCAACAACAAGAAGGGCGACCGGACGCCCGAACAGGCGGGCATGAAACTCCTGCGGAAACCCCGCCGGCCCCATCACTTCCTGTTCCGGTTCCAGGCCGAGAAACTGCCCGATCCGCGCTGGCGGATGTTCCTTTTCGGGCTGGAGTAGCAGCCCTGCGGGCTTCGGTTGGAGCGGAGAGGGCAAGGGGAAGGGGGTTTCCACGCTCCACGGACGGGGTTCCGGTGTTCCTTGACGCAGACAGGTTTGTGATGTAAACTAAAGGCGATGCGACTTTCGGATCTCTTTGCAACGGCTCTTTTGGGGCTCCGGGCCAACCGGGTGCGGGCCCTCCTGACCACCCTCGGCATCATCATCGGGGTGGCCACGGTCATCAGCATGGTGTCCATCATTGAGGGCATGAACCGCTACACCTACCAGGTGCTGGGCGCCATCGGGTCCAACACCATCCATGTGCAAAAATGGGCCTGGACCATCCGCATGGGCCCCATGTCGCGCAAGGAGATGCGGGAACTCGCCCGCCGGCCCGATCTCACCCTGGACGACGCCCGTGCTATTGAACGCCTGCCCTCGGTGGAACGCGCTGTGGCGGTCCGGAGCCAGTGGAGCCAGACCGTGCGGTTCCGCTCCGAGGAACTGGAGGTGCAATCCTTCGTGGGGGCCGAACCCGGCTATGTGGAGGTCTCCGGCCTGGAGATTGAACGGGGCCGCGATATTACCGAGCAGGACCAGCAGTACCGGCGCCAGGTGTGCGTGATCGGCCAGTATGTGGTGGACCAGCTCCTGAAGGAGGTGGCCGATCCCCTGGGCCGGGAGATCCTGATCGGCAACCGCAAGTTCATGATCGTGGGGGTGCTCAAAAAGAAGGGCGAGTTCCTGGGCACCAACCTGGACAACATCGTCATCATTCCCCTGAGCACCATGGAAAAGTTCTTTCCGCCCCGGGGCGAGTTCCGGGTGTTCCGCTCGCTCTCCATTCTGGTGCAGGCCAAGGAGGGCCGGATGGAGGAAGCCCTCCGCGAGATTGAGGAGCTGCTGCGGGCCCGGCGCGGCCTACGCTTTGACCAGGAAAACAACTTCGGCCTGAACACGCAGCAGGTGCTCTTGGAGGCCTATCGGAAGTTGACAAGCGGCATCTTCCTGGCCATGATCGCCATCGCTTCGCTGGCGCTGCTCGTGGGTGGCATCGGCATCATGAACATCATGCTGGTGTCGGTGCGGGAACGCACCCGCGAGATCGGCCTGCGCATGGCCGTGGGGGCCAAACGCCGCGAGATCCTGCTGCAGTTCCTGCTGGAATCCATGGTGCTGACCGCTGTGGGAGGCCTCCTGGGGGTGTTCCTGGGTTTCGGCATCGCCAAACTCGTAGATGTGTTGACGCCGTTGCCCTCGGCCATGCCCCTGTGGAGCGTGGTGCTGGGCGTGGGTTTCTCGGCCCTGGTGGGCCTGTTCTTCGGCATCCATCCGGCCTCGGTGGCGGCCCGGATGGACCCCATTGAGGCCCTGCGGTACGAATAACCAAGGAGGTTTGCATGGAGGCCTTGAAGAGTTTGTGGCAGGTGTTTTACGAGCCCGATCGGGTGTTTGAGGAACGGGCCAGCTTCCTGTGGCCGTTCCTCCTGGGTCTTCTGCTGACGGTGCTGGCCCTCTGGCTGGCCATGCCCTTGATCAGCCAGCTGCAGCTGGAAAAGCTCAAGGAAACCATGCCCCAGCTGTCGGAGGACCCCGCACATCTCGCGGCCTTTCGGCATCGGATGTTCCTCTTTTCGCTGCTCAGCGTGATCGTGATCTATCCCCTCAAAATCCTGCTGCAGGGCCTCGTGTTCCACGGCGTGATGCCGCTCGTGGGGGGCGAGGGGGAGTACGGCCATGCCCTGCTGGCCGTGGTGTACGGCTCCTGGATTTCCGCCGTGGGGAACCTGCTGAAGGCCGTGATCAGCCGGCTTACCGGCATCTTCCCCCTGCACCTGGACCTGGCCGCCCTGGTACCCGCCGATGCCGCCAACAGTCCCCTGGCCCATGTCCTGAGCCAGATTGACCTCTTTACCCTGTGGTCGTTGTGGGTGGTGGGCACCGGCCTGGCCGTGCTCTACAACACCGACCGGAGGAAGGGCTACACCGTGGTTCTCGGGGTATGGGTGGTGTACCTCCTGCTCCTGGCCCTGCTGGCGGTGTTTGGGCCGGGCAAGAACTTCGCACGGTTGGGAGGCTGATCCATGCAGCTCTGGCTCCTGGTCCTGCTGGCGGCGGCACTTCCCGACACCCTGACCCTTTCCCGGGCCCGCGACCTCTTTCTGAAGTGCAACCCCGAGCTCCAGGCCGCCCGGCTGAGCCGCCACCTGGCGGCGGAAAACCTGGGCCGCAGCGCCGGTTCCCTGTTTTTGCCCCACCTTCAAGTTTCGTACCAGTACCAGCGCCTGGAAACCACTCCCTCGTTGCCCTCCTTTTTTGCCCAGGAGCCCCATGCCCTGAGCGTTTCCCTGGAGCAAACCCTCTGGAGCAATCCCTATCTTTCGGGGGCCCTGGACCGCTGGCTGGCCTACCGCCAGGCCCGGGAACAGGAACGCCAGAGCCGAAACCAGCTGCTGCTGGGCCTGTACCAGGCCTTTTTTGAGGGGGTGGAGGCCCAGGAGGCGGTACGCCTGGCCGCCCTGCAGGTGCGGCGTGCCCGCGAAACCCTGGATCTGGTGCGGCAAAAGGAGGCGCTGGGCGCCGCCAGCCGCGTGGAGGTGCTCCAGGCCCAGCTCCAGTGGCAACAGGCCCGGCTGGACTCCCTGCAGGCCGTAGGCCGCCTGCGGGAGGCGTGGCAGAACCTGGCCCGGATGCTGGGGGCCGAGCGACCGCCCGACACCTGGACCCTGGTGCCGGATCCGACCCTGCCGGATACCGCGGGCCTGCTCCAGAACCTGCAGGCCCGGCTGCACCGGCATCCGGAAATGCGCCAGGCGTCGCTCTCGCTCCAGCAAAAACGCTGGGGCTTCTGGTTCACGCTGCTTTCCTTTCTGCCCTCGGTGAAGTACGGCATCACCTGGTCGTACGGGGGCGAAGCGTTCCCCACCTGGAACCGGTTCCGCGACGACCACACCCGCACCCGGGGCTGGTATGTGGCCCTGGTGTTTCCGTTCCACACCTATCCCTTTGATGTGGCCCTGCAGCGCACAGCCTGGCGCCTGGCCGAGGTGCAGGCCCGGGCCGCCTGGCTGCAGCGCTGGAACGAGGTCCAAACCGCCTGGAACACCTATGAAACCGCCCGGGAGGGGCTTCACCTGGCGGAGACCGCCTGGAACCTGGCCTCGGAGTCCTTCCGCCTGGCCCGGGCCCAGTACCGGGAGGGCCTGATCAGCGAGGTGGAACTCCTGAACGCCCAGGCCCAGCTGAAACAGGCCGAGGTGCAACGGATCCAGGCCCAAACCCGGTATCGGCTTTCGCTGTACACCCTCAAACTCGCTGTGGGAGAGGATTTGCCATGAAAAAGAAACGCCTCTGGATTGCGGTGGCGGTGGTGGGGATTCTGGTGCTGTTGGTGGTGCTCAACAGCCGCCGAAAGGGCGGTGCGCCCACGGTGCAGGTGACCCGGGTCCGCTACGGCTCCCTGGAATCCACGGTCCGCGCCGACGGCACCGTGCGCGCCCAAACCCAGGTGGATATCGGTGCCGATGTCATGGGCCGCATTCTGCGGATCCCGGTGGCCGTGGGCGACACCGTGCGGGCCGGCGACACCCTGTGCCTCATTGATCCCTCCACCTGGCTGGCCAAGCTTCGGGAGGCCGAGGCCCGGCTGCACGCCGACCTGTACCGCCTGGAAAAACTCGCCCGGGATTACGACCGCACCCGCAAGCTCTACGAGCAGAACCTGGTGTCCCGGGCCTCGCTGGAGGAGATCCAGACCCAGTACCGGGCCCTGAAGGCCCAGGTGCGCATGGATTCCTTCATGCTGGAGGAGGCCAGGAGCACCTACGCCAAAACCATCATCACCTCGCCCGTGGACGGGGTGGTGCTCTCGGTGAACAAGGAGCCCGGCGAGATGGTGGTGGTGGGCACCATCAATACACCCGGCTCGGTGATCCTTCGGGTGGCCAAACTGGATACCCTGCTGGTGGAGGCCGGCGTGGACGAAACCGAGATCGTGCGGGTTCGCGTGGGCCAGCCCGTACGGGTCCGGGTGGACGCCTTTCCGGATACCGTGTTTCAGGGCCGCGTGGTGCGGATCGCCGGGTCTCCCGGCGGCGCCGGGAACCTGCTGGGGAGCACCGGCGGCCAGGGGGTGTCGTACCCGGTGCGGGTGCTGGTGGAGGGCTCGCCGCCCCTGCTGCCGGGCATGAACGCCACCTGCGAGATCGTGGTGGCGCACCGCGATTCCACCCTGGTGATCCCGTTTACCGCCGTGGGGCGCCGCAAGGTGGAGGGGCGCGAACGGGATGTGGTGTTCCGGATTACCGGCGGACGCGCCGTGCTTACGCCGGTGAAGCTCGGCGTGGCCGGCCTGCGGGAGGTGGAGGTGGTCCACGGGCTCCAGGCCGGCGACACCGTGGCCGTGGGCCCCTTCAAGGTGCTGAAGAGCCTGGAAGACAGCACCGAGGTGACGATCACCTGGGCATCCTACCAGGGCGAGGAGTAGGGGATGGCCCCGCTGATTCAGGCCGAGAACCTGGTGAAGATCTACCGGATGGGCCAGGTGGAGGTGCCGGCCCTGCGCGGGGTGAGCCTGACCGTGGAGCCGGGCGAGTATGTCGCCATCATGGGGCCTTCGGGCTCCGGCAAGTCCACCCTCATGCATATCCTGGGATGCCTGGATCGGCCCACCGAGGGCTCGTACCGGCTGGAGGGCCGGGAGATCGCCACCTTGGATGAGGACCAGCGGGCGGAGATCCGCAAACGGCGGGTGGGCTTCGTGTTCCAGCAGTTCAATCTGCTGTCGCGGTTGACGGCGCTGGAGAATGTGGAGGTGCCCATGGTGTACCTGGGGATGCCGCCCCGGGAGCGGCGAAAACGGGCCCTGGCCCTGCTGGAGCGGGTGGGCCTGGCCCAGCGGGCCCATCACCGGCCCACCGAGATCTCGGGCGGCGAGGCCCAGCGGGTGGCCATCGCCCGGGCCCTGGCCAACGATCCGGCCCTGATCCTGGCCGATGAGCCCACCGGCAACCTGGACACCCGCACGGGCCGGGAGATTCTGGCCCTCTTCCGGGAACTCCACCGGGAGGGCCGCACCATTGTGGTGGTCACCCACGATCCGGAGGTGGCCCAGGAGGCCGAACGGATCATCTACCTCCGCGACGGCAAAGTGGTGCCCAAACTTTAGGCATGCGCGGTTTCCTGTTCCGATACCTGTTCCTGCCCCTGCGCGACCGTCTGAAGCACGAGCAGGTGGCCCGCGACCTGCGGTTCCTCCGGGCCTATGAAACCTGGCCCGAGGAACGCCGAAAAGCGTTCGTTACCCGGAAACTCCACGATCTTCTGGCCTTCGCCTCGCAGAGGGTGCCCTTCTATCGGGAGTACTTCGGCGGCCGGGTGGTCACCGACCTGAAGGCTTTCCCGGTGCTCACCAAGGAGGAGATCCGGCGGCAGCCCGAGAAGTTCCTGGCCGAGGGCTGGCAGCGGCGGCCCCATGAGATCAACGCCAGCAGCGGCACCACGGGTACGCCCTTCCGCTTCTATGTGGATCGCAGGAGCATCAGTCTGGGGCTGGCGGCCCAGTACCGGTTCCTGGAGAAAATCGGGCACCGCTGGGGCCGCCCCATCCTCTCCCTCTGGGGCAACCCCTCGTCCTATGCCAAGGAAAGGCAGCCCATCAAACGGCTGGGCAGCTGGCTTCGCAACGAACGCGTGTTCCCCTCCTTCACCCTCAAGGACCCCCGGGCCTTTGAAGATCTCGTGCGCCTCTATCTCCAGGTGCGGCCCTGGCTCCTTTATGGCTACAGCAAGGCCCTGTACGCCTTTGCCCTGTACCTGCGCGACCATGGCCTGGAGGTGCCCCCGCCCCGGGCCGTGGTGGCCACCTCGGAAACCCTGTTCCCCTCGGAACGCCGGGTGGTGGCCGAGGTGTTCCGGGCGCCGGTGCACGGCCAGTACGGCTTCGGCGAGATCCTTTCGGTGGCGTACCAGTGTGCCCGGGGGTATTACCACACCGTGGAGCCCCATGTGGTGGTGGAAACCCGCGAGCGGCCCGGCCTGGCCGACCCCAGGGTGCGGGAGTTCGTGGTCACCGACCTGGACAACCGGGTGATGCCCTTTATCCGCTACGCGCCCGGCGACCTGCTGGTGCTGGGGGAGGAGCCCGAGCCCTGCGGCTGGCCGGGCTGGACCTTCCAGGAGGTGCTGGGCCGCACCACCGACCTGATCCGCACCCCCGAAGGCGGCTATGTGACGGTCCCCAGTTTCTTCGGCGTGGACACGGTCCAGGACATCCCCGACCTGCGCAAGTACCAGGTGATCCAGAAGAGCCTCACCGATTTTGAGGTGAAACTCGTGGTCGGCCCGGCCTTCCTTCGGAACCGGGAGGCCTACGAGGCGCGGCTCCGGCGGCTCTTCCAGAAGATTGTGGGGGAGGTGACGGTCCGGTTCCGGTATGTGGACGACATTCCGCCGGAGCCCACGGGCAAGTATCTGCTGGTCAAGAGCGAGTTGAAAGACGAGGGCCCACCTTCTCCGGCGGGCCCCCGGCAGTGATCCTTGTAAGGCAGGCCTCAGCCCTGCATGGCCTCCCACACCAGTTCGGCGATGTCCTTCACCTGAAGGTTCTCGGCCTGGATCTCGCGGATGCCGTCCTCCAGCATCCGCATGCAGAAGGGGCAGGCCACGCCCACCACCTGGGCGCCGGTTTCCTGGGCCTCGCGGGTGCGCAGCTGGTTCACCTTGTACTTGCCGGTTTCCTCCATCCACATGCGGCCGCCGCCCGCGCCGCAGCAAAAGCTGAGTTCCCGGGAATGGGGCATCTCCACGAGTTCCTCGGGCTGCACCTTCAGGATCACCTCACGCGGTGCGTCGTACACGCCGTTGTGCCGGCCCAGGTAACAGGGGTCGTGGAAGGTGACTTTCTGGCCCAGGGGCTTCTTCAGCTGGATGCGGCCGCTTTGGAGGAGTTCCTGCAGGAACTCGCTGTGGTGCACCACCTCAAACCGGCCGCCGAAGTCCGGATACTCGTTCTTGAAGGTGTTGTAGCAGTGCGGGCAGATGGTCAGAATCTTCTGCACCTTGTACTGCCGGAAGAGTTCAATGTTTTCGGTGGCCAGCAGGTAGAACTGGTACTCGTTGCCGGTGCGCCGGGCCGGGTCGCCGGAGCACTTTTCCTCTTCGCCCAGTACCGCAAACTCAATGCCCGCGGCCTGCAGGATCTGTGCCATGGCGCGGGCCACCTTCTTGGCCCGGTCGTCAAAGGAGGCTGCGCAGCCCACCCAGAAGAGGAACGGGGCCTCGCCCAGTTCCTTGGCGGTTTTCACCTCCAGGCCCTCGGCCCACTTCAGGCGTTCGCCCTGCCACACGCCCCAGGGGTTGCCCTGGGTTTCCAGGCCCTTCATGGCGGGCGTGAGTTCCTTGGGGAACTTGCCCTCCACCTGCATCTGGCCGCGCCGCATCTCCAGGATCATGGGGATGTGCTCAATGTCCATGGGGCACACCTCCATGCAGGCGCCGCAGGTGGTACACGCCCACAGGGCCTCTTCGCTGAGCACGGTGCCCACCAGGGGCTTTTCGCCCTTGCCCTCCTTGAGCAGCGAATCCTTCTCTTCCAGCAGCAGTTCCCGGGTGTTCACGATCATCCACTTGGGGGAGAGGGCGGATTCGGCGGCAAAGGCCGGGCAAAAGTCGTTGCATCGGCCGCATTCAATGCAGGCGAAGGTGTCGAACAGGTTCTTCTGGGCCAGGTCGTGGGCCTGCAGGGCGCCGAAGTACTCGTTCTCCTCGTTTTCCAGGTCCATGGGCTCCACATAGGCGTAGGGCTTTTCGCGCTTCAGGAAGACATTGATGGGCCCGGTCAAAAGGTGCAGGTGCTTGGAGTTGGGGATGAACATGAGGAAGACGAACACCAGGATCAGGTGCAGCAGCCAGAAGATTTTCTCGATGGCGCCGGCCCAGGCGCCGGCCGGGGCCAGCAGGCCGGCCCAGAACTGCCCGGTGGGCAGGAAGCCCTGCATGGTGCCCTGCAGAATGCGCCCGGCCTCAAAGAGCTGGTAGGTAAGCATGAGGGAGAAGATGAGGAGCAGCACCAGGGCCGAGTGCAACTGGGGGTGGCGTTTGGAGTGCTCGTTGACCAGCACCGGCCGGTCTTTGGGGATCTGCAGGGCCTGGGGCCGGAGCACGAACCGGCGGAAGGCCAGGCCGATGACACCGATGGACACCAGCAGGGAAAATAGGTCGGTGATGCTCAGGTAGAGGTCATGGGCCGGCAGGTGGTCCACCAGCGACCATCCAGTCCAGAGGTCGATCATGAGGTCCAGGGTGGAGGTGAGGAACACCAGGAAGCCCCAGGCGATGAAGGCGTGCAGGAGCCCTGTGAGCCATCGGATGCGGAGCACGGGTTTCTGGGTGATGGCCAGCACCAGGGCCCGGAGCAGGCGGTAAGCCAGGCGGTCCAGGCGGCCGTCGGGCCGCCCCTTTCGCACCAGGGCCATGCGGAGTGCGAAGGCCCGGGCGAAATACCACACGGAGAAAACCACAAAGGCGAGGAAAAGCACACGGATCCACCAGGGGAACATCTGTGCCTCCTTGTTTTCAGTGACTTTTCCGCCTAAAGGATACGGCCAGGTCCGGCCCCAGCGGCCGAACCTCTTCGCGTTCCCAGGCCGGTTCCTGCTCTAAGGTTTCCTGCAGGCCGCCGAAGGCCCCGAGGCCCCGGCCCAGGATCTTCGGGCTGTAAATCAGGATCAGGCGGTCAAAGGCCCGATGCCGCAGGAACCAGGAGAACACCCGGGCGCCGCCCTCCACCAGCACGCTCTGGATTCCGTGGGATGCGAGAAGCCGGAGCAGGGGCTCGGGGGTTTCCAGGTCCGGCACCCTCCAGACCGGCACCGGCAGGTTTCCGGGGTTCGGATGGTCGGTGAGCACCACGGTTTCGGGAGGTGTCTGGAACAGCCGAAGGTGGGCCGGCAGGTTCAGGGAGTGGCTGAGGATCAGCCGGCGGGGTGAATGGAAGGCAAACACCTCGCGGGGGGTCAGCAGGGGATCGTCGGTGCGGGCGGTGCCGGCGCCGATGAGTACGGCGTCGTGTTCGCCGCGGAGCCGGTGGACCCAGCGGCGGGCCTCGGCCGAGGTCACCCACTGCGATCGGCCGTCGGGCTGAGCGATAAAGCCGTCCAGGGTGAGGGCCACCTTCAGGGTTACCCAGGGGAGGCCGGTTTCGTGGAACTTGAAGTAGGCCTCGTTGAGCCGGCGGGCCTCCTCGGCGAGCACCCCTTCGGTGACCCGGATGCCGGCCTCTTTTAGTTGCTGGATGCCGGTGCCCCGCACCCGGGGGAAGGGGTCCCGCACGGCCACCACCACATGCTGGATCCCCGCCCGGATGATGGCCTCGGTGCAGGGTGGAGTGGTGCCGTGAAAGGAATGGGGTTCCAGGGTCACATACAGGGTGGCGCCGCGGGCGAGGTCGCCTGCGGCCTTCAGGGCCACCACCTCGGCGTGGTCCGTGCCCTTGCCCAGGTGGTACCCGATGCCCACGATCCGGTGGTCGCGGACGATCACGGCACCCACCGTGGGGTTGGGCCGGGTGCGGCCCCGGTGCCACCGGGCGAGATCCAGGGCGATGCGCATGTAATCTTCGTGGTTCATGGTTTCAGGCTGTCGGGGAGCTGAACATCCTGTTCCACGAGCCGTTGGGCCTCGCGGAAGCCCCAGAGTTTGGCGGTCACATAGCTGTCGGCCATGGAAAAGAGCTTGGTGCCCACGAAGAGGATGAACCAGCCGAAGGCGGTTTGCAGTTCCGTGCGGTCGTTGAGGGTGTGGTAGCGCTGGTAATGGTAGGTGGCCAGGCCCAGCGGAACGAGTTCAATGCCGGCGAGCACCAGGCCCTTGAGGGGTTTCCCCAGGTAGAAGGCGCCGCCGCCGGGCACGATGCCGGCCAGGAGCACCGCCCGGCCCACCGAGGGCCGGGCGGAATCCGGAGCCGGAGCCTGCAGAAGCAGCAGGCCCAGGAGCAGTGCAGCGATGCTCATCCCTCCAGAGGTTCAAAGCGGGCGGTGAAGAACCGCAGCGTGGGGGGTTCAAACACCATGCGGAGCCCGCCGATCTTGTCGCGGCGTTCAAACACTTCCAGGATGCCCTCGGCGGCCACATCCAGATGCTGGTGGGTGTACACCCGGCGGGGGATGGTCACCCGCACGAGTTCCAGTTTGGGGTACTTGTGTTTGCCGGTTTTGGGATCGCGGCCGGCGGACACGATACCCCGTTCCATGGTGCGCACACCCGAGGCCACATAGATTTCGCCGGCCAGGCGCTGGGCCGGGAACTGGTCCTGGGGCAGGTGGGGCAGGAACCGTTTGGCGTCCAGGAACACGGCGTGGCCGCCCGGGGGTTCCACGATGGGCACGCCGGCATCCAGGAGTTTCTGGGCCAGGTATTCCACCTGGCCGATGCGGCTCCGGAGGTGCTCAAAGTCCAGCATTTCGCGGGCGCCCTGGGCCATGGCCACGAGATCGCGCTTGGCCAGGCCGCCGTCGGCCGGATGGCCCTCAAAGCGCACGGCGTACTGTTCCATCCGCTTGTAGAGTTCGTAATCGCGCACCGCCAGGAAGCCGCCGATGTTCACGAGGAGGTCCTTCTTGGCGCTCACGGTGATGCCGTCGGCATAGGACATGAGTTCCTTGAAGATGTCCTCAATGGTGCGTTCCTCCATGCCGGGTTCCCGTACCTTGATGAAGTAGGCGTTTTCCGCGGCCCGGGTGCCGTCGTAGATCAGCGGAATGTTGAAGTCGTGGCAGATCTCGGAGATCTCGCGGGCGTTGTCCAGCGACACGGGCTGGCCGCCGGCCATGTTGACATTGAGCTCCAGGCACACATAGGCCACCTGTTCGGGCCCCACCTCCTTGATGAGGTCAATGAGTTTCTGGGGGTCAATGTTGCCCTTGAAGGGGTGACGCACGGCCGGCTCATGGGCCTGGTCGATGATGACATCCACGAAGATGCCGCCGGCGCGTTCCTGGTGCTCGCGGGTGGTGGTGAAGTACATGTTGTTGGCCACATACTGGCCGGGCTGGATCATGATCTGCGACAGGATGTGCTCGGCCGCGCGGCCCTGGTGGGTGGGCAACACATAGGGGAAGCCGTAGATCTCACGGATGGTGTTCACGAACATGTCGTAGGCTTCGGAATAGGTGAGGAACTCCGAGGCCCGGATCACTTCAGACCACTGGGCGTTGCTCATGGCCGAGGTGCCGGAGTCGGTGAGGAAGTCAATATAGACATCCCGTGAGCGCAGCAGGAAAGTGTTCCAGCCGGCCTCGCGGATGGCCTCCTCCCGGCGTTTCCGGGTGGTGAGGAACAGGGGCTCAATGGCCTTGATCTTGTAGGGCTCGGGTTGCACCAGGAAGGGATGGGCTTCCAGCGGAAAATCGCGCACCGGGCGGAACCGGGCCATCTCGTTGCGCATGGGCGGATAGTCCTCCACGAGTTCCAGGGCCGGGATCTCCTGCACCTCGCGGGCCTTATCCAGGGCTTCCACCAGGTAATCCAGGTGGAGCCGGGTGTACACCCGGCGGGGCAGGAAGATGCCCACATAGGGGCCACGGGGCCCGCCGCGGACACCGGAGGCCAGGTACAGGGCGGCGGCGAAGGCGTGGGCCGGGAACTCGCCCCGCTGCAGGAAGGAGATGTCCAGCATGATGCCGGAGGTGCCCACGGGTTCGTACAGGTGGTATCCGACATCCCGGATCTTCTGGGCGAGGTCCAGCATGCGTCCCCGGCGGAACAGGAGTTCGTTCGGGTCCATTTCCCGCAGGGCCACGGCGATGGCCTCCATGTCGCGCCCGGCCAGGCCGCCGTAGGTGTGGAGCCCTTCAAACACCACCACCAGGCTCCGGGCCTCCACATAGAACTCCAGCTGGTTCGTCATGATGAGGCCGCCGGTGTGGCTCATCAGGTCTTCGCGGGCCGAGAGATAGACGATGTCGGCGAGGTCGGAGAACTCGCGGACCAGATCAAAGATGGACTTTCGGCTGTGGCCCTTTTCGTTCTCCTTCACGAGCAGCGCCGAGGAGAAGATCGTGGTGGCGTCCAGGGTGAGGATTTTCCCGTACTTCTTCGCGAGTTTGGCCACGGCCTTGAGGTTTTCCAGGGAGAAGGGCTGGCCGCCGTTGGTGGGCGACGAGGTGTTCATCACGATGTAGGCCACGCGGTCGCCCTGTTTCTTCAGGAGATCCTCCAGTTTGCCGAGGTCCAGGTTGCCCTTGAAGGGGAAGGGGTTGGCCGGGTCCCGGGCCTCCTCTACGGTGAGGTCCACATACTCGCGGTGATACCGGTCCACCAGGTTCAGCAGGGTGGGCGTGGGGGTGTTGCCCACGATGAGTTGACCCTCTTCGCTCAGGAACAGGAGCAACAGGTGTTCGGCGCCGCGTCCCCGGTGCGTGGGCACCATGTGGCGTTTGCCGAAGCGGGCTTCCACCTGTTCGGCCAGGTGCTCAAAGTTCACGCTGCCGGCGTAGGCCTCGTCGCCGATCATGAGCCCGGCCCACTGGCCCTGGCTCAGCGCGCCGTTGCCGCGGGCGTCGGCGAAGTCCAGATAAACCTGGGTTTCGTGGAGCCGGTACACATTGTAGTCGGCTTGTTCCAGGGCCTTCAGGCGTTCGTCGCGCCCAAGCCGGCGAAGGGGCTCCACGATCTTGATCTTGTAAGGTTCAGCCTTCGGATACTTCATCGTTCCCCCCTTGATGGATTTGGGTGTTTTCCAGCAGCGGTGTCCAGTGGCGGTCCAGCGCAGCAAGGAGTTCCTCCAGCGGGATCCGGGCGGCGCCGAACTTCTGCACCTTGAGGCCTGCGGCCAGGCAGGCGAGGGCCGTGGCCTCCACCGGATCCAGGCCCAGGAGGAACCCCACGGTAAGAAAGGCGATGGCCGTGTCGCCGGCCCCGGTGACATCGTACACCTCTACGGGCAGGGCCGGCACATGGGCCTCCAGGTGAGGCGCCACGAGCCACATGCCCTCCTCCCCCAGGGTGACCACCAGGTGTTCGGGTGCGAGGCGGCGGTACACTTCCCGCGCCGCCTGCTGCACCTGGGAGAGGTGGGAGAGCCGGCGGCCGGCCAGGTGTTCCAGTTCCCTGCGGTTGGGCTTCAGCAGGTGCACGCCCCGGTAAAACTCCAGGTTCTCCTCCTTGGGGTCCACGGCGACCCAGACGGGGTTCAGGAGGTCCCGGAGCCGGGGCAGGGTTTCGGCGTTGAGGAGACCCTTGTTGTAATCCTCCAGGATCACAGCATCGGGGTGCCAGTCCCGGAGGGCCTGGAACATCCGGTCCAGGGCCTGGGGCGGCACGGGTGAGGGATCCTCGCGGTCCAGCCGCACGATCTGCTGGCGGCGCGACACCACGCGGGTTTTGACGGTGGTGGGCCGGTCCTCCAGGGCCACGATGCCCTGGGTGCCCACCTCTTCGGCCTGGAGCAGGGCCTGGAGCTCCCAGCCCTGGGCATCGGTGCCCACCACGCCGAACAGGGCGGTCTGGACCCCAATAGCCCGCAGGTTCAGGGCGACATTGGCGGCGCCGCCGGGCCGCACCGTGCGGCGTTCCAGGTTCACCACGGGCACCGGGGCCTCGGGCGAGATGCGGTCCACCCGGCCCACCAGGTACTCGTCCAGGATCAGGTCGCCCACCACGGCCACCCGGAACCGGTCCAGGTGCTGCAGCTGTTCCTTCAGGGTTTCGGGTTCAGTAAAGGAGCGCATAGGCCACGATGTTGACGCCCATTTTGAAGGCCTGTTCCCGCTTTTCGGGCGGGTCTTTGTGGCGAGGGGTCCAGCCGTCGGAGATGTTGGTGTTGTAGGTGTAGAGCACCACCAGCCGACCGCCGCGAAAGATGCCGTAGGCGCGCGGCGGCCCGGGGTAGTGCTCGTGGATCTTGGGGAGCCGCAGGTCGTACACCACATGAAACAGCGGATGGTCCGGGGGGAGTTCGCGGAGTTCGGCGTCCGGGAACACCCGCCGGATTTCCCGGCGGAACGCCTGGTCCATGCCGTAATCGTCGTCGGCGTACAGGAAGCCGCCGTGGTCCAGGTACCGGCGCAGGTTCTGGATCTCCTGGTCGGAAAGGCGAAGGTTGCCGTGGCCCGTGAGGAAGAGGAACGGGAACTGGAACAGGGCCGGGTCGGCCAGGGACACCACCTGCTGCACCGTGTCCACGGGAACGCCCAGGCGGTTCCGGAGTTCCCGGGCCAGGTTGGGCAGGATCTCGGGGTCGTTGTACCAGTCGCCGCCCCCGCTGTACTGGACCCGGGCCAGCGTAAATTCGGGTGGGCCGGCCAGCAGGGTCAGGGCCAGGAGCAGCGGGATCACCGGGCCTCCTTCCGTTGTTTCTTCTGGGCCTTCTGGGCGGCCTGGTACTCCTCTTCCTTGCGTTCAATGGCCTGGATCAGGCGCTCCACATTCTCGCGGTTTTCCAGCATCTCGTAGAACCGCCGGTACTCGCGAGTGTTCAAAAAGGCCTGCACCAGGGGCTCCAGGAACACGAGGGCCTGGCTCGCCACGAAGGAGAGGGGCTTGGCGCTTTCCAGCACCATGATGGCCGGGATGCTCATGCGCCAGGCCACCACCTTGGTGGCGATCTTTTCAATGAGGTCGTCGTAGGTGTCCTTTTCCCCGGCGGCCTCGGGCCGGGGCAGATCAGGGTTCTTGAGGTTTGCCAAGGACCTCGCCTCCAATGCGGATGTGTTTCAGGGCCGGGTCGGAAATCAGGCCCACGCCGTGGAGCACCTCGCCGCCCCGGTACACGGTCACGCTGTCAAAGGTGTAGATCCGCTGGCGCTGGTTGTCCCAGGCCAGGGATCGGGTGAGGAGCCGGGTGCTGTCGTCCAGGGTGAGCACCTCCACATGGCCGAGGGCCACCATGTCGCGGGTGCGTTCGTACAGGTAACCGGAATCGGCGGTGAGCACGGAACTCGGCATCTCGTTTTCGTCGTAGAAGTGCAGGGTGAGGTGGTACAGGGCGGTGGTATCGTTCCGGAAGGCCACGCGGTCGGCCTGGAGGGTCCAGGCGCGTTTGCCCCAGCGGGTTTCCTCAATCTGCACCCGTTGCACCTCGGGCCGGGGTGGGGGCGTGCTTGGGGTTTCGGCCGCAGGCCGGGAGCCCTGGCAGCCGAGCCCGAGGATGAACAAAAGCCCGAGCCACCTCATACCACGCCCGCCTTCATGAGGTCATGCAGGTGGATGATGCCGATGGGATGGCGCTCTTCGTCCACTACGATGAGGGCGGTAATGCCGTACTGCTCCATCTTGCGGGCGGCCACGGCGGCGAGTTCATCGGGGCCGATGATCTTGGGGTTGCGGGTCATCACATCCCGGGCCTTGAGATGGAACGGGTTGGGCTCGCGCTGGAGCAGGCGTCGCAGGTCGCCGTCGGTGATCACGCCCACCACGCGGTTCTCCGGGTCCACCACGCTGGTGATGCCGCGTTTGGCGGTCATTTCCAGGATGACATCCCGCATGGAAGCGTCTTCGGGCACCACCGGCAGGTGTTCTTCGCCGGTGAGCATCATGTCGCGCACCCGGTACCAGTACTTTTTGCCGATGGATCCGCCGGGATGGAGATTCACGAAGTCCTCCAGGCGGAAATCCTTTTCGTAGAGCAGGGCGATGGCCAGGGCATCGCCCAGGGCCATGCTCACGGTGGTGGACACCGTGGGTACCAGGTTCATGGGGTCCGCCTCCTCCCGAACTCCGATGTTCAGCACCACATCGGCCTGGCGGGCCAGGTCGGAGTCGGGATCGGCGGTAATGGCGATGATCTTGAGCCCCCGGCGCTTCAGGAGCGGAATCAGCACCTGGAACTCGTCGGAACGGCCGCTTTTGGATACCGCCAGCACCACATCTTCGGGGCTGACGATGCCGAGGTCGCCGTGCAGCGACTCGGTGGGGTGCACATAGATGGCCGGTGTGCCCAGGGAGGTGAGGGTGCCGGCGATCTTCTTGGCCACGATGCCCGATTTGCCCAGGCCGGTGACCACCACGCGGCCGCGGGCGTTTTTGATGACCTGCACGGCCTCGGCAAAGGCCGTGCCCAGGGGGCCGTCCAACTGGTCCAGGAGTTGCTGGATGCCTTTGCGTTCCCGTTCCAGCACGGCCCGGGCGATCCGCAGCAGGGTTTCAGTCATGGAACCGATACCTCCGGAGTGGGGTGTAGGTAGGGCCCTGGCGATGGAGCCGGCTCTGGAACAGGGTGAACCCGCGGACCGGGAAGGCCGCGCCTGCCAGGTCGGGCAGGGGGAGGTTTCGCAGGTACACGGGTCGGCGCGCACGGGCCACGGTCAGATGGGCCTTGAAGTCGCGGGTTTCCGGTGGCAGGCCGAGGTGCTGCACAGCCTGTTCCACCTGGCGGGCCAGGTCGTGCAGGGGTTGCAGGTCGCCGTTGAGCCGGAGCCAGAGCACGCGGGCCTGGGTGAGGTGGGGAAAGGCGCCGAGTTCGTGGACCTTCAGGGAGAAGGGGCGGTGTTTCCGGGCGATTTCGCCGAGCAGGGGGTGGCTCTGGTCCGGAAAGTTCTCCGGCACCTCGCCCAGAAACCGGAGCGTGATGTGGTAGTTTTCCGGTTTCACCCACTTCAGCTCGGGAAATCGGCGGATTAAAGGTTCCAGTGCCCGATGGATCCGGTGCTGCAGATCCTCGGGCACTTCAATGGCCAGGAAACAGCGCATCCTCCTGAATTTTACCCTGATTTCGCCAAAAGGTCAATCCACAGGCCGAATTTTTGCAGTGATGACCGGCGTTTCCGGCGATCAGGGCTTCCGGAGCAGGTGCCGTTCAAACCACCCGCGGATGCGGCGCAGGCGGTCCTGGCGATGGTCCGGCCGGCCCGACCGCGAGAGTTCGTGGTTCTCGCCGGGGTACCGTACGAGTTCCACCTCGCGTTTGAGCACCTTGAGTGCCACGAAGAGCTGCTCGGCCTGTTCCATGGGGCACCGCAGGTCCTCCTCGGCATGCAGGATCAAGAGCGGCGTCTGGATGTTTTCCACATAGGCCAGGGGAGAGCGGTGCCAGTAGGTGGCGAGGTTCTGCCAGGGGGTGCCGCCGATCTCGTGCTCCGAAAAGCGCCAGCCGATGTCTGAGGTGCCGTAGAAGGACACGAAGTTGCTGATGGACCGCTGGGTAACCGCCGCCCGGAACCGCCGGGTGTGGCCCACGATCCAGTTGGTCATGAAGCCCCCGTAGGAGCCGCCGGTAACCCCCAGGCGTTCGGGATCGGCCAGGCCCTGGGCCACGAAGTAGTCCACCACTTCCATGAGGTCCTGGTAATCGCGCTCGCCGTAGGCCCGGGTGACACCGTCGGTGAAGTCTTCGGGGTAGCCGGCGCTTCCCCGGGGATTGGCGAAGATCACGGCGAACCCGGCCTCGGCCAGGTAATGGAACTCCAGCATGAAGCTGTGGCCGTAGGCGGTGCGGGGGCCGCCGTGGATTTCCAGGATGGCGGGCGGGGCGCCGCGCCGGCGCCGCCGGGGCGGCAGGTAGAAGGCGTCGATCCGGGTGCCGTCGCTGGCCGGTACCTGGAAATGCCGGGCCGGGCGGAATCGGTACTGCAGGGCCCAGCGGTTGATGCGGGTGAGGGCCTGGACCCGGCCTGGCTGCAGCCGGTAAATCTCCTGGGGATGGTCCATCCGACTGGCGATGACCGCGATCTCGGGGTCCGGGCCCCGGCCCACGGCGAAGCCGTCAATGCACCAGTCTTCCTGGTCCAGGGCCTCGGGTTCGCCCTCGGGATGCATCCGCACCAGGTGGGTGGTCACCCGGTCGGTGACCACGAAGTGCACGCGGCCGTTCTCGTCCCACTGCAGTGAGGGGAGACTGGTGGCCCAACGAAAGTCGGCGTTGAGGGCGTTGCCCACATAGAGGCCGAAGGGGCGGGTCAGGTTCCGGAGTTCCAGGGTTTCCAGGTCCAGGAGCCAGACGCCGGGATGGGTGGAGAACCCGCGCTGGAGATCGTTGCCCTCAAAGGCCAGGAACCGGCCGTCCGGAGAGGGTGCCAGGGAGCCGATGAAGCCGGGAAACTCCAGGATCACCTCGGGGTCGCCGCCCTCGGCGGGCACGCGGTACAGGTCGGTGCGCCAGGTGTAGTCGGCCTCGGGGAACCAGCGGGCCGTGAACAGGATCCATTGGCCGTCGGGGGTGACGGTGAAGTTCTCTACGGGCTCGGTGCCCCGGGTGATCTGTCGGGGCCGTTTTCCCCGGAGCGGCTGGTAAAAGATCTGCCGGTTTCGGTCGTGGATGAAGCCCAGGCCGTTGAGTTTGTAAAAGAGACGACGGATCACCTGCACGTCCGGGGTTTCCTCTTCCTTGCCGCGGACCTTTCGGGGATCCGCCAGGAAAAACACCCCTTTGCCATGGGGCGCCCAGAGGGGCCGGGAAACGCCGCCCTTGACCGTGGTCAGGGGCCGGGGTTCGCCCCGGTCCAGGGGCAGGAGCCACACCTGGGGTTCCTTGGCGTCCTGCCGGTTGCTCAGGAACAGAAGCCAGCGGCCCGGGCCGGGCTGGTGCTGCGGATGGTGGGCGATGCCCTTGGTTTGGTGGGTGAGTTTGCGGAGCCGGCCGTCGGGGTCCCGTTGCCACAGGTTGCCGATGTAGGCGCGCTTTTTGTCGCCGCCGATTCGGATCTCGGCGAACACCAGGTGGCGCCCCACGAACAGGGGATCGGCCAGGAAGCGGGCCTTTTCAAACACCGAGAGGTCCAGTCGCCCGGCTTTGGGGCGAGGTCGTGCCATGGAACACCTCCCGAAGGGTTAGAAAAACAGGTCGTAGTACCGGCGACGCAGGCGCCGGCGGTACCACCGGGCCACGAGCCAGCCGAAGACGAAGCCCCCCACATGGGCGAACCAGGCCACGCCGCCTCCGTGGGAGAAGGGCAGGCTCAGGAGGCCCTGGAAAAACTGGAGGATGAACCAGAAGCCCAGCAGGAAAAAGGCCGGAATGGCCACGATGTCCCAGAAGAAGCCGAAAACCACCAGGGTGAGGATTCGGGCGCCGGGGAAGAACACGAGATAGGCGCCCAGGACCCCGCTGATGGCGCCTGAGGCGCCGATCATGGGCACCGGGGAATTCCAGTTGACCAGGATCTGGGTGAGGGCGGCGGCCAGGCCGGAGGCCAGGTAAAACAGGAGGTACCGCAGGTGGCCGAAGGTGAGTTCCACATTGTCGCCGAAGATCCACAGGTACAGCATGTTGCCCAGGAGGTGCATCCAGCCGCCGTGCAGGAACATGGAGGTGACCAGCGTCAGGGGCGCCGGGACCAGCTGGG